>JALFHZ010000236.1 GCA_022776445.1 Lachnospiraceae bacterium
ATTTCCCTTGACTTCTGCGCAATCTGCAGCTGAAGCTGGTTCAGATAATAATTAATCATCTCGGTCTGTGCAGAAGCAACCAGATTTGCCTCGGTCTGACAGTTCGTCATATACTTGACATAACTGTCTTCCAGTGCATCATCTGCCGTCTGCTGATACTGTTTGGCCGACTGTTCATTGCCGATAATCTGTGCCATCACCATACCATAATTGGAATCATCGATATCCGGATAATCCACACTCAAAAGATCATCAGCCAGTTCCCGGTATTTCGCTGCAACCTCATCATTGGTTTCTCCATATTCCCGGCGAAACTCTGCATAATCGATACTGTCCTTCTGAACGGTTGCATTATACTCATGAATCAGGCCGGCAATCTCGTCATATTCGATCACATTATCCCGCAGCTTCGCCCATTCTTCTGCGCTGCGCGCAAACTCCGGGCTGCCTGCCATCGCTGTCAGCGGGGCGGCTGTCAGCATGACACCTGACAGCCCAAGAAGTGCGGCACGTTTTAATCTCCTCATCATTCATTCCTCGCATTCTGTTCTATTCCAGTTTCCTGTTTGCATTGTAACAGTTTCCTAATCATAATTGATCTGTTTCTTTTTCTTTGGTGTCATAACCTTGTAGTAAATCGGCAGCATCAGCAGTGCCAGAACCGTGGAAGCAATCAGTCCGCCCACATCTACCAGAGCAAGACCCTGCATACTCTCACCGCTGTCACCATAAGCCATTGCCATAGGAATCATAGCCACAATCGTCGTCAGCGTAGTCATCATAATCGGGCGCAGACGCGTTGCACCGGCTTCAATCAGTGCCGTGTCCATATCCATCGTAGCGCGGTTCTGGTTCACCGTATCTACGTACAGGATACCGTTGTTTACTACGGTTCCGGCCAGCATCAGGAAACCAAGCAGGGATGCCATACTGATCGGGACATCCGTCAGATACAGAAGTCCGAAGGAACCGATCAGAGAGAACGGAATCGTCGTCATCACCATCAAAGAGAACTTCGGTGACTCAAACTGTGCAGCCATGACTACAAATACCAAAAAGACTGCCATTCCGATCGCGCCGCCCAGGTTTGCAAACTCCTCCATCATGGACTCATCCTGAGAGTTTACCGCACGGCTCACGGTACCGGTAAGATGTTTCGCTACAACCTCATCGTACAGCTGCTGCTCAATCGCATCCTGCTGACGCTTATCATCCGTCTGCAGATCACCGCTGATTGTCACCTGATACTGTTTATCCTTACGCACAATCTTCGCCGGGGTATCCTTGTAAACAATGTCTGCCACATCAGTCAGCGCTACAGAACCACCCTTGCTGTTCGTTAATACAATACCCTGCAGTTTATCAATGGTGTCATATTCGTCATCCGGATATTCTACCCGTACTTCAATTTCATCACCATCGACATCCAGTGTCGTTGCCTTTACACCATCGATCATACCGTTGACAGTTCCTGCAATCTGGAGAGGAGTAATATTTTCTGCATTAGCCTTTACTGCATCGATGTTCAGTTTGACAACCGGCGCCGCGTTTTCCAGTGTACTGCTGACCTTCGTCACTTCCGGACGATACAGAAGTTCTTTTACAATCACATCGGAAGCCTCTTTCAAATCATCATACTGGGTACTCTGCAGAATAAATTCCACATCACTGCTTCCACTCATCATGGACATCGACGAACCGGCTTCCAGTGAAATATTCGCACCTGTTACATTATTCAGGCTCTTTTTCCACTCTTTAATAACATCATCGGTTTCCCGTTTCCGGTCATCCTTCAGATATGCCGTCAACGATGCACTGTCACTTCCCGACAGACTCATACCACTGGAACCGGATGTCAGCATATAGGAATCCAGATCCGGATCCTGTGTAATAATTGCTTCTACTTTCTGATAAATCTTATCCGCCTCATCTACTGTCAGACCCGGACGGTTTTCAATTGTTACATTAATGGTACCGGTATCATCCGCAACCATCAGTTCCAGACGAAGCTGGGTCGCCATCCACAGAGACAATACCAGCATTCCGATAGAAGTCAAAATAACCAGTGCTTTTTTGGTAAGCAGCACTTTCATAATCTTGCGATAGCCCGCCTGCATCCAGGTAATCAGATGACCCGCAGGAGAATTATCCCGTTCCTGTGGACGATAAAAGCAATAACACAACGGAACGATCGTCATTGCACTGAACAGAGAAGCCACCAGACAGAAAATAATCGTAAAGCCAAGAGGCTTGAACATCTGACCGGTCAGACCTTCCAGCAAAGCCAACGGAAGGAATACAACACAGGTCGTCGCGGTACCGCCGATGATAGACTGAAGAACGACCGCACTTCCTTCCAGGGCCGCCTCCTTCGCGCCTACAAGTCCCTTGCCCTTGGTGGCACGGAAACAGCTCTCCAATACTACAATCGAGTTATCTACCATCATGCCGACACCAAGTACCAATGCACTCAGCGTAATCACGTTCATGGTAAATCCAATGGCATTCATCAGAATCAGCGATGCCAGAATGGAAATCGGAATGGAGGTACCGACAATCAAAGATGCCTTCAGCTCACCGAAGAACAGATAGATGATGACCATGGAAATCAGAACCGCCATAACCATCGTCTGCATCACGCTCTTAAGAGAAGACCGGATATCGTCACTGGTATCATTTACCACAACAATCTCCAGATTTTCATCCTGATCCATCAGGTTCTTGATGGTCTTCTGCACCGCATTGGATACCTCTACTGCGGTTGCACTCTGTACCTTCTTGATACCAAGAGAAATGGTATCCTGTCCATTGTAACGAGCTACACCAGACTTATCTTCCAGAGCAGAATGAACATTCGCTACATCTTCCAGATAGATCACATTGCCGTTGCCCAGCGTGATCGGAATTTTTTTCAACAACTCTTCTGTATCATATTCGGTTTCTGCACTGACTGACAGCTGCTGTCCGCCGACAATCGTATCACCAGCCGGGTAAGTAAAGTTTGCACTTCCGATTGAAGAGGAAATCGTATTCATATTCAGATGATACTGAGACAGTTTCTCAGGAATCAGCTCGATTTTGATATACTCCTCCTGACCACCGCTGACAGATACCTCCGTAACGGATGTAATTTTTTCAAATTCCGGAACAATCTTATTATCTACATAGTTATAAAGGTTTGGCTCCGTCTTATGGTTCACGGCCAGGGAAACGGTAGCCATATCATCGATATTCAGCTCCGCTACGATCGGAGATTCACAGTCATCCGGAAGATCCGCTTCCAGGACATCCATCTTTTTCTTCAGATCATCGTATGCTTCATCAATATCTTTACCATAATCATACTTGACGATTACAATTGACATGTTATCCATAGACTGAGACTGAATCGTATCAATACCGCTTAACGATCCGATCTCGTCCTCGATCTGTGTCGTTACCAGATCATTGACATCTTCCGGACTCGCGCCAGGATAAACAGTCGCAATAATCAGCATCGGCATATCCATCGACGGCATCAGTTCCAGTTTTGAATTCATAATGGCCTGAAAACCGAATACAATCATACACAATACCACCAGTATGGTGGTGACCGGCCGCTTCAGGACCGTCTTTGTTAATCCCATAGATGTCTCCTCCTATTCTGTCTTTTCCGTTTCCTGTTCCGCCTGGCTTTCTGTGCTTTCCGAAGCCTGAGCTGCTGCATCAACCGTCTGAACCTTGGAACCTTCATACAGTTCAGAACTCCATGTGGAAATCACCTGAGCGGAATTGTCGATGCCGGACAGAATCTGAATACGTTTGGAGTCATAAATGCCGACTTCTACCGGAACCTGATGTACTTCTCCGTCCTGGCAGATATACACAAAAGCATCTCCGCCGGAATAATAAACGGCATCAACCGGGATTGTCATAACATTCTCAGCCTTGTCAGAGGTTACATACAGTTTCACGCTGGAACCGGTCGGAAGAGCCTCACCATTGTCCACAGACGCCTTTACCTTGAACAGGCCGGTGCTTGCATCGATCATGCTGCTGAGTTCGCTGATCGTACCGGTATATTCGGAACCGTTCTTCTCAATCCGGATGGTATCTCCGACATGCAGCTGATTGATGATTTTCTCCGGTACAGAAAAAGATACCTGCTTCATACCTTCTCCGGAAATAACACCAATCAGAACCTGAGATGACACATTGTCATGCAATTCTACATTAAAAGATTCCAGCTTACCGGAGATAGTTGCGGTGATATTGCTGAACTCCAGCTGATAATCATAATTCAGCTTTGCCTGCTCATACTGAATCTGAGCTGCTCTTGCCTGTGTCTGTACACCCTCGAACGCTGCCGGAGAGATATCACCAGCTGCATACAAAGCCTGCTGACGAGCCAGAGTTGCATTTGCATTCTCTGCCGCTGTCTTCGCTGCTTCCATGGAAAGTCTTGCTGCATCTACCTGCTTGGTATCGATCTTGCAGATCTCCTGTCCCTGCTCGACCATATCACCGGCTTTTACATAAATATCTGTCACTTCACCGCCTGCCTTCGGATAAATATATACCACATCAGACGGTTCCACCTGGCCTACCAGTCCACGGAAAAGTTCGATGGTTGCCGGCTCCGGTTTTACCACTTCCACAACCGGAAGCGGCGCTTCTTCCAGTGTTACTTTTGATCTCAGTACTTTCGGCACTGCCACGACAGCCACAACGGCTGCCACTACTCCTGCTGTAATAATAATCCCTTTCTTCATCGCTGTCTCCTCTTGCCTTTTTTATATATTCTGCGCTTCCCTGTATGCACCATAACGAAGCACCTGCATACTGGTCAGGAAATTTCTCCGGATCGCCTGCAGCTGCCCCGGATATTGATAATACTGTCTTGCAGACAATGCCACCACGGTCATGGACATTCCAACCAGTGCCAGGAAATGCTCAAAATCTGTCCAGCGAAGCCTGCTCTTATCCACCAAGGAAAAAAGCCACCGTGTCGGGCCATCCCCTTTTTCTGCTTCTTCCGGAGAAGGAAAACCCTGCATTCCGATCAGCTTCGCATTTTCCTCATAAGAAAATACATTCTTTGCCACATTAAGCATGTCTTCCGATTCCTGCATGGTCTTTACAGAATACTCAAATAACTCTTCCATCATGGCAAAATAATCTCCATGATTTTCCTCCAGTTCATGCTGGCAAAATTTCCTCATCTTATTCGAACTTTCCTCGAACAGATACCGCACCACGTCCTGCTTATCTTCAAAATATGTATAAAAACTGCCGCGTGATATGTCTGCATTGTGAATAATCTGATTGATTGACGCTTTCTCAAATGGTACCCTTGCAAATTCTTTCATCGCCGCTTCGCGAATATTGTGCTTCTTCGCTTCCGGAAGCCGGTAAAATCGTTCCGTAGGCACGTCTCCCACTCTCCTTCCAAATTAATCTTCATCTGCTTCACTAAGATGTCACTTTTATGACAACCTGTCACTCATTATAATGACACCCTGTCACTCTGTCAATACCCATTATAGAATTTTTACAATTTTTATATAGGTGGCTAAAATTCATGGGAAAGTATGGTATACTGATAGGAAATGTGCCAAAGAAATGGCCAGAACTACGTTTCAGAAAATGGAGAAAACAATTATGGGATATATTTATCTGCTCTGCGTAGCAATCATGTTTACCGGATACATCAGCAGATGAAAAAAGCCTCGAATCCTTGACGAATGCAAAAACCGGAAGAGGGGATCGTCCTTCTTCCGGTCTCTGTATTTTGTTTTATGATTCTGCTTTCTTCTCTCCATCAGCTGCTGTGTCATCTTCCGGAACAACATTATGAACCGCCGTTACGGTAGCCACAACCGCTTCCGGATCCGTAGTCAGATCAATATCCTTGTCTTTGGCAATCTCCAGATCCTTCACTCTCAGGGTATCGCCCACCTTCATGGAACTTACATCTACTTTAATCTTATCTACCAGAGCAGACGGATAAGCCTTGTAGGCAACCTCATTCAGATTCTCCTGCAGGACACCGCCCTGAATAGCCTCATGGTTCACGAGAATAATCTCGGCAACCGAATGTACTTTCTCATCACTCACCAGAGCCTGAAAATCAATCTCTTCGACTCTGCGTGCCATAGCATTGTAATCAATCTCTTTGATCAGAGTACTGTAGCTCTCTCCGTCTACAGTCAGCTGCACCTGGCTGCCTTTGTTGGCATCCTTCAGCAGACGCTCCACATCTTTCTTCTCCATCTTCAGCGGAATGGAGCCTTCAATCCTGCGGCCGAACAGATTGCCGGTAACAAAGCCCTCTCTTCTCAGTCTCTTTGCTTTTACATCCATAGAACGTTTCTCAGCTTTTAAAGTATTCATTTATCTTTTCCTCCTGAAGTCTTAACGACTTGCTTAAGCTGCTATATGTTTTTTATTTGTTCTATGTGTAATATAGCACTTATTTTTTAAAAGTCAAGCACCTGCGCTGATTTTTTTATTTTCCAGTTCGCTGATCAGTTTCAGCAGATCCTCGTATTTCCTATCGAGATATTTCTTCCATGCCTCGTCATCTACAAACGGATTCTCTCCCGGATGTTCCAGCATATACCGGCGTTTTTCCAGCAGATTTACATTCACCGTATGGTTCGGCATAAAAATGTCCACCTTCTGATCGCGCACCTTTTTGATAGAATCCAGATATACCTGCCGCATTTTATATTCGGGATCTCCGAATTCCTGCAGAAACTCTTTCTGCAGGGTATTGAAACCGAACCCGCCATAATAACCGACCCGCTTCGTCTCCCTGCCATCAGTCACGTCAAAGAAGCAGGCGATGGTTCCCTCCGTGTGTCCAGGCACCAGATAAAACTGCACCTCCGTACCACCGAAAAAGATTTTATCACCGTCCTGAATCTCCACATCCGGCTCGAACAGTTCGTCCATATAATCTGTACTTTCCTGAATAATGGAATATTCCGGCTTTGTCCGGAACATCTCTGCATCCGGCGCCCCCAGATAAATTTTCGTTCCAAACATACGCCGGAAAAAATTTACCGCACCAATGTGATCTACATGTCCATGGGACAACACCAGCCATTTAACATCCGCCGGATTGAATCCCGCTTCCCAGATTGCCTGAATCAGCATGGCTGTCGCGCCATTTCCGCAGTTTCCTGCATCGAACAGAATCAGACCGTTACCGGTATCCACAATGTGGGCACATACCCAGCTGTCCCCAACATAGTATAGATTTCCGTACATCTGAAACGGTTTCACATAGCGTGATTCCTGATTCATCCAGACTCCTGCCATGGGCGTTGTTTTCAAATGTTCCCGACGCGCAAGGTAATCTTCATATTCACTTCTCATTGACATCTTCTTGTCCTCCTTATCTTCTCCGCTCCACAGCCACTTCCTTTTCAGCGGCCATCAGCATTCCTTTCATATATCCGGTCGAGTACCCATAAGCGCCCGCCATTCCGCCAAACTCCGGCACCCCATGAGATGCGTGATCCACGGAAATCAGAGCATCACAGTCACACCGTACCAGCTGTTTCATAATCTCATACATATCTGCATATCCGTCTTCCAGAAGTACCTCTTCAAAATACGGCATAGAGGCGCTTAAGTTACGAAAATGAACGGCCAGCACCTTGCCCTGTCCCACAAAGTACTCAATATCCTTCATCAGATCTCCGAAAGCCGTGCCGCCTTCCAGCCAGCAGCCCACGCAGAGCTTCATTCCCAGATACAGACTGCTGCCTGCCAGCTCAAAGGCTCGTTTAAAACCCTCGCTGTTATAGATCAGACTTGGAATCCCCATCACACAGGCTGCCGGCGGATCGTTCGGGTGCAGTGCCATCTTTACCCCTGCTTTTTCACAGACCGGAAGCGTACGATCCAGGAAATATTTAAAATTATGCCATATTTCTTCTTCAGAATAAACACGCCCATGGGAAGGATTGCGAGAGGCAATCTCCTCCATATCCACTATTCCGCTTACAGAACCGCGGGTGTATTTCCCTACCTTTTTCCAGGAACGCACCGCACCGTCCGGCTGCCAGGCCAAAGAACACATGGGAATTCCACATTTTCCCATCACAGTTGTAAACTGATTGTAACGATCAATCTGTTCATCTCTTCCTTCCAATCCAAGATGAATGACCGGATTCTTGAATACAGAGAAACTTCCTCCGTCCGTAATCGTCAGGTCAAACTTCGCCATCCGTTCCTGCAGACGGCTCACACTGTCGTAATCCCAGTCATTTTCCCGAAACATCACCGAAACGGCATCCACTCCCATTTCCCGGTAAAACTGCAGCTCGGCGTCGGAAGCCGTTGACCACATGGGAACCTGAACCCTCATATGCTTCATTTTCTGTCTCCTCCTGATAAAAGAAACGCAGCTGCAAACCCGTCTGCTGCTGCGTTTCCAAACTTTTTTCTTAAGCCTTTAAATGTTTGTCAAAAAACTCCCGGATCAGTTTCTTCACTTCTGGCTGGAAGAATTCCTTTGTTCCATGGCCAGCTCCCTTCAGAATATAAAGGTCTGCCCGGTCCTCCATGCCTTCCTCCACAATTTTTCGATAAAAATCTTCGCTGATCTCGCTCGGAACCAGTTTGTCGCAGTCACCATGCAGGATCTGAATCGGACATAAATCCTCTGTCAGAATATATGGCGGGCAGAATTCTTTGCACCGATCCTTCATGGTCTCCGGATCACCTCCCAGCACCGCTCCGGCGTGCGTCTCTTCTACGGTTTTCCAACGGAAGTTCGGGTCATGCTTCATATTGTAATCATCCGATTCCATCAGTTTCACAAAGTCTACCGGTCCGAACAGGTCACAGCAGGCCTGTACCCTGGAGGAGTAGCCGCTCCACTCTTCCGTGTCATACCGATCGCAATTGACTGCCGCCAGAGCAGACAAATGACCGCCTGCTGACCGGCCGATGATGCCGATGTGATCCGGATCAATCTCGTACTCATCTGCATGTGCCCGCAGGAAACGGACAGCCGTCTTTACATCGATGATCTGATCCGGGAAATGTCCCTCTGCGCTGCTGCGATAATACATAGATGCCACCACGTACCCTGCATCTGCCAGAAACGCCATTTCCGCTACCATCAGGTTCTTGTCACAGCCGCGATAGCCGCCTCCCGGAACCCAGAGAATCGCAGGTTTTGGTGTCCGGTCATCTCCTTCATCATCCCGGCCGCTTGCCAGACGCATCTCGCTGTTGCCGTTCTGAAGCATGATAGACATCTTCAGTTCCATATCGTTGCCCTGCAGATCCTTTTGTCTCGAGTACACAATATTGTCAATGAAATTAATACTTTTCCTTTCTCTTCCCGGTTTTATCTCATATCTCATAGATTTTTTCCTTCTTTCTGTCAACTTAGCTTGTAAATCTTGATATCCACACCCCTCACACCGTTTACAGTGCTGCCGGAAAGGCTGCCCACATACACACCATAGTTGAGCCATTCGTACTTTCCGCGCGGTGCATGGAAAGACGGACAGGTCTGAATCCGGGAATTTTTCTCCTGCTCCACATATTTATAGCCAAGATTCTCAATTGCGATATAGACACCGTCATCGGTCTGAAGCAGGTATTTGGCAAACACGGTACGGGAATGAACCGTATCTTCCGTATCCCCACCTACTCCCAGGTTCCAGTCTGCACCCCCCGGTACCACGCAACCGCGAAGTCTTTCTCCTTCAAAATGACCGCCCTTGATCTGGATCACCTTCAAATAGCCCCAGTCATTGCCTCCTACGACCAGTCGATCCTCCTCCGGACAATCCACCCGCAGTTCCATAATCAGTTCCGCGTCCAACTGCACTTTCATCGATTCTTCTCCTTATAAAGATGCCTGATTGATCATATGGATCACCAGTTCCTGCCCTTCTTCCCATTCATCGGTGCAATGAACAATGAACCCGTGACTGGAATGTAAGAAGCATCTCAAAGTTACCTTTACGCCCGCATGAACCATGCGCAGTGCATATTGATTGTCCTCAAAGCGGAAATTATCATGCCCGGCGCTTACCACCAGAGCCTCCGGCAGACCGGTCAGCATCTCATCCGGTGCCAGAAGCGGACTGCAGAAAGGATCATTTAACAGTTCACGATTGCCTTCGGTATAGGCAAGACTGAACATTCTTCCCCGCTCTACCGGAATCAGATTGGTCTTCGCTTCCGGTTTGTCTGCCGGATCAGTCACCATATCAAAGCAGCCATAATCCAGCACCTGGAGACAAAGCTGAAACTCTTTTGTCTGATTGGCCTTCAGGCAGACAGCCGCCGTCAGATTTGCACCGGCACTGTGACCACCCATGGACACACGTTTTCCATCTCCGTCCCAGTCCTTCAGTTTGGAAAACACCCATTTACATACGTCATAGCACTGATTAAATGCTGTCGGATACGGATATTCCGGAGCCAGATCATAGTCCACATCCACTACAATTCCCTGAATCCGGTCCGCTACCTTCGCGGAATATACCTCATCCCTCAGGACGTGGGGACGGACAAACCCACCACCATGAACATTGATGTGCACCCGGCAGTTGGCAGTACGATTTTTTGCTGTAAATACATAACATTTCACCGGACCGGAAACCGTCTCGATTTTCACTTCTTCCCGGTCTGCCAGTTCCAGATGCTTACAGTATTCCGGCGTAATATTCTCTTTTGCCACGCTTTTGCCGCGCAGCTCAGCAATTAAATGTTCTTTCTCTTCTCTCGTCAGCATGCTTTCACCCCATTTTCTTTTTATGCTGCTTTTTTCTGGCTTTTAATCGCTTTCGTAATCACCGGTCCCAGAATGCTGTACAATGCAATCAGCAGCAAAATCAGAGAAATCGGACGTTTCACAAAGGAAGTCATATCACCCTTTGCATAGGAGCAGCCCATACGGAAATAGCTCTCGATCTTGCTTCCCAGAATAAAGGAAAGCATCAGAGGAGTTCCAGGCATCTTAAAGTATTCCATAGCAATACCTACTGCGCCGAATACCAGTACCAGATATACACTAAACATAGAAGTGGACGCAGAATAGGCCCCTAAAAAGCAGATCATCAGGATTGCGCTGTACAGGTAATGATAAGGTGCTTTCAAAAGCAGCGGGAACCAGCGTTTGGTCAGGAGTTCTGTTACAAAAATCAGGATTGCAGATACCAGTACTGCTCCAAAAATCAGATTTGCCAGCACCGGATTGTTCTTGATGAACATCGGACCTGCCTGCAGACCGTGGATCGTCATGGCAGACATCAGAAGCACAGTGGTTGCATCTCCGGGGATGCCCAGAGCTATCATCGGAATGATGGCACCGCCCACACCGGCATTGTTGGCCACCTCCGTTGCCCAGATACCCGCATCAACACCCGTACCAAACTCCTCCGGGTGCTTGCTCATCTTCTTCGCCTGACCATAAGCGATCAGGTTGGAGATACCGGAACCCATGCCCGGCAGAAAGCCGATCCAGAGGCCAATGAACAGAGACACCAGAATGGTCTTTATATTATCCATAAAATCCTTTACAGTAAGGCCAAAACCCTTCAGGGAACCTGCATCCACCTCCGGCATATCCAGATTTCCCTTAGCATAGCTGGTTGCCACCTGCTGCAGAGCAAAGGTACCCATCAGCAGACAAACCACATTGATACCGCCGTAAAGATTCGTGTTCTTAAAGGTAAATCTCAGCTGGTTGGTAACCATATCGGCACCGATCGTAGAAAGCCACAGGCCCAGGAATGCAGCCAGAAGACCTTTGTATACGGAACCGTTGCTCAGTCCGATTACCATGGTGATTGCCATCAGACAAAGGCTGAAGTACTCCCATGGTCCCAGCAGCAGAGCCACATCCGCAATAAAGGTAGAGCAAAGCGTTGCCACAATAATGGAAACCAGCGTTCCGATGAAGGAACCACAGATACCGATAGTCAGTGCTCTGGCAGCCTTACCCTTCTGAGTCATTGGATAACCGTCATAGCAGGTACCGATGGAAGCCGCAGAACCGGGAATTCCGACCAGAACCGCAGCGATAAAAGAACCGGATACACCGCCCACATACATGCCAAGCAGCATCGCAAAGCTCAGATTCGTATTCAGAGCAAAGGTCATGGGCAGAATCAGGGTAATGCCAAGACCGCCGGAAAGACCTGGAATTGCACCCAGCACACAGCCGACCAGGCAGCAGACATACATCATGATAAAGTTTACCGGCTGAAACAGAATGCCTAACGCAGTTAAATAGCTTGCCATTTTCATTACCTCCTTTGTTAAGGCATCTTGATGCCCATCATCGTCCAGATCACGCCCTTCGGAAGCGGAATATTAAAGCCCCTGGTAAATCCGAAGTAACACAGGCTCCCGAGAGCCACACTCAGCACAACTGCAAAAATCAGATTGATCTTCTTGTCTGCACGCAGCGTCATAATGAAAACCAGCATGCCGATCATGGATGTAAACCAGAAACCGATCCAGTTCATGGCTGCACAGAACAGGATGCATTCAACCATGATCAGTGCCAGACGTTTCCAGCCGGCTCCGTCAAGATAAGGAGCTGCCCCTGCCCTTTTCTCTTCATTCTCCTTCCGTCCGTCAAAGATGATAGAGAGAACGGACATCACGATCATACCAATTGCAGAAATATAAGGAAACATTTTGGGTCCCGGCTCATTGGAAACCAATTTTTCCGGAATCATGCCGGTCTGGTAGATTACCCACAGGGCCAGTGCAATAAACACCGCTCCCATCACATAAGTACGATTCAGTTTTTTCATAGGAAACCTCTTTTCATACAAAATAGTCGCCAGAAATAATCGTCCGGCTGCCCAACAGGGTCAGCCGGACATCACAGGAAATAATTAACGAACTTTCAGCCCCATGGAGGTCACCAGATCATCCAGGAAGGTCCACTCATTGTTCAGTGCCTCCTGAGAGCCTGAATAGTCAACCGCATCAATGAAGGTAGCCATCGCCTTGTTGCCGTCGATAAAGGACTGTACTTCGGTAGCTTTCATAATTGCCTCGTTGATTGCTTCGCAAATCTCATCCGGAGTATCCTTCGGAGCCAGTACATAGTAGTTGGAATCCCAGGTTACATCGATATTCTGCTCCTGAGTGGAAGCAAATTTCGCATCCAGCTCAGATCCAAGCAGTTCGCTCATGCTCTCCAGAGTAGCAGCTTTCGGTCCTAAGGTACCCAGAATCGTCAGCTTGCCGTCTGCATCGTAGGACTGTGCATTCGGAATGGAGCAGTTTGCAACATTGATTGCACCGGAAGCTACATTCGTCAGCTTGTCAGCCTCGGAAGAACACTGCACAAAGTTCACCAGGGAAGTATCACCAACCAAAGCTTCTACCAGTGCGGTGAACAGAATCTGTGTGGTACCGCCCAGGGAACATCCGATTACCACATCGCCAGGATTTGCCTTGATGTAATCAGCCAGCTCTCCGAAGTTTTTATAAGGAGCATCTGCGTTTGCGATGATCGCCTGCGGACCGCCCTGATTCAGGATTCCGACAACCTTCATATCTTCCTTAATATTCACTTCGGAGCTGCCGCACAGATACTGGATAATGGCGCCGCCGTGACAGGTACCCAGAGTCAGGCCATCCGGAGCTGCATTCTTCACATGCTCCATGCCTACCTCGCCGGTATCGTAGTTTGTTACGATAAAGTTTACGCCCGGGCAAACCTCAGTCAGAGCCTGCGTCAGATAACGGGTATACAGATCGGTACCGCCGCCTGCCTTGGCCGGTACATCTACATATACATTGTCGCCGGCTTTCCATGCACCGCCTTCAGTCGGTGCCGCCTGTGCTGCCTCACCGCCCTGTGCTGCTGAGGTTGCTGCCGGTGCTGCTGTTGTAGCTTCTGCCGGTGCGCTGCTGTTTCCACATCCAGCCAGACTTCCCATAGCCAGAACTGCTGCCATTGCTGCTGCCAATACTCTGTTTTTTCTCATCTTTCTTCTCCCTCTTTCTCATGTTTTGCATAATAAATTATTATAATTCATTTACTTATTACAATTGTAATATACTTTATTTTTGACAAGTAATGTTGTTTTCCCTTGTCTATGGCTTAATTATATCATCGCTATATCCGGTTGACAAACAGGTTAAAATTATATATGATATTAGAAAAAGTTATATATTTTGGAGCATTTATGAATACAAGACAATTATCCTATATCATAACCATCGCAGAACAGGGCAGCCTCTCTGCTGCCGCCAGAACCCTAAGTGTCTCTCAGCCTGCCCTCAGCAAATACCTGGCAGAGCTGGAGGAGGAACTGGGAGTAGAACTGTTTCTCCGTCACAAAAAGCAGCTGTTCCCTACTCCTGCCGGAAAAATCTACCTCAAAGCCGCCCAGCGCATTTTATCTGTGAAAAACCAGACCTATCAGGCAATCGCTGCACTTTCCGGAGATGTAGAACAAACCATCACGCTGGGCGTCACTCCACTGCGCGGTGCCATCTCCATCGCCCGTATTTTTCCTCTGTTCCGCCAACGTTTTCCCAACGTTCGCATCACATTCAAAGAACAATATCAGGATGATATCCGGCGCTCCATCATCAATCAAACCGCAGATCTTGGTCTTGGCACCTGCATCGAGCTGGAAGAGCCCGAGATCCGGCACATTGCGGCATTTCAGGAAGACCTGGTACTCTTTGTCCCGTCCTTCCATCCTCTGGCATCCATGGCCAGTCCTGACCCTGCGTTCACACCCCCGGTTGATATCCGACTGTTTTCGGATACCCCGTTTCTGATCGGCGGAAAGAGCAGCACGATTCGCCAGCTTTCAGAAATCATATTTCAGCAAAACAATATGCATCCTACCATCGTATTCGAATCAGACAACAATCTGGTGCTGAAGCACATGGTAAAGAACGGGGCCGGAGTCTGTCTTTTGTCTCGTTCTCACGGAGAAATTAACAGCAACCTGGTCTACTTCTCCTTAAAACCCAATTATCGCACCAACCTGACTGTCATGGTTGCCAAAGACCGTGTTTTGACCGAAGCAGAACGATACCTGGTTGCTTTGAATTTCTCCATGCAGTTTAACGAACCCAATTATATCTATCATCCGAATCCGGAAGCCGCACAGATTCTGAAAGAATTTGGATTTTCGAAAACATCAAGACCGACGATTTATTAAATAAGGAAGGGAATGAAAACTTGGATACCAAGATTATCGAATATGTCATCGCAATTGCAGAAGAAAAAAGCCTCAGCAAAGCTGCCGAGCGCCTTTATCTGACTCAACCAGCTTTAAGCCAGCGGCTCAAAAAACTGGAAGAAGAACTGGGCACTCCGCTTTTTACCCGGGATACTGACGGCCTGACTATCACAGATGCAGGGCGCATCTACGTAAACGGCGGACGCTCCGTCCTGCAGATCCGGCAGGATGCATTAAAACAACTCACTTCTATGAGCCGCAACAACAAAAAAGTACTGCGTTTCGGCTGCGCCACATCTACTGCGCTGGAATGTGTCCCGGAGTTTCGCGCGGCTTATCCCGATATCGACCTGGTTACCCGCCGATGCAATACCACGCAAGCCAAGGAAGATCTGATCATGGGACGTATGGACATCGCCGTGCTGCTGACCAACTCGCTCCAGCATACCGCTCTCGAATTTCTCCCCCTGTCTGAAGGCGAATTCCTTCTGTCAGTACCGGAACACCACCCGGCACTTCCGGAAGCCGGTACCTCAGAACTGCATCCGGAAGCACTGCGGGATGATTATTTTATCCTCAGCCCGGCCCCATCCTTTTCCAGAGATGTAGAAGATTCTGCCCTGAAATCTCTGGGTATTCAGCCACGTATACTCTGTGAGATCAACGACAATGTGTCACGAAGATATATGCTGAACCGGGGACTTGGATGCGGCTTTCTGCCAGACTACACACTTCGGCAGGAAGACACATTTCACACCTTTTCCCTGCATCCGAAACAGACCTTTTATGTGGCTGCCGCCTATTCCAGAAGTGCCACTTTGTCAGAACCTATGAAGGGATTGCTGAAGCTGCTTCTGAATCTGTTTGACAAGCACAAATCTTAAAGCATTCGTCTGTTACCTGATCAGTACAGCGGATACAGAATATGTGCTGCCGCTGCACAGGACAGAATCGCCAGAACCATATAAGGGAATGTAAATTTCAGCACTTTCACCGGGTTATAACCTCCCGCCGCAAAACATACTGCGCACTCTCCGGAACCAGATGGAAAACCTACTGCAAACATATTGGCAGTTCCGATGATCAGTACAATTCCTCTCGGATCCCAGCCACCCGCAAGGCACACAGAAGCAGCAATCGGAATCAGCACCGTCTGCGTTGCCATATTCGATAAGAACGTTGTCATAACCACGGTTGCCATAGAGAAAATCAGCATTACCATAAAGGAACTTGGATTTGCGCCAAGCAATTGCAGAATCAAATCGCCAATCGCATTGCCGGCTCCCGATTTACCCAATGCATCTGCTACAACCAGTACACCAGCCAGCATCCAGGTCATATCGGCAGTCATGCCTTTTACTGCATCTGGAACACTCAAAATGCCGGTATAGATCAAAATCAGAACACCCAGAGCAGGTGCCAGATAGAGCAGATTTCCAGTCCATTTATTCAGAATCATCAGAAGCATTACCAGCACAAATACGCCATAGACAATTTTTTCCTGTGCCGATGATAAAAGATCCGCCTTTTTCGCTTCTTTCAGAGCTGACTGATTAATTTCTGCACCCTTTGGCATTAATTTCCAGGCAGCCAGGCAGTAAATTGTCAGCACAACGATCGGAATCAATGCAAATAGAAACGGATCCATCATCGTCAGATGATACTGCGGATCTGTGATAATTCCCTCATACAGACCATTCAGTGTTGCAAAAGTTGCAGCTCCCATGCCAATCGGGAATTTAAATTTCCATGCAACCAGAATTCCCAGAAGCGGAAGGAGAAGACGGTTTGCTGTAATTTCACCGCTGTTATCCAGAGTCATCAGAAATACAACCAGAATCGTCAAAGCCGCAGTCGAAGGAATAAACTGTGCGAATACAGCGCCCACCAGATAAAAGGAGATAATCAGAAGCATACCCCTCTTACCTTTTAAAGTATTCAGAATCCCACTGATTTTCTGCACCAGACTGGTTCTCGTCAGCACAGAACTTAAAGCCAGCATCGGTGCAATCAGAACCACAATCTTATTTCCAAATCCGCTGAACGCTGTCTGGATATCTACAATTCCACAAATTGCAAGTACCAGACAACAGGTCATGGTTGTTACTCCAAACGGTACTTTATGCCAGATAAACATCACCATCATAAACAGGGTGACTGCCAATACAATATACATTTCCATTTTTCCTCTCCTTTGTAGTTGTTTTGCTGCAGGTTCCTATTTCATCAAAGCCTTTACCTGTCTGACCCGCTCTTTTATGAAATCCGCCCAGATCGTTTCATCAAGATAAGGCTGATTCTCGTGTGTGTACTGACCGGCACGATCAATAATTTCAATCTGATTCGGATGACTCGGCAGCGCGATATCCACATGTATTTCCTGAAGCTTCTCTGCATCTTTCAGGAAGCGATCCCGGTAAACCGGAGTCAAATACTTACTGGATGCATAATAATTGTCATTCATCGTATTGGCACCGACTCCGCCATGCATTCCAATAACATAGCGTGCTCCATTTGCAGGGTTTTCCTCTTCCCAGAAAAAGCTGGTGCATCCCGGTGTATGTCCCGGAGTCAGCATACTTCGAACCGCAATATTGCCCAAAACTACCGGCTTGTCATCGGAATAAAACTGATCCGGCTCAAACATCTGCGGATGAGAATCCTTGTCCAGTACCATGGTTTCATCCGGACATGCCTTCATAAATTCCCAGTCTTCTTTTGACATGTAAAGCTCCGCGCCGGTGAGCTCTTTCATCGCCTTTGCTGCCCCGCAGTGATCGAAATGCGCGTGGCTGAGCAGGATTTTTTTAATATTCTCCGGCTTATATCCCAATCGGTAAATGGAATCCACCAACAAATACATACTTTCCGGAATTGCCGTATCGATCAAAATTAAACCGTCTCCGGTATCAATCAGATAACATCCAACCCATGTCTGTCCTGCCACATACCAGGTCTGCGGACTTACCTGAAACGGTTTCACCGAAGCCGTCCATGGACGGTAAGCCAGAGTTGCTACCGGATCCTTAAGCGGTAGTGTACAACGAAATGCCATGATCTTGTCCTCCTCATATCAACACATATTAGAAAATTTGCTTGTGTTCTTTTATTAATACAATTATAATATAGGTATCACCTTAGTTCAACTTATGCATTTTTATATTTGAACTAATTATTTTTAATAGGAGGACATTCCTATGGATCTGCATCAGATCGAATATATGATCGCCATTGAACAGGAGCAGAGTATATCCCGGGCCGCTGAAAAACTGTTTATTACCCAATCCGCTCTGAATCAGCAGCTTTTAAAGCTGGAAAAAGAACTGGGACTGGCTTTATTTGAGCGACGCAACCGTACCATGATTCCCACATTTGCCGGACGGATTTATCTGGCTACTGCTCACCAGATGGTCGATATGAAACAGGAAACCTACAAAATTCTTCATGAAATTTCCAAAGAAACCGCCGGTGAAATCTCCGTGGCCTTTTCTCCGGAACAGGGTGCCCGTATGTTCTCCTCCATACTTCCGGAATTCCACAGACAATACCCCAACATCACTTTTCGTATTCAGGAAGTTCATGTCAAAAAAATGGAACAGCTTCTGCTTCAGCATGAAACCACGATTGCATTTATGTCCCGTACAGAACACTACTGGAATCCGGATCTGGAATATATTGAAATGAAAAAGGAAAAACTGGTGCTCGGTCTTCCCGCAAGCCACCCACTGGCTTATCTGGCTGGAGAACGCAGTTGGGAGACGCTGCCCGGCATCGACCTGCGCCTTTTACGCAACGAACAATTCGTTCTGCTTTCCAAATCCACAAGGTTTCGCAGCATGATTGACCATGCCTTTTCCCATGCCGGCTTTCACCCCAAAGTTCTTTTCGAATCCGGCAGAACCATGACTGCTGTCAACATTGTAAAAGGCCAGGTTGCCCCGGCTTTCTTTCCTCAGTCTTATGCAGAACCCAATGAGCAGATCGTCTATTTTTCCCTTATTCCGGAAGAAACCTGGATGCTCTGCATCAGCTACCTGAAAGGCAGTTATCTGAGCAAACCAGAAAAATATTTTATGGATCTTGCGATTCAATATATGAATCAGGGAATCCATAAATAAAAATATCCTGTGGAGAACCATTTGCTTTCCAAATATATGGTATTCCACAGGATACTTAAACCGCATCAGACTCAAATATTTTTCATAATTTGAGTCTCCGGCAATCTCCAGGTCAAAAAACAAATTTCACGGCATGCGTTAATTTTTCGAGATTACGCCTTCCTTACATGCTTCGTCACAATCACATTCGCGCCCAGGCCCAGTACATTCTCAATCACAACCTGTCCGGCAAAAACCGGAGCCTCCAGCGACTGCTTCCGGATCTCTGCCATCACATCAAAAATGCGATTTTTCGGAATCATATGATCCAGTCGGACACTAACAAGGGGCAGCTCTCCGCCTTTTACCAGAACAGAAGTCGCAATATTGCGCTGCGGATCGGTCATTTCCTGAACTGCATATTCCTTTCCCTTCGGGCAGGTATTGCCGGTTACCAGGATTTTCTCTGCACCTGCATCAGCCCCGGTTTTCACGGTCAGATCACATCCCATCGGACACATGATACATGTCATTGCTCTTACCATAATACGCTCACCTCCAGATCTCCTGTCTGACTCAGCTTCTCCGCCTTCACCGGGATCTGAATCATCTCTGCCGGAATCGCCTTCGGCATTTTCTTCTCCAATACCACCTGACCGTTCTGGCTCAGGCGAATGGTACATTTCTTCACCGGTTTTCTCACACGCAAGGACAGCCTGAAGTCTTCCGTTCCGCTGATTTTCTGCGGAATGGTGTGGGTTACATTGCCGTCCGTCACGACAGCAAGCGGGCACTCCGGAAGACTGCCTTCCTGCAGATAGCGGCACGCAGAATCAGCCAGGCTCTCCGCCTCCATGGAAACGAAGTCTACCAGATCATGCACCTGCAGCACATTGCCTGCCGCAAAAATACCCGGGACGCTGGTCTGGTGATTCTCATCCACAACAGCGCCTTTGCTTCTCTCATCCAGAACCACACCGGCACCCAAAGACAGCTCATTTTCCGGAATCAGACCGACAGACAGGATCAGAGTATCGCAGGCATATTCCTTTTCCGTTCCCGGAATCGGCTGCATATGATCATCTACCTGTGACACCACAACGGCTTCCAGACGGCCCGTTCCCTTTATTTCGGTTACCGTATGACTCAGATACAGCGGAATGCCATAATCATGCAGACACTGTTCAATATTTCTCGGAAGTCCGCTGGCATAGGGCTGAACCTCAAACACCGCCTGCACATGAGCGCCCTCCAGCGTCATTCTTCTCGCCATAATCATGCCGATATCTCCGGATCCCAGAATCACAACTTCTTTTCCGACCATCTTGTTCTGCAGATTGATATAGCTCTGCGCCACACCGGCGGTATAAACTCCGGCCGGTCTCTGTCCCGGAATGCTGATGGCACCTCTGGTACGTTCCCGGCATCCCATGGTCAGGATCACAGTCTTTGCCTGAACCTCCAGGAGTCCGTCACAGGAAGAAGCCGTCACAACTTTATCCTCAGAGATTTGGATAACCGTCGTATCCGTTATGTAAGGAATCTGTTTTTCCAGAACCTCATCGATGAAACGCTGTGCGTATTCCGGCCCGCTTAATGTCTCTCCAAAACGGGTCAGTCCGAAGCCGTCATGAATGCACTGTCTCAAGATGCCACCCAGAAAATGTTCTCTTTCCAGAATCAGAATATCACGGATTCCTTTCTCCCACAGGCGAACCGCAGCTGCCAGACCGGCAGGACCGCCGCCAATAATCACTACATCCGTCTGTCTCATACGTCTTCCCTTACCTTTCCTGTAAACATGTAACCGTCTGCCTTGGAATACCGGACGTTTTCCGGCGCGATTCCCAGTTCTTCCTCGATCATTTTTGTAATTCGAGTCTCACAGTAACCACCCTGACAGCGTCCCATCGTCGCACGAGTCCGGTTCTTGATACCGATTACCGTATGAACCCCCAGCGGATTGTGAATGGCCTGAAGAATCTCCGCCCGCGAAACATTCTCACAGCGGCATACCACTTCGCCATAATCCGGATTTTCTGCAATCGCAGCCTTCTTCTCTTCACTGCTCATTTCAATGAATCTTCGGATACCTTTGCGGATCGGATTAAATTCCGGATTCGCTTCCAGATGATCCCGCTCTGCTACGATCTTCACCGCTCTTCTCGCAAGCGGCAGTGCACAGGTGATTCCCGGCGACTCGATGCCGACCAGATTGACGGTATTCGGATTTTTCTCATCAGATTCCAGCATAAAATCCAGAATCTCCCCGGTCTCCGGATTGTAGCGTTTCCAGCGGATTCCGGCAAAATTGCGGATAAAATACTCCCGTTTCATGTGCTTGAACATTTTCTGGCCATCCATAATCAGACCATCCAGATGCTCTTTCGTCACTTTGTAATCTTCCCGATCCTCGGTCACGTAGGAATCCGGTCCTACCAGCACATTGCCGTCAATCGTCGGAGTCGCATGGGTGGAAAATCCGCCTTTATCGTTGGGTGCCGGATAAACGGGAATATTCAAAAACTTTCCCGCCTTTTTATCCAGTACAAAATACTCGCCTTTAAAGCCTCTGGTCGGATAATTCGGATACCCCAGCATCTCAGAGATCTCCGGTGCATACATGCCGGCACAGTTGATCACCCATTTGGTCCGGAAATCTCCCTTCGCGGTCTTCAGCACATACTGCCCGTCTTCCCGAACAATCTTATCTACCCTGGTGTCAAAGTGGAACTCCACACCGTTCTGGCACGCATTTTCCGCTAATGCAATCGTATACTGCATCGGATCCAAAATGCCGGAATCCGGTACATACATGGCAAATTCACCGCCCGCGCTGGAGTCCAGCTGATTCAGTTCCTCCTTATTGATGATACGCATGCCACGTACACCATTTTTCTCGCCGATTTCCTTGAACTTCAGCAGATTTTTCATATCATGATCATCAAAACCGACAACCACCTTGCCGGTTCTCTTAAACGGAACATCCAGCTCTGCCGCCACCTGATCAAATTCCTGATTGCCTTCTACGGCACATTCCGCTTTCAGGCTGCCCGGCTTATAGGTAAAACCCGCGTGAAGCATGCCCGTATTTCTGCTGGAATTGCCGCAGGCAACATCCAGTTCTTTTTCGAACACGGCAGCTTTTATGGAATAGCGGGA
Organism: Lachnospiraceae bacterium; assembly: GCA_022776445.1. Lineage (GTDB taxonomy): Bacteria > Bacillota > Clostridia > Lachnospirales > Lachnospiraceae > Brotaphodocola. The sequence continues at coordinate 22,445 of JALFHZ010000236.1, forward strand.
CAGTTCCCTGGCTACCGCACTTCCGATTACGCCTGCCCCAATGACAGCAACATCGAATCCTTCCATGTCCATTCCCCTTTCGTACCTTAAATCTTTGTCATCAGATTTCCATTCTCATCAAATTCCAGCTCCATCGGCTCGTCCAGCGCCTCAACACCCGGATATTTTCCTGCCCGTACATCTTCATAATAGGACTCCGACAACATGATCTCGCCGATGTGCAGGCTGTTCGAAATCCGCACCATACGTGCTTTTTCCTGTTCAATCTTATTGCAGGTGCGGATACAAATCTGGATTGCCTCTTTATCATTGGCAACCACACATGGAATCCGCGCGGAAGCCAGCACCGTACTGGTAATGCAGTTTGGATACATCTTCTCAATATCCATGTCATCAAATATCTTTTTGGTAATCGCAGATGCCAGACCGCAGCCCAGCGCATTGCCGTGGGACTCTTCACTCAAATTCAGGAAACAGGTGCGCTGAACCTTAATTCCTCCGGTCGCATACGGGGTGGAAAAGGTTCCGGTAATATTCGGATCCACTCCGGTTCCGCTGAAATTCTTCCCCACTTCATCTACAATCAGGACATCCGTTTCTCCTACAATCAGCTTCGGCATATTGGTAAAGGCATATTTCAGAAGTTCCGGCTCTCTGGTAAGAATATCCTTTGCCAGAATTGCCTCGATCCTGCAGGTCTCGTCATAGGCATTTTCCATGCAGGGAATGGCCAGAAGAATCTTCGCCTTCTCCAGAACCACCTTCGCCATGGTCGGAATATTCTGAGCAATCACATCCATACCATCACCGTGAACGACAGAAGCTCCCACCTGCTTGCCCAGACCTACGGTCATCATCTTACACGGGCCGCTCTCGTACGGTCCCCGGAATGCGTTATGCGGTTTCAGACGGCAGGATACGATAATGCCGTCTGCCTCATAAGCATTTTTGTCAATTGCAACACGGCGGCCGCGCTCAGAGTATCCCAGCTCTGCGACCTCCATAGACGATTTGATCGGACATCCCATGGATTCCGGTGTGATGTTGTAGCCCGCAAGGATTTCCAGCTGTCCCTCTGCGGTAGCACCGCCATGGCTGCCCATTGCCGGCACGATGAACGGCGCGGCGCCGCGGGATTTGACAAAATCTACAATGGCTTTCGTAATGATGTCCACATTGCGAATGCCACGACTGCCGGCAGTGACTGCAATACTCATCCCCGGCTGAATCAGAGATGCAAACGGTTCCTGTCCAAGCTGTTCGAATACAACTGCCGGAATATCCTCCGGTGCGATCCTGTCCCCCGGAAAAGTCTGTCTGGCATGAAACATTTTCGGAATCGGGGTATCCTTCAAAAGCTGAGATACCATACCACCACTTGTTACCTTCATATAGCCTCCTCGTCATAACAGTTCATCATGTAATATCTCATGCAAAAAAAGGACAAGATTCCATATCCTGTCCTTCTTGATTTTTAATTTTTCTTACCGAACCAGGCAAGGTTTCTTCGGATTGAACTTCCATCCCGGAATCAGGTACTGCATTCCGATGGAGTCATCTCTTCCGCCCAGACAGTTGTCCAGATAAAGCTGATGTGCTTTCTTAATCTGCTCCATATCAGCCTCGATACCAAGACCCGGTTTCTTCGGAACTGCTACACAGCCGTCTACGATCTGCAGCGGTTCTTTGGTCAGTCTCTCCAGACCTTCCTGCCAGATCCAGTGCGTATCCAGTGCATTATACTCGCCGGGAACTGCCGCACCTACCTGAGTGAACATCGCCAGGGAAATATCAAAATGGTTGTTGGAGTGGGAACCCCAGGTATAGCCGAAGTCATGACACATCTGAGCCACACGTACGGAACCGCTCATGGTCCAGAAGTGCGGGTCTGCCAGAATGATATCTACTGCCTGAGACTCCAGAGAATGTCCAACCTCTCTCCAGTCGGTTGCAATCATGTTGGTAGCGGTCGGGAAACCGGTACGGCGGCGGAACTCACTCATGATCTCACGGCCGGAATATACGCCCTCTGCTCCACACGGATCCTCACAGTAGGTCAGGATACCTTTCATACCTTTCACATACTCAACAGCCTCTTCCAGCAGCCAGCCGCCGTTCGGGTCCAGATCGATTCTCGCATCCGGGAACGCTTTCTTCAGTTCACGGATGACATCCATCTCCTCATTACCCGGGAGTACGCCGCCTTTCAGCTTGAAGTCCTGGAAACCGTATTTCTCATGAGTAGCTTTTGCAAACGCAACAATTTTGTCTGCAGTCAGCGCTTCCTCATGGCGGATGCGGTACCACTCGCAGTCAGAATCCGGCTCATGGTCATACGGCAGATCGGTCTTGTTCGGATCGCCTACAAAGAACAGATAGCCCAGCATACGAACCTTGTCTCTCTGCTGTCCGTCGCCCAGAAGCTCACATACCGGCACGCCCAGATGCTTGCCCAACAGATCCAGACACGGAGCCTCAATTGCTGTGATTACGTGAACACCGGTTCTCAGATCGAAGGTCTGATTGCCGCGGACATCTTCCTCGCCCTTGGAGTCCAGATACTTTTTCACTTTCAGCAGGGTACTCTTATACTCTGCCACTCTGGTGCCTTCCACTAACGGAATACACTCTTCCAGAGCTGCGGTGATCTTCTTGCCGCCCGGAACTTCACCGACGCCCATCTCACCGTTGTCTGCATACAGCACAACCACATTTCTGGTGAAATATGGTGCATGTGCACCGCTCAGATTCAGTTCCATGCAGTCTTTTCCTGCTACCGGCCATACTTCCATTTTGGTAATTACTGGTGACATAATTATTTTCCTCCTCTTCCTGTTCTGGGATTTCTCTTGCTTTCTGACTTTATTATATCAGATTATCACAATAAGTAAAATTAATAGTATTTATGTTTCTCTAAATCATTTTAATTGTATTTTCTTTTCAATCAACGCCTTGTCTGCTATAATAGAACTATCTTTTAACGACTCAGAAAGGAATTTACCATCATGAATGAAAAAATTACTTTTCTCAAACAAAAGCAGAAACGTCTGCAGATTCTGGGAACGATATTCCTGATCGCCCTCATTATCGTCCTTCTGATTGGTATGAAATCTCAGTTGCTCAGCGCCGTACTGGCCTTTCTTTTCCTGCTGATCTACCTGTTTGGAATCCGTTCCGCCAAAAAAAGCTACCAGCAGGCAGTCAAAACGGTGATTCTGGAGGAAAGCTTCCGTCCACAATTCAAGCAGATCACCTACCTGCCCAAAGACGGTCTTTCTCCCTCTGACCTTGCTGATACCGGTTTTTTTCCGGTTGCTCATGCAAAGAACATGCTGATCCGTGATACGCTCAAGGGCACCTACCAGGGCATGCCGGTCGTTCTGTCTGATCTTACATTTGATGTTGTGTCCAGTCAGCCCGGTTCTACCAAAAACACGGTGGATTTCCTTGCCGGCTGCTACTTTGACATTCAGCTGAACAAAAAGACCGGCATGAACTGCTGTCTCTGGTCGGAAGACTGCATGCCGCAGAATCGGAAGAAAGACCTGTATCCGAATCTCATCTGCGCGCAGCTAGAAGCTTCCGGAGAAAAGCCGCACAGCTACTGTCTCTATCAGTTACCTGACATGCCGGAGACACTGTTCCCGGATTCCTTGCTCAAGGCCATCTGCCGTCTGGATGAATATACGCCAGGCGCAATCGCCTTGCAGATTACCGATGACCATCTCCGGATTTTCATCCGCAGCCGTTTCCTCTATACGATGACGGTCAAGATCCAGGCACCGCTTACCAGTCAGCTGCTGACTGCCAATCCGTTCCCGGAGATTCACGCAATCCTTCGAACGGCAGATACCCTGATTTCCTGAATCGAAACATATCCGTTTACCAGAACGTGCTGCCTGAAATCGGACAGGCAGCACGTCTTTTATCTCTCATCTTTTTCATTATGCATTCTGTTTTTTCAATCGGTAGGCCTTTAGTTCTTTCCATACAGACCAGATGAGTACCGCAATTGCAATAAAGAAAAACAGGTCAAAAATCGGTCTCGCAAAAAATGCTCCAAAGGATTTGTACTGCATGATACCGCGTCGCAGATAGGTCTCCAGCATCTCGCCAATCAGGAAGCACAGTACGAAAGGAGTGGTCGGCAGGCTGAACTTGTGATAAATATAGCCGATGACGCCGAAAATCAGGATGGACTGTACATCGAAAATCCGATTGTTGGTCGCGTATGCACCAACGCAGCACAGCACCAGAATCAGCGGGAGCAAAATCTGCTTCGGAACCTTCAGCACCTGTACAAATCCTTTGATACAGGTCCATTCGACAACCAGCATGATCAGCGTACAGAGCATACATGCCGCGAAAATGCCATATACCACATCCGCATTCTTCACAAACAGCAGCGGACCGGCAGACAGCCCGTGGATCAGGAAACCGCCGAGCATCATCGCTGTAACACCATCGCCCGGGATACCAAGTACGAGAAGTGGAATCATCGCACCGCCGATCGTCGCATTGTTGGCCGACTCGGTTGCCACGACTCCATCCGGACATCCCTTACCGAACTTCTCAGGATATTTGGACATATTCTTGGCGGTCACATATGCCAGCATGCCGGAGGTAGAACCGCCGATTCCAGGCAGGATCCCGATTCCGGTACCGATCAGTGCGGAACGGAAAAAATTCGGAAGATGATGTACAAACTCCTGCATACTGAAGCCAAAGCCCCGAACCTTCCGGATCGGAATGGTTTCCATCTTGCCGCTTCCCATGCTTTCTGCTGTGCACAGGATATCCGAGATTGCAAAGATACCAATCAGCGTCGGCAGCGTATCAAAGCCTGCCATCAGATTGGTGGAGCCAAACGTAAAACGTGCTGTTCCATCAATTGGTGCCATACCGATCAGGGTAAACATCAGTCCCAGCAGTCCTGCCAGAAGTCCTCGGAGCATATTGCCGGATGACAGAATCGCTACCATGGTCAGAGCGAAAAAGCAGATTCCGAAATTCTCAGCCGGAGTAAATTTCAAAGCCACATCAGCCAGCATCGGCGCACAGAAGGTCAGAATGATGAAAGAGAAACTTGATCCCAGTGCCGAGAATACAATGCCCAGACCCAGCGCCTTCATCGCCTCTCCCCGTTTTGCCATCGGGTGTCCGTCAAAGCAGGTTGCAATGGAAGATGCTGTACCCGGCATATTCAGAAGAATCGCTGAGATCAGTCCGCCGGAAATACCGCCGATATAAACAGCTACCAGCGTATTCATTCCCATGGAAGGCGTCATGCTGAATGTAAGCGGAAGCATCAGCGCTACTGCCATGGATGCTGACAGTCCGGGGATGGAGCCAAACACAATACCGATCGCAACACCGGCAATCATCATCAGAATGGAGGCCGGATTCATAATACTCACAAATGCATGTCCCAAAAGTCCTAAAGCGTTCATATTCTCTCTCCTTTACAATGTGATTGTGAAAATACCTGCCGGAAGCACGATCTTAAATCCGTAGCGGAATAAAAAGAATACAACCAGGGTGAATATAACATCAACTACAATCAATCGAACTGCTTCTTTTTTGTTGCGCTGCTCATCCGGTGCGAGCACCAGCATCTGAAAGAACAGAAATACCAGGGTCGAAAGAATGAAACCAATCAGCTTGATTGCAAACACATAGATCAGTACCAGAATGATGCTGGACAGCACACGCTTGTAGTCACAGTCCGGAATGGAATCCGGGTTCAGACCTGCCGCATGCATTTTGAAATTTTTAATGCTCAAAATAATCAAAACCAGGGATAGAACAAACGTCACACTTCCGATACACATCGGCATGAAATCCGGTCCGATTTCCATGACTTTTGATTTTGGAAGCATCAGCGCCATGATCATCAGTACTGTTGATACCGCCATAAAAAATACACCTACAACAATGTCTCCATACTTTTTAAAAAACATAGCTCACTCTCCTTATCTCTTATTCTTTAGAAGCCTTACCTCTCTGCTTCTACTATACCGTACCGGTCGTATGGAGACAATAAAAGCCCTATAAAGGGCTTGCAAATTTCTGTTAATTCTTCTTAACAATCTTAACAAAACTAATAACACTATAATTTAATCTTATTTTACAGATAACTATAAAAGAAACGGGATTATTGCATGCGCAATAATCCCGTTTCTTTTCACACTATACTGTATTCTCTTACTGCTCCAAAGCATCTGCGATACCTTTGATCGTATTGAAGATTGCTTCATCATTCTTAGCAGAATCTGCTGCGCTTAAGTAGTATGGCATCATATCTACATTTGCTACGCCTTCTGCTGCTGCCGGATCTGCCAGTACCTTCTGTACCAGATCCTCGTAGTATGCGATTACTTCATCCGGAGTCTCAGCCGGGAAGTAGAAGGAGAAGTCACAGTCCGGATATACCAGATCAACACCCTGCTCTTTCAGAGTCGGGATATCTTTGATCAGGTCATATCTCTCCTCAGTCGGAGCACCGATACATACAAACTGACCTGCAGTCAGATAATCTTTACAGTTGATGTATGCACCCGGCATCAGGTCAACCTGACCGGACAGCATAGCTGCAATCTTATCAGAGTTGGAACCAACGTCAACCAGATCCAGATCGATTCCTGCCTGTTTCTCAAACTCCAGAAGCTCATAGTAAGTATAAGCGCCTACCTCGGTACAAGCCTTCAGCTGACCCGGATTTGCTTTTGCTGCCTCGATGAATGCGTTCAGGTCAGTGTACTTTTCCGGATTTACATACAGCTGCTGTGCCGGATCCTTGGCAAAGGTCGGGCCAAGCTTGAATGCGGTATAGTTGTAATCTGTTACACCAGCGATATTTGCAACGTTTACCAGATTATGTCCATACAGGAAGGTGTGTCCGTCCGGAGCCGCAGACAGAACCTGATTTGCTGCTACAGAACCAGCTGCACCACTTGCATTTACAACGATAAAATCAACACCGGTCAGCTCTTTTGCATACTGTGCAAATACACGTGCGGAAAGGTCGGTATTGCCGCCTGCACCTGCCGGTACGATGATGGATACCGTGGTAGATGGTGCCCAGCTGCCTGCTGCGCTGTCAGCCGGAGCTGCCTCACCTGCCTCCGCCGTGGTAGCCTCTGCTGCCGGAGCTGCTGCTGCCGCTGCAGTGGTCTCTGCCGGCTTGCTGCCGCCGCATGCTGCCAGACTCAGTACCATGGTTCCTGCCAGAACAGTTGCTAACATTCTTTTTTTCATAGTAATCTCTCCTTTTCTTTTCCCTTTTTATATAGACCCTCCCCTCACAGGAGAGGGTTTATATTCGTCATGTTATGTAGTTTTAAGCCGCCTGCTTTTTGGCTCTGTAAGCCTTCAGTTCCTTGTATACGGACCATACCAGTACCGCGATTGCCACAAAGAAGAAGAAGTCAAAAATCGGCCTTGCAAAGAATGCACCGAATGATTTGTACTGCATGATGCCTCGTCTCAGATAGGTCTCCAGCATCTCACCGATCAGGAAGCACAGTACAAACGGTGTCGTCGGCAGACTGAATTTGTGATAAACGTAGCCTACAATACCGAAAATCAGGATGGACTGTACATCGAAGATCCGGTTGTTGGTCGCATAAGCACCGACACAGCAAAGAACCAGAATCAGCGGAAGCAGGATGTGTTTCGGAACCTTCAGTACCTGTACAAAGCCCTTGATACAGGTCCATTCCACAACCAGCATAATCAGTGTACATACGATACATGCAGCGAAAATTCCGTATACAACATCTGCATTCTTCACGAACAGCAACGGACCTGCGGACAGACCGTGAATCAGGAAGCCGCCGAGCATCATTGCGGTAACACCGTCACCCGGGATACCAAGTACCAGCAGAGGAATCATTGCACCACCGATCGTCGCGTTGTTGGCAGACTCGGTTGCTACGATACCATCCGGATATCCGGTTCCGAATTTTTCCGGATGCTTGGACATATTCTTGGCAGTTACATAAGCCAGCATACCGGAGGTAGAGCCGCCGATACCAGGCAGGATACCGATTCCGGTACCAATCAGAGCAGAACGCAGGAAGTTCGGAAGATGATGAATAAACTCCTGCATGCTGAATCCAAATCCTTTTACCTTCTTAATCGGAATGGTTTCCAGCTTGCCGCTTCCCATGCTCTCCGCGGTACACAGGATATCCGAGATTGCGAAGATACCGATCAGAGTCGGAAGAGTATCAAAGCCAGCCATCAGGTTGCTGGAACCAAAAGTAAAACGTGCGGTTCCATCGATCGGAGCCATGCCGATCAGTGTAAACATCAGACCAAACAGACCAGCCAGAAGTCCGCGGATCATGTTGCCGGAAGAGAGGATCGCAACCATCGTCAGAGCGAAGAAGCAGATACCAAAGTTCTCAGCCGGAGTGAATTTCAGTGCCACATCTGCCAGCAGCGGTGCGCAGAAGGTCAGAATCAGGAAGGAGAAGATGGAACCCATTGCAGAGAACACAATACCAAGTCCCAGAGCCTTCATAGCCTCACCGTTCTTTGCCATCGGATGACCGTCGAAGCAGGTTGCGATGGAAGAAGCAGTACCCGGCATGTTCAGCAGGATTGCGGAAATCAGACCACCGGAGATACCGCCGATGTAAACTGCTACCAGAGTGTTCATACCCAGAGACGGTGTCATGCTGAACGTCAGCGGCAGCATCAGTGCTACTGCCATGGAAGCGGACAGTCCGGGGATAGAACCAAAGATAATACCGATTGCGACACCGGCAATCATCAGAAGGATGGATGCCGGATTCAAAATGCTGACAAATGCATTTCCTAAAAGTCCTAATGCCTGCATATTCTTTTCTCCTCCCTACAGTGTAATGGTGAAAATACCAGCCGGAAGTACGATCTTGAATCCGTAACGGAACAGGAAGAATACTACCAGAGTAAAGATCACGTCAATGATTGCCAGTTTGATAATGTCTTTCTTGCCTCTCGCATCATCCGGCGAAAGCACCAGCATCTGCAGCAGCAGGAATACCAGAGTCGAAAGGATAAAGCCGACCGGCTGCATCGCAAATACATAAACCAGAACCAGGATGACACTGGAAAGCACACGCTTGTAATCACAGTCCGGAAGTGAATCCGGATCAATGGAAGCTGCTTTCATTTTAAAGTTTTTCACACTCAGGAATGTCAGGATCGCTGCCAGAATCAAGGTAATCACACCAATTACCATAGGCATGAAGTCCGGTCCGATTTCCATAACTTTGGACTTAGGAAGCATCTTTGCCATAGCGATCAGCACTACTGATAAGATCATGAAAAATACGCCTACCACGATGTCCCCGTACTTTTTGAAGAACATACCCACATCTCCTTTTCCTATACCTTATTACCATTTTCTGAATGGCCGTTTCTTATGTATTTAATTTAACACATTTCTTATTATAAGTAAAATTAATGATATTTAGATTAGACTTAATAATTTTACTTTTTATCGCACAAGAGCCGGCTTCTTGGAATCAAACTTCCAGCTCGGGATCAGGTACTGCATTGCTTCCGCATCGTTGCGGTCATGGCTCGGAAGCTTATTGTACAGCGCATTTGCCTCCATCACCTTATCCATATCAATGGTCACACCAAGACCCGGTTTCTTCGGAACCTGCAGATAGCCATCTACGATCTGAGGCGTATCCTTCAGCAGATTCTGACCATCCTGCCAGATCCAATGCGTATCCAGTGCCGTCGGGTTGCCCGGAGCTGCCGCCGCTACATGTGCGAATGCAGTCAGGGTGATGTCAAAGTGATTGTTGGAGTGGCTGCCCCAGGTCAGACCCCAGTCGTTCAGAATCTGTGCCATACGGACGCTGCCGCCGAATCCCCAGAAATGCGGATCTGCCAGTACGATATCCACAGACTTCAGGGCTGCTGCGTGATAGAACTGTCTCCAGTCAGTTGCAATCATGTTGGTTGCCACCGGAAGATTGACTGCATTTTTAAACTCTGCCATAATCTCACGGCTGCTGAATCCGGATTCCGGTCCGCACGGATCTTCGATATAGGTAAGAATACCTTCCATCGGCTTACAGATCTCAATTGCTTCTGTCAGACTCCACGCACCGTTCGGGTCAATATTGATGCGGCCGTTCGGGAACTGTTTCTTCAATGCTCTTACTGCTTCCATCTCCTCTGCTCCGCGCAGAACGCCGCCTTTCAGTTTGAAGTTGCGGAAGCCGTATTTTTCCTGCAGGACACATGCCTGCTCCACGATTCTCTCCGGGGTCAGCATCTCCTGACGACGCAGACGGAACCACGGGTCGCTGCTGCTGCTCTCATCCAGATAGCTGAGCGCCGGAGCTGCTTTTTCCTTATCGCTTACATAGAAAAGATAGCCCAGGGTCTCTACCTGATCTCTCTGCTTTCCGTCGCCCAGCATCTCGCACATCGGCAGATCCAGATACTGTCCCAGAAGATCCAGCAGTGCACACTCAATTGCCCACTCAGCTTTTACCACGAATTTCAGTTTGCTGATATCCAGGCTCTGGATTCCTTCTCCGTCATCCTCTGCGCTGCGGGTGGACGCTTTGTGGATGCTGTCCAGAATCGCACGATATTTGCCGACCGGCTGTCCGATAACCAGCGGAATGCAGCTCTTTAATGCATCACAGGTATAGTCACCACCATGGATCTCACCGATACCGGTATGTCCGGCATTGTCCTTCAGTATAACCAGGTTTCTTGTAAAATACGGAGCATGTGCACCGCTCAGTGTCATCAGCATGCTGTCATATCCTGCTACCGGGATCACCTGCATCTCTGTTACAATCGGGGTTCCTTTTTCCATCTCGTTTCCTCCTCTTCCTCATTTACTTCATTTGGGAAATCTGCTATAATTACTATGGTTTTACTATACGACAACTGATCAGATTTATCCAATATTTAAAATTGATTCCGGTAATCACATCTGCTAATAATGCAATCGGATGTTTCAGGAGATGAACAGAATGGATGTTAAATATTTAAAATATATTCTTGCAATCGCAGAGCGCAAAAACATGACAAAGGCAGCAGATGAACTGTTTGTATCACAGTCTTCCCTGAGCCAGTATCTGTCCCGTCTGGAGCAGGAGATCGGTACACCGCTGTTTTTCCGTACTAAAGGCGAGCTGACACTCACCCCTGCCGGAGAGCTTTATGTGGAAGCTGCCCGGAAGGTCGTCCGGATCCAGCACGATCTGTATCAGAATATTGCAAGTCTGGACCGGCGCGGCAAAATCAGCGTAGGTGTCACTTCCAATTTCGGTCTGCGCATGCTCGCGGAGATCGTACCGCTGTTCAAGCAGACCTATCCGAAGGTAGCGATTGAGATTTCAGAAGTGGGGCTTCCCGCCCTGAAAAAAATGCTTTCCGATGAAATGATAGATCTTGGTATTGCTTCTGCTGTCAACACAGCTCCCTTTGATGACCAGGCGCACATTCTGCGCCGGGAAGAGGTATTCTTCGCCATTCCGAAGACGCACCCTTATACGTTCAAAAACACAGGGGATTCCCTGACAATTGATGAGCTGGTAACGAATTTCCGCACAGACAATTTTCTTCTGTCCAAGCGGGGTTCTTCTCTTCGCGGACTGTCCGATCAGGTGTTTGATTCCTGTGATTTTACACCCAGCGCTTTCTGCGAGACCAACAATATTACCGCAACCCGGAATATGGTCGCCAGCGGAGTTGGAGTCGCTTTTATTGCAGAATCCTGCTCCGTTAATCGGGATTGTATTCGCTACTACTCCCTTTCACCGGCGCTGTACCGGCTGAATGTCATTTTCACACGCAAAAACTGGGTACAGAACGGACCGGAGATTACTTTTTTCTCCTATCTGACCCATTACTTTGAGAAGCATACCGAGACTCCGTATCTGGCAGAAAATTACACAGGGAACTTCCATTAGCAATAACTGCCGGTAGTGTTCGGTTCATACAGGAGACTGCTTATGGATACCAAACAGATCGAATATATCATCAAAATATCAGAAGAAAACAACATTACGCATGCGGCAGAGAAACTGTTTATTACGCAGTCTGCGCTCAACCAGCAGCTTCTGAAGCTGGAAAAGGAGCTGGGCACTCCGCTGTTTCACCGTTCCCGCACCAACTGGCGTCTGACGGAAGCCGGTGAAGTGTATGTACAGAATGCCCGTGAGATTCTGAACATCAAAAAAAATACCTACGACCGCATTCATGACATTGCGGAACACAAAAAGGGAGTTTTGAAAATCGGAATCACCCCCGGCCGCGGCATCGACATGTTCAGCGCTGTTTACCCTGCTTTCCATAAGGATTACCCGGATATTCTGGTGGAGCCTGTAGAGAAAGGTGTCAGAGAGCTGCAGAACATGATCTCGGACGGACAGATCGATATCTCATTTCTGACCTTAAGTCCGCAGGACCGCACCAATGACGAATATATTCCTCTGCTTGAGGAAGAGATTCTTCTGGTAATCCCCAAAGGGCACCCCCTTGGTGCTGAGGCTGCACCTCCCGGGCAGCCTTTTGCCATCATGGACCTCAGTAGGCTCATCTACGAACCTTTCGTCCTCATGAATAAGGGGTCTACCATGCGAAGCCTGTCTGACAAAATCTTTGAGGAAGCCGGTTTCAAACCCAATATTCTGTTCGAAACACGGAACAACGTAACGGTCCTGACGATGATCCGCACCAATCTCTGCTGCGGTTTGATTCCGCACTACTACGTCAGGAGAGATTTTTCCGACATGGCCTGCTTTTCCCTGCCCGATCATCCACACTGGGAGGTCGCAGCCAGCTATAAAAAGGGCGGGTATCTCAGCCGACCGGCACGGGAATTTATTGAATTGGCGAAAAATTACTGGAGCTGAACCAACATATCAGAAATTAAAACAGCCTCCGCAGCATCCCCGAATCTTAAAATTCCGGGGACTGCAGAGGCTTTCTTTATTTCCCACATACAACACTCACCCATGTGTACGATTGCCGGACGTCATCAGGTAATCGGTGCCGGGTTAAAGATGCACATGTCATTGTGGAATCCATACAGATCACTGTAAGGCTGTCTCACACCGCTCGCAACATCCAGAATCATATCAAAGATCTCCTGACCAACATCGGCGATCGTCTTCTCGCCGGTAGCCACATCACCTGCGGAAATATCAATCAGATCAAACCAGTGATTCTTCATTTCATTGCGGCTGCAGACCTTGATAACCGGGCTGATATCCAGACCATACGGGGTTCCGCGTCCGGTCATGAATACCTGCAGGCCGATACCGCTTGCTACCTGACTCGGTCCGCACACGATATCACTTGCCGGAGTTGCTGCATAGATCAAGCCATGTTTAGTCGGCTTCTGCGCCGGAGAAAGTACTTCCACGATCTGGCTTGTCCCGCTCTTCGCAATGCTGCCCATTGCCTTCTCAACGATATTTGCAAGGCCGCCTGCCTTGTTGCCGGGGGTCGGGTTCGCATCTCTGCCCACACCGCCCTTGGCCAGATAGTCATCATACCATTTCATCTCTTCAGCCAGTCGATCACGGGTATGCGCATCCGGGCAGCGTGCTGCCAGCATATGTACGCCGTCACGCACCTCAGTCACTTCACTGAACATTACCGTAGCGCCGCCGCGCACCAACATATCCGCTGCGTAACCTGCACTTGGGTTTGCAGAAATACCGGAGAACGCATCACTGCCGCCGCACTGCATACCGATCAGCAGATCACTTAACGGAAGCTCTTCTCTGTGTCTCTGGTTCAGTTTTTGCAGCTTCTTCTCTGCCATCTCCATAATCGCGTTCATCATGGCATCATGACCTGCATAATCCTGCAGCGTCAGAACATTCTCAGGCGTGATATCCTCCGGAGGGAGCACCCGGTCATAAGTCAGTTTCTCGCAGCCCAGACCTACTACCATGATTTCCCCGCCAAAATTCGGATGGCGGATGATGTTGGTGATCGCACGAATCGGAATATAAGCCAACGGTGCATTGATGGCCACACCGCAGCCGTATGGATGCGTCACAGCTACCACGCCGTCCACATTCGGATACTTCGGAAGCAGCTCGTGTTTAATCCGGTCAACTGCTACTTTCAAAACGCCTGCCGCACACTGAACGGTCGTAACGATGCCCAGCAGATTTCTGGTTCCTGCTGGTCCTTCTGCATTCCGATATCCCATCCATGTGGTTCTCGTCGGCATCGGAAGCTCCTCGTTCGGCACCAGATTCGTACCATACTCCATATCATCAACAGATGGGCTCTCCGGAAGATCCAGCATGTGTTCGTTGATCCAGTCACCCTTTTTAATATCGTTGATTGCATACCCAAGTACCACACCATAACGGATGATCTCTCCACCTGCCGGAATATCGCACAGTGCAATCTTATGTGCCTGCGGAATATCCTGATTGGCAGTCAGACCTTCCATGACTTCCGTTCCGGCTTTCAGATCCTGAACAGCAACAACTACATTATCCTGTTCTTTGATCTTTACGTATAAACGTGCCATAGAAATTCCTCCTTTTCCCTCGCTTTTCTCTTTTATATCCTTATTATAATAGCCGCCTGTTAATTAGTAAAATTAATTATTTTTCTTAGAAACTAAGTGATATTAAGTATTGAAATCTGTCTGCACGGATTCTATACTATAGGTAATTACATGTTCCTCCGGAGGTTCTTATGGATGTCAAACAGATTGAATACATTGTAAAAATAGCCGATGAGCACAGCATTACCCGTGCCGCAGAAAAACTGTTCATCACCCAGTCTGCCCTGAACCAGCAGCTTCTTCGTCTGGAAAAGGATCTCGGCGCACCGTTGTTTTTCCGAAGCAAGATGGATATGCAGCCCACTCCTGTGGGACATGTTTATCTGGAATACGCACGGGAAATCTTGCGTCTCAGGCAGAAAGCCTACAACATCATCAGTGATATGGCCCAGACCCAGAAGGGGCATCTGTCCATGGGCTTCACACCGGGAAGAGGCATCGAAATGTTTACCCATATCTATCCCGCCTTTCATCAGGCATTTCCGGGTGTGATTATCGAGCCAAAAGAACTGAGCGTACATCGACAGCAGCAGATGATTGCCCGCGGTGACCTGGATATCGGTTTTCTGACACTGAATACACGGCAGCGAACTTCGGATGAATATATTGTTCTCGGAAGTGAAGAGATCGTCATGGCGGTTCCTGCAATCCACCCGGTATCCCGCTATGCTACACCGGCAGGAGAACCGTTTGCGGTTCTGGATATTGCTATGCTCCGACACGAGCCGTTCGTCCTGATGTATAAGGAATCCACCATCCGTTCCACCATCGATGATATCTTTCGCACCTCCGGCTTCGTGCCCAATGTCCTGTTTGAGACATCGAGCAACAGTGCAATCATCTCCATGATCCAGGCACGCCTGTGCTGCGGTGTGGTTCCATACTTCTACGTAAAAGATCATCCAAAAGATATCTGCTGTTTTTCCTTTGAAAATCATCCAACCTGGGATATTGCAGCATGTTATCGGAAGGATGCCTACCTAAGCCATGCTGCGCAATATCTGATTGAACTGGTACGTGATTTCTGGTTCGGATGATCGCCTGTTTCCGGCAGACTGCCGGTTATACCGCCTCGTACAGCTCTCTCATCTTCGCTCCGCAATACTCCGCATTTTCCGGCGTCGTATTTTCCAGAGTGCCGTAGATAAAGGGCTTTTCTTTTTTGATAAATTTCATGATCGGTGAGAAATCCATCTCTCCGGTACCTGCCCCGACTGCTTTCAGGCCATAACCTTCATTCACCCGGATAAAATCCTTGAAATGCACCATGGCAATGTCCGGTCCCAGAAGCTCCATAGCCTCTGCAAACACTTCCTCCCGGCGGTCCACATTATCCAGATCCAGCATATTCACCGGATCAAACAGCACCTGAAGATTGTGGGAACCGATCTCATCCAGCACGATACGTGCCCGTTTTGCGTTCCATACGATATGACGGGCTACCGGCTCAATTGCCAGAATTACACCGAACTGTTCCGCACAGCGCACCACCGGCTTCAGATTCCGGACAAACGTCATCAGCGCTTCCTCGGAACGGCATTCCGGGCAGAATTTATACTCCGCATTCGGAGCACCTGTCTCGGTTCCGACCATGCCGCAGCCCAGCAGAGAAGCAAATCGGATATGTGCATAATATTTCTCCTGAGACTGGCGGATTACCTCCGGATCCGGATGTGCCAGATTCAGATAATTGCCAAGCACTGCAATGTCCATCTCATTTTTTTCAAACAGATGCTTCAGATAATGTGCATAGCCCGGAGTCAGAGCAGATGGATCGCACGGATACTCTTTCATGGCCTTGCTGAGCGCCAGATGTGTGCAGGTATAACCTTTTTTCTTCACCACCGGAAGAAGCTCTTCCATCGGAAGCTTCTCTGCGTCATGAAGACGCAATCCCAACTGCAGCATGCTTTATGCCTCCTTTTTTCTGCGGATCTGCTCGCTGACAGCCATCATGCAGGCAGCCGTGCCATGCTGATTGTCCGTCATCCGTGCTTCGCTCACATAATATTCCGGCTTTCCGGTGCGGTCCTTCCGATTGTGGGGGTCAGGACCGGCCCCCAGGCCGGCGCTTGCGCAGATGCCATAGAGATGCCAGCCATCTGCTTCTTTCTTCAGATACGTATCCCTGATTCCGTCAATAATCTCACTGCCTTTGATTCCATACGCTCCCGGAAGCATTCCAAGACGCGCACCTTTCATCAGCGCGTAGGCAACCATCGCACTTCCGGAGGTTTCCGGATAGTTGCCCGGAAAACCCGGCAGATCAACCACCTGATAGAACATATGGGTCTCCGGATCCTGATACTCCAGAATGCCTTCCAGACCATTCTTGAAAAGCGGAACCAGTTCTTTTGCACGCGGTGTGCGTCCTTTCGCCAGTTCATAGACATCAGCCAGTGCCATCAGGTACCATCCCTCTGCCCTCAGCCATACGGACATGCTGCGTCCGGTCACCGGATCTGCCCAGTCGGCCTTCCGGCTCACATCGCAGCCATGCACATACAGTTTCTTATCTTCACTCCACAGCAGACGGTGGGCGCTTTCAAACTGATCCATGATATCATCCCAGCGATCCTCACCGTTTTCAACCAGCGACTGTGCATAGAACGGCATAGCCATATAAAGACCATCCAGCCACACCTGATTCGGATAGATATCCTTGTGCCAGAAATTGCCCGTTTCTGTGCGGGGATAATGCTCCAGAAATGCGTAAGCTTTCTTTACTGCCGCATCATAGCGCTCATCTCCCGTCAGGTTCCGCAGAATTCGCAGAGACTTGCCGAAGCTGACCTTATCAATATTATTTTCATTTTCTTTCCAGTTTGCAACAGAACCGTCCTCCAAAAGCAGCCACCTGCTGTTGTCTGTAATATACCGGTTCCATTTTGCATCTCCGGTTGCATCGGCCAGATCGGATGCACCGATTACGCAGAGATCATCCTTGTAATTCCAGGGTTTATCATTGAGGAAATGCGGAAACGCCGTTTCCATATATTGAGAAAAATATTCCAACCACATATCGGTTTCCTCCTTGTCAGATACCGGCAAAGTCCGCCACCCGGTTCAGGATGCCTGCGGCCTCCCCCATGGTAACGAGACGTTCCGGTTCAAAGCAGCCGTCGGGCTCCAGTTTCATAAATCCGAAATAGAGTGCCCGCGCCACGTTGGTGCCATAATTGTTGCTCACCTGATCAACATCTGCACAGACCGGCATGGTACTGGATGCATTGCGGTAATTCACGCCGCAGGCCTGCATCGCCACAGTTGCCATCTCCTGACGCGTCACGTAACCATTCGGCATGGAGCCTTTCTGTGCATCCTGCGCAAGGAAACCGCTGCCAACCGCAATGCGCATTGCTTCGTCATATCCCTGTGCTCCTCTTTCCGCTCCGAATCGCTTTCCAGCTGCCAGCGGCAGCAGCATTTTCGCCAGCTGTCCTCTGGTGATCGGTTCACTGTCGATAATGGTATCGTTCTCATCGAGCATCCCGCGACAAAGCAGTCGAAGACGATCGTATTTCCCGTCCATCAAAATTTCGTGCGTTTCCGTTTTGCAGCTGTATTTCTGCTCCGCAAGTACACGATAACTGCTGCTTGTCTCTGCATTGTCATGTTGATCCACAGCTGTCACACGTACATATGCGGCCTGTTTCGGAATCACCAGATGTTCGCCATGGCCCGCATCCGTCCACGCTTCA
Organism: Lachnospiraceae bacterium; assembly: GCA_022776445.1. Taxonomy (GTDB): domain Bacteria; phylum Bacillota; class Clostridia; order Lachnospirales; family Lachnospiraceae; genus Brotaphodocola. The sequence goes on from JALFHZ010000236.1 coordinate 40,712, forward strand.
CCGTCCACGGATGTTTCCCAGTTAAAATGACATGCATCATGACCTCCGCAATACTCGGCAGATGCATGTATCTGTGCTCCCTCCATCGGTACGCCCAGAATCCGGACGCTGCACGGACGCGGGAAATTCTTTCCGTTAATCTCGATTGCTTCCAGCACCGGTTCTTTCCAGTTCATACTCCGCATCGGCTGTCTGACACCATCGATCCGGATATTGCGCAGGACCAGGCCGGTGATCGGTACCGCATCAAACGCCTCCAGGAAAATCCCATAGTCCCCTCCATGAGCCGTTATATTTTCGATGGTAATATTACGGAACACCGGCAGATCATTGCCATTGGGTCCGTCTTCGTACATCATGGTGCCATGCACCGCTGCGCCATGGACGTGATCCATCACACTGTCTGCCAGAATCACATCCTCTACCTTGCCGCCGCGTCGTGCATTGGTCTTCAGACGCAGCGCATAGGTCAGATTCGGACTGCTGAAACGATTATTCATCGCCAGCACCCTTCGAATTCCGCCGCTCATCTCACTGCCGAGCGCCACGCCGCCATGTCCGTCTGCAAATTCATTGTGCTCAATCAGCACATCTTCACAGGGAACCCTGGCGATTCTTCCGTCCCGGTCCCTGCCTGATTTCAGACTGATACAGTCATCTCCCGTATCGAAACGGCAGTTTACAATATGCACGCCGCTGCAGCTTTCCGGATCACAGCCATCGTTGTTGGCACCGTGACTGGACATGGTAACACGATCCACCGTCAGACTTTTGCACATCACAGGATTCAGCTGCCACATCGGACTGTTGTGCAGGGTAAAGCCCTGCAGCAGCACCCGCTCGCAGCGGATCGTCTGCACAAAATTCGGTCTCAGATAATGTCCCGGCCCGAACACACGCTGTTCCACCGGTACTCCGTCCAGGTTCATCTGGCGAAGCGCTTTGCGGTCCTCCAGCTGCAGATCCTGTTTATCTGCAGACCATGCGTTTTCCACCTGATGATGCCAGTTCCACCAGTGCTGTGCGTCGGCACCGCCGTCCAGCACGCCCTCTCCGGTCAGAGCAATGTCATGGGCATCACAGGCATAAATCAGAGGGCTGAAATTATAGCACGGAGTTGCTTCCCAATGTGAAAACACCGTTGGATAATGAAGCTCCGGATTTTCATTGACAAAAGCGAGAACCGTGTCTTTGCACTGGAGGTGCAGCTCCACTTTGCTTTTCAAGTGCAGTGCGCCGGTCCGGTAACGTCCGGCCGGAAGGATCAGCTTTCCGCCGCCCTGACTGCTCACCCGGTCAATCGCCTGCTGCAACCGCTCCGTCTGAACCGCATCGCTGTCCGGATTGATTCCGAACTGCGCGGCATGATATTCCCGGGCCGGAATCATCGGTTTTTCGATTCGTTTCAGGATTGTTTCCTTCAGTTGTAATTTATCCATGAGCAATCTCCCGATTTTTACATATTAATCTCATTCATTCTTCCATTTAATCAGCCTTTTGAGATGTTCTCCCAGTTTTTCTCCATGCCACTGATGCGGTCCTTCACAGATCTCATGCAGCAGAAGCTCCGGTGCTCCCATCAGCTGATAGGCTTTCTGTATGATCTTCACCTGCTCCACGGCATTCACAATTCCGCGCGGTCCGTTCAGACGGTCTTCCCGGCAGGATTGCACCAGCAGCGGCCGCGGCGCAATCAGACTTGCAATATCACCCATATCCAGATGTTCCCACAAATGGGGAACATAGTTGCAGGAACAATTGTTGCTGAGCGTCAGAAGTGCATCCCGATATCCGTAGAGATATCCACTGATCACAGACAGCCTCACTCGTTCATCCAGTGCAGAAAGCATCAGTGTCTGCATGCCGCCGCCGGAAAATCCCAGACAGCTGATGGCATTACAGTCCCACTCGCCGCGTTCAAACAGATAATCAACAGCCCGCATCAGATCCCAGGTCAGCATTCCTGCCACCGGAATTCCAAGAGGCTCTCCCATATGAGCCAGACGGTAACAGTCCCCGCTCAGTGCCTTTGCCGGATCCTGCGTATCCGCAAGATCTTCTCTCCGCTCTCCAAAACCGCGGCAGTCCGGACAGACCGCCACAAAACCGAGTTTCGCCAGCTGTAATCCATAATCATACTGATAATGGATAATCTTATCTTCCACTGCCGTATATTCCCGCAGACCGGCAACCGTATATTTCCCCGCTCCGTTATGCCCGGGCGGGCACAAAAACGGCCGGGTATCAGCTCCTGCTCCCACCGGAATCAGCAGATACATAGGCATCCATACCTCCGGTTCCACCTGAATGTTCAGATGTTCTCTCCGGATTCCTCCCGGCAGCAGAACCACATCATCGATCATCGGATGGAGCGGGCAGTTTTCCATTTTATCCAGCCCCAGAAGCTCATGGAGAAGCCTGCGCATCGCCTTCTGCCACTGTACAAAATCTTCCCGAGTCTCTCCCGCAAAAAAGTCCCTGCGGGCATACCGGTCAAACTTACGCAGCATGGACGGAAGTGTTCCATAGCAGGCTGTAATCTCAGGCAGTTCTTTCTTATTATCAATCATCATTTACTTCACTCTGTCCGGCAGCTGCCGCAGCAGACGCTGCACGTTTCTGTTTCAGATGATCTGAAAGGAATGGCCATACCACACAGAATACAGAGACCAGAAGCAGTGCCGCAGACAGCGGACGGGTAAAGAACTCCGCATAACTGCCGTGTGCATAGCTGATACCCTGGCGGAAGTAACGCTCCAGCTTACTGGACAGAATAAATGCCAGTACCAGTGGAGAAGTCGGGAGTCCTGCCATACTCATAAAGATTGCCAGCAGACACAGAGCTACCATCACATAAATGTTGAACATGGTATTGGAAATGCCATATCCACCGATGTAGCAGATTACCAGAATCACTGTGTACAGATAATGATACGGAACCTTCAGAATATATGGGAACCAGCGTTTGGTAATAATCTGAACGATGTAGGTTACAATTGCGGATACCATGACACAGGCAAAAATCAGCATTGCCAGATCCGGCTGCTCGGTCATAAACAGAGGCCCCGCCTGCAGACCATGAATGGTCAGACCTGCAATCAGCATTGCAGTGATACCGTCACCAGGAATGCCCAACGCCATCATCGGAATCAGCGCACCGCCCAGGGAAGCGTTGTTTGCTGTCTCAGAAGCCCATACACCGGCAGGATTGCCTTTGCCGAAGGACTCCGGGTTTTTGCTGATGCTCTTGGCATAACCATACGCTACCATGTTGGAAATACCGGAACCCATGCCCGGCAGAAAACCGATCCAGAGACCTGCTGCAAATGCAAACGCAATTGTCCTGATGTTTTCAAAAATATCCTTAAAACTAACGCCAAGGCCTTTCATGTTCACGACATCTGCTTCCGGCATCTTTGCTTCGCCGCGCGCAGAATCACGGATGATCTGGCACATTGCGAACATACCCAGCATCTGTGCTACGGTACTGATGCCAGAGGTCAGATAAACATTGCCGAACGTAAAACGAACCGCACCGTTGATGGGATCCATACCGATGCATCCCATCAGCAGACCGATGCCGGCAGCCATAATTCCTTTGAAAATATTGCCTTTTGACAAGGAAGCAATCAGAGTAATTGCACAGAAGCACAGCGAGAAATACTCCCACGGTCCCAGATGCAGTGCAAATTCTGCAATCACCGGAGACAAAACCGTTGCCAGTGCAACGGAACCAACGGTACCAATAAAGGATGCGGTCATACCGATGCCCAGCGCCTTACCCGCCTGACCGTTCTTGGTCATCGGGAAACCATCGAAGCAGGTTGCGATCGCGGAAGAAGAACCAGGGATACCAATCAGTACCGCGGAAATAAAGGTTCCGGATACGCCGCCGATCCAGATTGCAAGCAGCAGTACGAAAGAGGTCTCCGTGGAAAGACCAAAGGTAACCGGCAGCAGCAGAGCAATACCAAGAGTTGCGGAAAGTCCCGGAATCGCACCAAATACGATGCCAAGGGATACCATTGCAACGATCAAAAGCAGATTGATCGGCTGCAGACAGATCATCAACGCATTTATATATTCAGCCATGGTTCTTGCCCCTCCTTATTCAAACAATGCGCCTGCCGGCAGCTTCACCTGGAAGCCATAGACAAACATCGCATAAAGACCTGCGGTTACCAGAATGGAAATAATGATTGTCGGAACCGTTTTTACCTCACTGTTGCCCTTCAGATCATGAATGAATGCATAGGTAGCAAACGGAGTCGTAATCAGAAATCCCAGATAAGTCATTGCAATTGCATAGATAATCAGCATCAGATAGCTCTTCGTAATCTTCCGTGCACCGCCCTTCGGGAAGTATGGTTTCTCCTCTTTTGCACGATCCATGTAACCCTTAATGATCAGCGCAATGGAGCTCATTGCAATCAGTGTAATCGCGACATACGGAAGCAGACGCGGACCAGGTTCCAGAAGTTTGGCCGGCTGCTTAACCGACTGGGTCATGAACAGAAAGAATGCGCAGCCAATGAGACCCACAATTCCGGTGACGGTATCTCTTCGCAGTTTCATAAGTAATCCCCTTTCTTTTAAAATGTCCCGGGATTTTTTCTCCCGGGACACGCGATTTTCTTTTTCCTGTAACCGTTTCGGACGGATACGTATACAAACACAGCTTCAGAAATTACTCCTGAACAAACATATCCAGATTTTTAGCAATCTCTACATCCTGTGCAAACTCTTCTTCCTGAAGCTTTCTGGATTCTTCCAGATCATGCCAGCCAGGAATGTTGCCGATGCTTGCAATACCGGCATTCACAGTCTCATCCTCAACAACAGCCTTCATTGCTGCATTCATGTTCTTTACCATGGTTTCATCCATGCCAGCCGGTCCCAGCAGATAGTGGAATACAGACATGGTACAGTTGTCAAAGCCCTGCTCCTGAAGAGTCTTGTAGTTATCCGGCAGTTCTTCCGGATATTCGGAAATGGTGGTTCCGTCAGAAGATACGGTACCGATTACTTTCAGTTTTCCGGCCTTCTCATACTCCAGCGCATTGCCGACACCTACAACACCGATATCAATGAAACCGCCGGCCAGGTTAGTCAGACGGTCAGACTCCGATGCACACTCCACAGAGTTCAGCTCAATGCCGGTTGCCGCTGTCAGCTTGCCAAAGAGGAAGGTATTTGCACCCGCTGCCGGCATACCTGCATTCAGTTCGCCCGGATGTGCCTTTGCATATTCTACAAAGCCTGCAAAGTCATCATATGGCGCATCAGCCGGTACTGCCAGAGTGGAAAATCCGTTATCCTGCAGACATGCAATCACAGTGAAATCCTTCAGCGGATTTACTTCTGCGTTGCCGGTAATATACTGAATATTTAAAGCAGAGGTAGCAACTGTCAATGTCGTACCATCCGGTTTTGCGCTTGCCACGGTCTGGTGTCCTACGGTATTGCTGTCGTAGTTGGTTACGGTAGTCTTCAAGCCATAGATACGGTTCAGACCTTCGCTGTAGTAACGGATACCCAGATCGGAACCGCCGCCTGCCTTACCCGGAACTACCAGAGTAATGGTCTCACCTTTCGGAAATCCAATATCATCGGCTGCTGCTTCCGCTGCTGCGGTTGTCTCACCTGCGGCTGCCTCTGCCTTGGTCTCTGCCTGAGCTGCTGTTGTAGCCGCGGTCTCAGTCTTGCTTCCGCACGCAGTCATGCCCATGACAGCAACAGCTGCAACACCGGATAATAAGATACGATAAATACTTTTTCTCATAACGCTTCTCTCCTTTTATTATTGTCCGTGCAGAGTGCCCTCTGCCTTATTATTAAGAACCGGTTCTCAACACTCTTAACGAAAAAGCTGAAACTCTCAAATGGTTTTTGTATATTCTGTCTTTATTTCAACCCCTCTTGTGTTTACAAATTGATTATAGCGAATTCACCGGAATTTTACAAAATCCAATTGTTTATATCTTTCATATCATTTTAGTTATAGTTGTTGACTTCTGTACCGGAGTTTGATAAAACACCATTAGAAAGATATCTGACTGATACCGTCTGATCTTACAAGAAAGGAGTCCGCTATCATGAATACACGTCAGCTTTATTATCTTGTCACAATTTCCGATTCCGGCAGCCTTTCCCGTGCTGCCCAGATACTCGGGATCTCACAGCCGGCATTGAGTAAATTTCTGGCAGAATACGAGGATGATCTGGGATTTCTGATTTTTCTCCGCTACCACAGGCAGCTGACGCCTACCGCAGTCGGCCGCTATGTAATCCAGTGCGCGCAGCGGATTCTGGACGAACAGACACGCATGCTGCAGACACTGCGTGCTGCCACGGACAGCAACCACGCCCGCATCCGGCTTGCAACAGCGCCGAACCGCGGCGCCATCATTTACAGTCGGATTTATAAACAGTTCTCTCACCGATATCCGGATATCTCTCTGACTCTGACTGAACTGTATGCTTCCGACCAGCCGGGAGCGATTCAGCACGGGCAGATCGATCTTGCCATCGGTTCCGGAAACATTTCCGACAAGGTCACTGATATACCGATCGCCTATGAAGAACTTCTGGTTTCCCTTCCGGTCTCACATCCGCTGGCACTTGCAGACCGGATCCGGCTTTCCGATCTGCGGGATACCCCGTTCGTACTGCAGGGACCGCGCCACAGCATCCGGATTCTGGCAGAGGAACTGTTTGAAGAAGCCGGTTTCAATCCGGTTGTCACGTTCGAATCCAACGATGTTCTTCTGGTAGATTCCATGATGCATCAGGCTGTTGGCGTCGGTCTGGTTTCGCAGGCTCATGTATTTCCCTGCGATGAACTTGTTTATCGTTCCCTGGATCCACCAATCCACCAGACACTGCATCTGCGCTATCCGCTTGGGCACACACTGACAGAGCCGGAACGTTATCTGGCAGGACTCCTGGCCCGTGAACGGCTGACGGACCCGCGTTATCAGGCAATCAATTCACCAGAGGTAGAAGAGCTGCTGCGCATTGTGGATCAGGATCAGAACGGTATTTCTGACACAACTGTTTCGGAACATGTCACCGTCGGTGCTGCTTCTGCACGTTACAAAGCGCCGGAACTCAACCTGAACTCTCAGCTCCTCAAATATATCATCGCCATCGTGGATGAAAAGAGCCTGACCAAAGCAGCGGAGAAATTCTACCTGACGCAGCCGGCACTCTCCCGCCATCTACGCAATGCGGAGGAAATGCTCTGCGCGCATCTGTTTACACGGGTACACAACCGTCTGCAGCCCACCAATGCCGGAAAAATTTTTGTCAATTTCGCAAGAAATATGCTGCAGATCGAGACAGAAATGAGCGAACAGCTTCACGATTACCGCATCGGTCACGGCGGCGGTATTTATCTCCAATGTGATCCGGCCCTGACACCGCGTATTCAGGAATGTGCAGCAAAGGAATTTCACCGTCTGCACCCGGATATCAACCTTTCTCTTGCAGAAGGCACACAGGAGGAAGCGCAGGAAGCTCTGCTCAATGCTTCCGCTGATTATGGCCTTTACTTTTCCTGCGAAAAGGAACACCCTATCCTTTCCAGCCGGATTCTGGCAGAAAGCGAGCTGGTATACTGTTTTTCATCGAAACCACCGGCCGACCGACCGGCAGATTCCGAACCGGTCGGCCCCATGGCTCCGCGCCCGGTTATGCTGGCACCGGTTAACAGCGCCCTTCGTGTGGAGCAGGACCGACTTCTGTCCGAAATCTTTGACTCACCGCCTCCGATCGTCTGTGAAGCACAGATCCATATTCTGCAGCTTTTAGCTGCCAAGGGCGCTGCAGACACCATCCTGCCCGTCCATGATCTGCCACAGGAAGCATTGCCGCGATGCAGATCCTTTTTCCAGCCTCAGCGTTGGTTTCTTCTGCTGGCAAACCACCCCGGCCGCAATCTTCCGCCATCCGTCAGGGATCTTGTACGTCTGCTGGACAGCACATTTGAGGCATTTTTTTCTGCAGCTGTTCAGGAGAATTAAATAACAAAAGTGCCATACCGACCGGAATCCATCTCCCATTCGATCGGTATGGCACGCAATCATGCTTTTCTTTCGCTTAATAATGCTTTCAATCTGGTGATTTCCTGAAGGGCAGCCTTCCGCTCTTCCTCGGCTCGCTGCTTCTCTTCCTCGGCCCGCTGCTTCTCTTCCTCGGCCCGCTGCTTCTCTTCCTCGGCCCGCTGCTTCTCTTCTTGGATCCGCTGCTTCTCTTCCTCGTTCCGCTGCTTCTCTTCCTCGATCCGCTGCTTCTCTTCCTCGATCCGCTGCTTCTCTTCCTCGATCCGCTGCTTCTCTTCCTCGACACGACGAAGTTCTTCCTGCTGCCTTTTTTCCTCTTCCTTCATCCGCTCGAGTTCTTCCTGCTGAACTTCAATCATATATTGCACCGTATTTGCATCCAGAATACTCAACTCTTTCGAAAACATACGTACCAACTCCTTGATATGATATCGAAACTGAAACACTTCCCGATAAAATCCGGCAAATTCCGGATAAGCTTCCAGCAGGCGGCGAATATCCTCCGGCTTATCAGAAGACAGAAACGTCAGCCATCCGTCTAACCTGCTATTTATATTGTGATTGTTTTTCTGAAAGATGTCAAGCGGAATCAGAAGGTATTCCTGAATCATATTCAACTGCAGTCCTGTGTTAAAAATCTGCCTGGAATAATGCAGGTACTGATCTGGTACGGCCTGAAATTCTGACGTACTTTTCTGAATCAGCACAATGGTATAAACGTTTTTGATATCTTTGTACGAAAACCGCTTTCCTTCTTCCCGTTTTTGATTTTTCACCTGCACATACTGCCGCATAACCAGATCGCTGGAATAACAGGCGCAGCGCTCTCCGGGGAACAGATACCCCAGTCTCTGAATCTCAATATTTACCAGCGCCCCCGTCTCCAGCTTTACCAGAATATCCATAACCAGCAGGGAACCTTCCTCCGTAAGTCGCCGGGATTCATTCGGCAGAACCTGCACAATCTCCAGCTTTTTTCCAAGGCACAGGCTCAGAAATTCTGTCAGCCTTTCCGGATGCTCTTCCGGATTACAGATCTTTTTGAAAACAGGATCATAAGTAATATTCATCCCCCGCACACCCATACAGAACGCCAAAAATTCTTCCTTCCATCGGTCAGACCACTGCATAAACTCCCGAAAAAGTTCCGGATTTTGCCGCAATTCCTCCTGCACCTCACATCTGGCCTTCTGAACTCCGAAAATTTCCTCATGCTCCGCCATCCATGCAATCGCATCCTGCCTTTCCGATTCTGCATGATTCCATCCGTTACTGCCTCCAATAGTCTTCGCACTCATAAGCATACCTCCTGATTTGATTTGTTGGTGTCTGAAATCTGCGTAAATTCACGCACTGATCTGTATTTCAGAAATAAAGAACCGTACAGGGAAGAACTCCCCGTGAAAAAATACAGGATCCGTCAAATGCACCATCACTCAACGGATCCAGCTAACGTAATATTAATATAACATGTTCCTGACTCTGCGTCAATCAACCGGCAGTTTAATCCTCAGGTAATCCTCAACATACCGTCCTCTGCTCCGGCCGATTCACCGGAAAGTCCGGTTTCCCTCCGGACAGCACCCGGTCAATCTGTATCGCGGCTCCCAATGCCATCTGACGCATACAGTCCTCCGTATTCGATGCCATATGCGGAGTCACCACTACATTGTCCATGAAAAAGAACGGATGATCCTTCTCCGGCGGTTCCTGTTCCATGACATCCGTAAACAATCCGGCAATCTGCCCTGCTTTCAATGCTTCCACCAGCTCTGTTTCAACCACAACTCCGCCGCGGGAACAGTTGATCAGATATGCCGTCGGCTTCATTCGCTCAAATTCTGCCTTTCCGATAAAACCTCTGGTTTCCTGACTCAGCGGTACATGGAGTGAAACCATATCGGATCGTTCAAACAATTCCTCCCAGGGAACCAGCCGCACATATTCCGGCATTTGTTCCTGCTTTCTGCGCGGACTATATGCGAGAATCTCCATATCAAAACCAAAATGTGCTTTTCTGGCAACTTCCAGGCCAATATTACCGATCCCGATGATTCCCAGCGTCTTCCCTTTCAGATCCGTACCTTTATGAGAATTTTTGTAAAAGAAATCGCCTTCCTTCATCTTTTCCTGATGCTCCGGAATCCGTCTTGCCATCGTCAGCATTCCTCCAATGGTATATTCTGCAACAGACTCTGTCGTGACTCCCGGAGTATTGGTTACCCAGATCCCCAGTTTCTCTGCCCGCCTGATATCCACATTATTATATCCGGCACCGTGGCGGGCCACAATTTTCAGTTCCTTCCCGGCCTCCAGCACTGCCGCCGTCACCTCAGCCGTGCGAAGAAGAATTGCCTGGCAATCTGCGGCATCACGAATCATATCCTGCTCCGTATACCCATTGCCCATCCTGATCTCATAGCCACGGGAAAGTAAATATTCTTTTCCTTCTTTCGCAATATCCTGCGGAATCAAAACCCGATATGCCATAACCATATTCCTCGTATCATCAATATCATTTTCCAATCCTAGACAATGTCCAGGTAGACTTTTCTGGTCGGAGCAGGAAATTCCCGGTCAATCAGCGCCAGTTCCTCTGCTGTCAGCACCAGTCCGTCTGCCGCTGCATTCTCCAGAGCATGCTCTGCTTTTCCGGTACGCGGAATTGCAATCACATCACCGCCACGCAGCACGAATGCCAGAAGCACCTGAGATACTGTCGCCTGATGAGCCGCCGCAATTTTTTTCAGAACCGGATTGCTGTACAGCCCCCGGCGCAGTTCTCCGCCCTGAGCCAGCGGACAGTACGCCATCAGCGGCACATGATGCTCCCGCATCCACGGAAGCAGATCGTATTCAATTCCGCGGGAAGCAACATGATACAGCACCTGATTTACCGCACAGTTTTTACCATTCGGCACAGACCACAGTTCCTCCATATCCTCAGTATCAAAATTCGATACGCCCCATCGGCGAATTTTTCCTTCCTTTTTCAGCTGCTCCATGCAGGCCACAGTTTCTGAAAGAGGAATCCCTCCGCGCCAGTGCAGCAAATACAGATCCAGATAATTCACACCCATTCTCTGCATGCTCGCCATACAGCTTTTGAAAATATTTTTTCTTCCGGCATTATGCGGATACACCTTTGAAACAATAAAAAGCTCTTCCCGCTTCATGCCCGCAATCGTACGGCCAATCAGCTCTTCCGCCTGGCCGCTTCCGTACATTTCCGCGGTATCAATCAGCGTCATACCGGCACTTACTCCGGCCGTCAGCGCCTGTTTCTCCTGCTCCGCCAATGCCTTCTTCTCTCCCAAAAACCAGGTTCCCTGCCCAATTGCAGGAACACCTGTGCCATCCGGCAATGTTACCATCCGTCTCATAAGTTTATTTTCCTTTCCGCATTCTGCCCATTACACCATCATACACCAAATCGGAATGGTCAGCATGGACAGCAATGTTGATACCACAACACACTTTGTTGCAAATATATAATCACAACCATACTTTGCCGCGAGAATTGCGGAAGTACTCCCTGCCGGCATGCCGGTAATCAGCACACAGACACCCGCAACCAGAGGATTCAGGCGGAACAGACTGCATCCCAGCAAAACAAGCCCCGGAAGTATTCCAAGCCGGATCGCGGAAATCAAAAGCGCATCCGGATTCAGCATATCTTTCAGTCTCACATCCGCAAGCATGGTACCGATCAAAAGCATAGTAGACGCCGTCGTACAACTGCCTGCAGAACGCACGGCTTTGTCCAGCGCCATAGTCAATGTGCGCACCACAGCTCCCAGAGGACCGGCAGTCTGCACAACAAGTTCATAAACGGTACCCAGCGGGCCCTGAAAAATCATCAGCGCCAATCCGATATACACAGCTATGATACAGGGGTGAACAGCAACCTTTTTGATTACCGATTTCATGTCCGGACTTGCGGTAAAACATGCAATCCCGGCTGACCACATCATCACTCGCATAGGAATAATAAATACGGAAGCATACATCATACCTTCCGCACCGAAAATTCCCTCCGCAATCGGAAGTCCGAGAAAACCGGAATTCGATACAATCGTACAGTACTGCAGTACCCGTTTTACCTCGTACGGCTTGTGATTATACAACACACGGCTCAGAATATAGCTTACCACCTGTACAAGCAGAGATACTGTCAGAATCAGAGCAAACCGCTTCAGAATATCCAGATTAAACTCCATACGGAACGAATTGATAATATTGCAGGGGAGAAATCCATACAGAACCAGATCCGTTATGATCCCCCGGCTCTCCTCTTTTAAAATTCCCTTTTTCTTCAAAATGGCACCGAATGCAACCAGAAAAAACATCATACACTGCAGTGTCCATAATCCAGCGACGTCCATTTTATCCTCACAGTTTCCAGCAATGGAAAAGATTGCGAATGATTTCCGCAATCTCTCCACGCTCTTTCTTATCCGGTATCTTCCGGATCTTTATTTCATGTTCATGCCGACTCTGATCATCCGGAACAGCCGGTCTGCCGCATTGGCATACAGCTCTTCTGCGCGATCCAGAGCTTCTGTAATATCCATGGCACCGTTGATCGTAGGAATGATGCTCTCCACACCAAACTCATAGATTTTCTCAGCACCATTTCCCATACCGCCGACAATCGCCACAGCCGGGACCCCTTTTTTCCGGCAGCGCATGCCGATTCCGCTCGGCACCTTGCCGAACGCAGACTGCCAGTCAATCCGTCCCTCTCCGGTAATCACCAGATCAGTACCGTCCAGCAGGTGATCAAAATCAATCAGATCGAGTACCGTCTCAATACCGGATTTGAGCTCCGCGTGCAGGAATACACACAGTGCAGCCCCCAGACCGCCGGCCGCACCTGCGCCTGCAATCTTATCCACATCCTTGCCCAGCTTCTTCTCAATCACGGCCGCATACTGCTTCATACCTGCCTCAAGCTCGTCCAGAATCTCCGGTGTACCGCCCTTCTGCTTTCCAAAGGTATATGTAGCACCCTCCGGTCCGGTCAGTGGATTGTTCACATCACACATAACCGTAATCTCAGCCTCCGCTACTGCCGGATGGATACCGCTCACATCAATATCAGCCACACGCGCCAGATCTGCTCCAAAACCTTCCAGTTCTTTTCCGTCTTCATCCAGGAACCGCACGCCCAGTGCACGCATAGCGCCCATTCCACCGTCATTGGTCGCGCTTCCGCCGATCGCGATGGAAAGTTTGCGATAACCTGCATCCAGGGCATCTTTAATCAGTTCACCGGTACCAAAAGTCGTTGTGTGCAGCGGATTGCGTTTTTCAACCGGAACCATCGGAAGTCCGGATGCCGCCGCCATCTCAATGATTGCAGAATCACTATGAAATACACCATAAGAAGCTTCCGTTTCCTCCATCAGCGGTCCATGAACCGGAATTCTGCGCATCTCACCTTTTGTCACAGCAATTACAGCATCTACCGTCCCCTCACCGCCGTCTGCGATCGGCACTCCCATGGTCTCACAGCCCGGAAAAATCCGGTTTGCAGAATCAGTCAGCAGACGAATAATCTGATCAGATGACAGTGTCCCTTTAAATGAATCTGAAGCGAATAAAAATCTCATACATCCTCCTCTATGCACAATAGACCGGCGCAAAATAATAGGAGGAACGCCGGTCTATTGCATGAATCTATATGGTAGTTTATGTAGCTGTCTTAAACCTTAGAGCAGACCTGCCTTGGTCATCTCAGTTCTGATTCTGTCTAATACCGGCCCCTCCGGAGTAGCCAGATTTGGCTTATATGGAAGACCAATATTACGTCCGCGCAGATTTGCCATATCCTTAGCAGCAACCGGGAAGCTTGCCGGATCCATGGAAAGACGAACCGGATTCAGCTTGAACTGAGCTTCCAGAGAACCCTGCAGATCTCCTGCTACGAATTTGTTGTAAACATCCGTAATCAGTTCCGGCATAAAGTTTGCTGCTGTGCAGACACCGCCTACTGCGCCATGGCACATGGAAGCGTATAACAGAGTATCTTTACCGCCAAATACTTTGAAATTAACGTCTCTGGTTCTGCGGATAAACTCTGCGGTCTGAGTGATATCACCGCTGGTATCCTTCATACCAACAATGTTCTCAACTTCATGAGCCAGACGGTCTACCAGATTGCCGGACAGGGTGTAGCCAACACGTCCAGGGTTGTTGTAAAGCAGTACCGGAGTCTCCGGAACAGCCTCAGCGATCGTCTTGAAGTGCAGGAACAGCTCCGTCTCAGTTGGCTTTAAAAACATCGGCTGCAGGATGGAGATACCTGCTGCACCGTTTGCCACTGCCATCTTTGCCAGACGAACACATTTCTTGGTGCTGATCGCACCGATACCAAAGTATACCGGAACTCTGCCTGCTGCCTGATCAACCATGATCTTCAGACCGCGTTCCATCTCATCTTCTTCAATCACATAGAACTCACCGTTGCTGCCGAATGCCAGAACACCCAGAACGCCGCCCTCAATGACATAATCAACCTGTTCTCTTAATTTTGCTTCATCGATCATCTCATTCTCATCGATTGGAGTGAGAATCGGAACTACAACACCTTTAATAAAATCTGTATTCATGATCTTCTCCTTTTGGCACTCTTATTATTTTACAACACTTACACCAGCGATCTTCTCATAGTATTTTACGATAGCGGAATGGTCATCCTTATCGCAGCCTTCAGCTCTTAAGAACTGCATAACTTCCATCAGCTGAGCGGTCAGCGGAGCCGGGGAGCTGATTGCATGTGCTGCGTTCAGAGCGTTATTCAGATCCTTGATGTGCAGCTCGATACGGAAGCCCGGTTTGTAGTTGCCTGCCAGCATCATCGGTGCCTTAGCATCCATAACGGTGGAACCAGCCAGACCGCCGCGGATTGCCTGATATACCAGCTCCGGATCGGTGCCAGCCTTCTTAGCGAAGGTCAGAGCCTCAGATACAGCAGCGATGTTGATTGCTACTACCATCTGGTTAGCCAGCTTTGCAACGTTGCCGGAACCCAGTTCGCCAACATATACAACAGAACCTGCCATTACCATCAGCATATCATAGTACTTATCGAACAGTTCTTTCTTACCGCCGCACATTACAGACAGGGTACCGTCGATTGCCTTCGGTTCTCCACCGGATACCGGGCAGTCCAGCATCTCAATGCCATACTTTGCAGCCTCTGCACCGATTGCCTTGCTCTCGGTTGGGTCGATGGAGCTCATGTCGATCAGAACCAGACCTGGCTTTGCGCCTTCAGCAACACCGTCTTTACCCAGAACTGCTGCTCTTACGTGAGGAGAGTTCGGAACCATGGTGATAACCACCTCAACCTGAGATGCTACCTCTTTGCCGCTCTCTGCTGCTGTTGCGCCGCAGGAAACAAGATCTGCAACTGCTTCTTTATTAAAATCGAATACTACCAGCTCGTGGCCTGCCTTTACCAGGTTCTTAGCCATCGGTCTTCCCATAATTCCTAATCCAATAAATCCAATTTTCATGTCGTTTACCTCGCCTTTCTTTTTTCATTCTATTTTGTACAAAGGTATCTCAGCTGTGGAAGCGTTTTTCGCTTGCTTCAGCTTATGGCTAGATTATAACCGGTGGTTCCGGGAAATTCTATCGACATTTTTGCCAAACTGAAACATTCTTTATATACAAAAGGAATAACGTTTCATTTTTTTGAAATGTTATTCCTTTTATGTTTCATTTGGATTTCACTCAATTCCATATTTTTTCATCCGCCGCCATAAAGTCGCCTTGCTGATTCCCAGTTCCTTCGCCGTCTTTTCCCGGCTTCCGCCGAACCGCCTGAGCAATGTCTCAATCTGCTCTGCCTCTTCATTTTCATAAGCAGGCACAGGCATCCCGCTGTCATCCACGCCCTCTTCCGACTCCGGATACAGTTCTTCAAACAGCTGTCTCACCGCAATCTCATCCAGCGACCGCTTTCTCGCCGTAAGAATCAGCCGCTCGCAATAGCTCTCAATCTGGAATAAGTTTCCCGGCCATGGAAACCGCATCAGAATCTCCTTTGCTCCGTTCGTCAGCACATGATACCGGGAGTACCGCTCACAGCAATCATGCAGAGTCATGTCAATCTCCTGTTCCAGATCCTCCCTGCGCTTTCTGAGCGGAGGAACCGCAAGCTCAAGACCGGACAGGAGATAATAAAGATCCGCCCGAAGCTTTTCCTCCTGAAACAGCTGAATCAGCGGCTTTCCCACGGTCACCATCACGCGGACATCCACCTTGCGCAGTCGGGCAATGTCCGCTCCGTGGCAGACATGAAACCGGATCAGCTGATACAGACGATACTGATTTGCCGCAGTCAGCTCCTCTGCATCCTGAATCAGAAGTGTTCCGCCCTGCGATTGCAGAACTGCCCCGCGATCACCGAAAATCATATGATACTGATCTTCTTCACTCAACCCGTCACAGGGTACATCCAGAAATGGCCCATTGCCCCGGCTGCTGCTGTTGTGAATACTCTCAGCCAGCATCCGTTTTTCCGTTCCCGGTTCTCCGCGCAGCACAACCGGCTGATCTGACATGGCGTACAGGCGTGCCAGACGAATGCATTCCTGCATGACGGCAGAACGCTGCAAAATATCCTCAAACCGTACCAGCGGAGGCAGTGCTCCGTTTTTGTCTTTGCCCTTTTTATCCGGCACTGCCGCCTTTTTCTTGACCTTATGGCAGGTAATGATCGCGCCATCCACGCGTTCTTCATAGAGCACCGGCGCCAGAACCGCAAATACCGGCACTCCGTTCCATTCCTGAAACAGAGAATAATCCTTCCCGGCCTTCAATACCTGATTCAGCGCCTCTTCTCCCATCTGTGGGGCAATCCTGCGGATATCCTGCCCTTTCAGCTCCGCCTGACTCCGACCGATGATCTCCTCCATAAGAGAATTGACCGCCGTAATGCGGCCGGCACTGTCCAGGCGGATCACACCGCTGAATGAATAATCGGCCAGCGTCTCCATCTGAGCCGCTGTCTTTTTCTCCGCATTCATTGCATATTCCACACGCTCTGCCATCGAAAAAGCCTGCCGGATCGAATCCTCCGTCATCGAAAGAAACAGTGATGCCACACCTGCCTGATTTGCTATCGATACTGCAGTATCACCGCCAATGATCAGATCCACACCGTCTTCCACCGCACGTCTGGCAGCCTGAGGGAGCTCCACGCCCTGTTTCGCATAGTAGGTTCTCAGTTCGATCTCATACAGTTCGTCGAAATAGGACATATCACAGAACATGTTGTCAAATCCAACCACTGCAATCACCGGACGCGTTTTTTTGACAATCTGCTTTGCTTTCATCACAAGGAGTGCCATCTCCTGCGCCGTCAGCACAATCTCTACCACAGGAATATCTGTATACTGCTTGATCAGCGATGCCTGCAGTCCGCGCGCAATGATGATGGACGCGCCGTCTGCAATGGACTGACGCGCCTCCATGATGCAGTCCCCGGTCTTTATCACACGCATCTCCTGAATCTGAAATTTCTTTTCCTGCAAAATGTTGTGTGCCTGATAAAGCATCTCTTCCCTTGACACCAGAAGTGCTATCTTACCCATAATTCCGCATTACCCCTTCACTCGTTTCCCGTTACAATTTCCCTGTCCGCGCAAGTTTTGCAAAGATCCACCTCAGCATCACCACAGCTGCCATGGCCAGCACAAATTCTGCCGCTGCCTGCGCATAAGCAAGTCCATACAGAGGAAACAGTACATTCAGGATAAAGAGCGCCGGTATCTCCAACACGATTTTCCGCAGAACTGCAAATACCAGCGCTGCCTTTCCAAGCCCGATGGCCTGAAACACTCCGACAGCCAGGAAATCAACCATCATAAAGGTGAGTCCCAGGCAGAATCCACGCAGGAATCTGCTTCCGTACGCAATAATGGTATCGCTCTTCATGAATGCTCCGATCAGCGTTCCGGCACCGACATAATAAACCAGAGTTACCAGGACCATCGCAGGAACCATCAGCTTCAGTGTGAACGCCAGACTCTCTTTCATACGCCTGATATTGCCGCTTCCATAGTTGTAGCTGATTAGCGGCATGATACCCTGAGAACTTCCGAGCGCAATCTGAAGCGGTATCATATAAATTTTATAAGCAATGCCCATTGCTGCCACTGCATCCGCGCCAAATTCTGCCGTAAAATTGTTCAGAATCGTCATCCCCGTCACGTTAAGCAGGTTCTGAATCGAAGCCGGAATTCCCACCGCACAGATACCCAGCACAATCGCTTTCTGAAAACCAAACTTTTTTGGAGAAATACAGACAAATGTTCTGCCCTTTTTCACCTTCAGCAGAATCAGGAAATAACAGCATGCCACACAGTTTGAAAGAAAGGTCGCACATCCGGCACCGGCGGCCCCCATATTCAGCCCCCACGGCAAAATAAAGATCGGATCCAGAATCATGTTGAGCACACATCCGCTCATGGTGCCGATACTGGCGTGAAGCGCAGCTCCTTCCGAACGCACCATATAAGCCATTACCACATTCAGAATCGCCGGAGCCGCACCGCACAGGACTGTCCAGTGCATATATGCCGCGGTAGCATCCCAGGTATTGGCATCCGCACCCAACAGCTTCAGCAGCGGGCCCAGGAAAGTTGCACACAGCACAGAAAAGAAAATCCCGCAGAATAAGGAACAGTAAAATCCAAACGCAGAGCTTCTTCGCACCGTATCATAATCTTTCCTGCCCAGTGCACGGCTCATCATACTGGAACTGCCCACACCAAACAGATTGTTGACCGCATTAAATGCCAGAAGAACCGGCGATGCCAGCGTCACCGCCGCATTCTGGATCGGATCATTCAGCATACCTACAAAATAAGTATCTGCCAGATTGTAAAGCACCATCACCAATGAGCTGAGTACCGTTGGAATCGCCAGCGTCATCACAGCTTTCGGGATGGGAGTTTCTTCAAATAGAACTGATTTCTGATTCACTTCCAAATTTCCATCTCCTTTGCATGTCTCCGCAGCACGACTTTTCGATCTGCTGCCAATGGGAATATTGTATCACGGCAATGAAAACAAAACAAGTACGTCAAAATTGCACAAAATGTATGCGAAAACCCCCGCCCGTTTTCCCGGACAGGGGTTTTCAAAGAAAGTATGTAAAAAATATATGGGGAAGCAAATTTATTTGTCAATCCGGAATCCGTAGTAAGCATTCATGCCATGCTCATGGATATCCAGGCCATCCAGCTGTTCCTGATCAGTTACCCGCAGACCCAGCGTTTTGTCAATGACTTTAAATACAATAAACATACATACAGCCGTCCATGCAAGAACAGAAACCATACCAACCAGCTGAATGATCAGCTGTGCTGCGCCGCCGCCATAGAACAGACCGGCAATTTCATTTTCCGGAGCTGCCGGAGTCGCAAACAGACCAACCGCGATGGTGCCCCACATGCCGTTGCAGAAATGAACTGCTACTGCGCCGACCGGGTCATCCACACGGATCACATAATCACAGAACCATACACCGAATACAACCAGCATGCCGGATACAATGCCGATAAAGAACGCGCCCATCGCATCCACTACATCACAGCCTGCGGTAACAGCTACCAGACCTGCCAGGGAAGCATTCAGGCACATGGAAACATCCGGTTTACCATATTTGATCCAGGTAAAGATCATGCAGGTTACGGTTGCCACTGCCGGAGCAATGGTTGTTGTTGCAAAGATTGATGCCAGCTGAGGACCGGTGGTTGCTGCCGCACCGTTGAACCCGTACCAGCCAAACCATAAAATGAAGCATCCAAGTGCACCGATGACCACGTTATGTCCCGGAATCGCATTCGGAGAACCATCCTTATTATACTTGCCGAGACGAGGGCCCTCCATCCACGCGCCGATCAGCGCAGACAGACCGCCTACCATATGAATTGCACAGGAACCGGCAAAATCATGAAAACCTCTTACTGCCAGCCAGCCGCCGCCCCAGATCCAGTGTGCCTCGATCGGATATACCACTGCGGAAATCACAGCAGAATAAATACAATAGGAAATAAATTTGGTTCTCTCTGCCATGGCGCCGGATACAATCGTTGCCGTAGTCGCACAGAACACCAGGTTAAAAACAAAATTGGACCAGTCAAAATTTGCATAATTTGTTACAATATCCAGAGTCGGAAGTCCGACGAATCCGCACAGGGTATCCTCTCCCAGCAGAAGTCCGAATCCAAGAAACATGAATACGACTGTACCGATACAGAAATCCATCAGGTTCTTCATAATAATGTTGCCTGCGTTCTTTGCTCTGGTAAAACCCGTCTCAACCATTGCAAATCCTGCCTGCATAAAAAATACCAAAGCCGCACCAATCAAAAACCATATACCAAAAACTTCACTTAAGATTTCTTCCATAAATCATGACCTCCTCTTCCCATTCAGGTATTTCGTTCCATTCCCATCTCATACAGTCTGTGCCGGAATCGTCCCTGCTCCGGCTTTTTCCTGAGGATGCGCCCCGGGCATGTGTGGGGGTATCGTGGGGGATAATCAAAATGCCCGGATTCGCCTGTTATCATTTTTTCCGATGTCGTTCTTCTCAAGTCTGTTCCCTGGTAAAAAAGAAGGAGATAACGGTCGCTTCGATCGATCCGCTATCTCCCTTGATAACTTTATAATCTGTATGAAACTGTTGTGAACCATACGGTCCAGTTGAAATTACAGAGCACCTTCACCACGCTCACCGGTACGGATACGAACCGCATCCTGCACATCATAGATGAAGATCTTGCCATCACCGTAATTGCCGGTGGTAATTTCCTTTACCACACGCTCTACGATCTCTTCTGCTGCCGCCTCAGCAACCACGGTCTCAACTTTCACTTTCGGAAGCAGGTTTACCGTATACTCCGTTCCGCGATACATCTGCTTGTAACCCTTCTGATTACCATAGCCCATGATGTTGCTGATCATAATACCGTTTGCTTTGCAGGATTCCAGAATTCCCTTCAAATCCTCCAGTTTCTCCGGCTTAATGATAATTTCCAACTTTTTCATACAGCCTTCCTCCTATATTCTACTTACTTATCAAACGAAAATGAGGGCAATCCCACTTTTGTGGAACGCCCTCGTTCGTTTGATATGTGTTCATTATATCTTTTTTTTCCAAATTGTCAAATACATTTTTCTTTACACAATTTTAATTTTTTTGTGAAAAAACAACAAATATAGAAAAAAATGGCGTTTTTCTCAAAAAAGCCGAAATGGCTCTTGCTAATTGTACTTTTTATGTTTATAATATACTGTATACAATATTATAATGGAGAACAGAAACTATGATCAAACACCTCAGACTAAAAGCCTACGGTAAGATCAATCTCGGGTTGGATGTTCTTCGCAGACGAGAAGACGGATATCACGAAGTCCGCATGATCATGCAGACAGTCGGTATCTTTGACCGCATTGATCTGATCTGGAAGGAAGCCCCCGGTATTCAGGTAGAGACCAATCTCTACTATCTTCCCACCAATGAAAATAATCTGGTCTACAAGGCTGCGAAACTTCTGATGGATGAATTCCGGATTACAGACGGAGTTACCATCCGGCTGAATAAGTTCATCCCGGTTGCTGCCGGTATGGCTGGCGGAAGCAGTGATGCTGCCGCTGTACTTTTCGGGATCAATAAGATGTTCCAGCTGGGTCTCACCGCGGAACAGCTGATGGAGCGTGGGGTGAAGATCGGTGCAGACGTACCCTACTGTGTGATGCGGGGTACTGCTCTTTCAGAAGGAATCGGAGAGATTCTGACCGCGCTTCCGCCGGTACCTCAATGCCAGGTTCTGATCGCAAAACCTGCCATCAGCGTCTCTACCAAATTTGTTTATGAACATCTGCATGCCAACGAACTTCGTCCCGACCAGCATCCGGATATCGACGGGATCATTGACGGCATTCGCAGACAGGATCTCCGGCAGATATCCGCCAAACTCGGCAATGTGCTGGAGACTGTAACCATCAGGGAATACCCCGTCATTCAGGAGATCAAAGACCGTATGCTGGAATACGGTGCCATCGGTTCCCTGATGAGCGGCAGCGGTCCGACTGTCTTCGGAATTTTCACCTCGCCGAAAGCTGCACAGGATGCCTATGAGGAAATGCGCTTCGGAGATGCTGCCCATCTTGCAAAGCAGGTTTACCTGACGAATTTTTATAATCAGAAAGAGCAAACAAAAGGAGTACAAATGTAATGGATCACGAATTAAAAGTGAATATGAATGAATATCTTCCGTTGCGCGATGTTGTGTTCAACACCCTGCGGCAGGCGATTTTAAAAGGAGAACTGGAACCGGGCGAACGCCTGATGGAAATCCAGCTTGCCGACCGTCTTGGGGTCAGCCGTACTCCGATCCGTGAAGCAATCCGCAAACTGGAACTGGAAGGACTGGTGCTGATGATCCCGCGCAAAGGAGCGGAAGTGGCCAAAATTTCTGAAAAGAGCCTTCGCGATGTACTGGAAATCCGCCGCTCACTGGATGAACTGGCGATTGAACTGGCAATCCAGCGCATGACAGAAGAAGACCTCCTGAAGCTGGAAGAAGCTCAGGAAGCTTTCCGCAAAGCCGTCAGCAGCAGCGATGCCATGACCATAGCAGAATGTGACGAGCATTACCACGATGTCATCTACAATGCAACCGGCAACTCCCGCCTGGTACAGATTCTGAACAACCTGCGTGAACAGATGTACCGCTATCGTCTGGAATACATCAAGGACTCCGACAAACGGCAGATTCTGGTCGTTGAGCACGAGCAGATTCTGAAAGCCATTCAGGGACGTCGTGTCAACGAAGCCAAAATCGCAATCCGGGAACATATTGACAATCAGGAAATCACCGTTTCAAAAAATATCAAGGAACAGCAGTAAGCAAAACGCCCTGCAGCGCGGTCCCGGGCTGAATCCGGAATCACGCCGCAGGGCGCTCCTGTTTTATGATAAATTCTCCGGAAGCGGATCTTCCATTCCGAATGTATCCTCCGGTTCTTCCCGCTTCGGCGTATATTTATCGAAAATTGCCACAAACACATAAGAATTCACAAACGCAATCAGCGGAAATCCAAACAGAAAAAACATCGGCTGCAGAATCGGTGCCACAAACAGAGCCAGTGCCGGAAGTCCAAGATCAATCACCAGCAGACCCAGTGTCTGCAGAAAATGGCGGATAGACATGAAAAAAGCATTGAACAGTGTCCGCTTCACCGGATTATAGAACCTGCACTGCAGAGGAAATACAAACAGCGAGATACTCGCATAAATCAGCGCAAATCCCAGAAATCCCGCAATCAGCAAGGTCCGCATCCGGGAACTGCCGGTCATTACAAACAGAAAAATATACAGATCCACGCCCAGAACAATGCCCGCAGCCAACAGAATCAGCCAGATCACCGTAGCCTGTCTGAAATTCTCTTTAAAAGACTTAAAAAAGCTTTTGATTGTGGAACCCTCTTCATCCCGCACCAGCTTCAGCGTCACATAATAGACGGCTGTGGTTGAGGCGCCGACCGTCACAATCGGAATGCTGCAGATCACCCACAGGATATTCAGAATCATAATATCAAAAAACTTGCCGATAAAACGCCACACCGGGTTATCATAATTAAAAAAGCCGGAAAACATAGATTTCTATCCCCTTTTCTTATATAATCGTATTTTGCATGCATAACTTACATTTTATCGCATTTTCCTGCTTCTCACAAGCCTTTCCTTGGAAATAACGGTACTTTATAAATATTTTATAGCTGAACCTTACCGGCTTATGATATACTGTAGGAAGTTACTTTTCGAAAGGAATGACAAAAATCATGAAAATTACGGAAGAATCCATGAAACGCCAAAGAGCACTGGAAAACGGGCAGATACCGGAACCTGAGGAACCACAGACATCCGGACCGGAACCTGCACCGAAGCTCTCAGAACGTGAGAAATTAAAGAACATGAGCCGGAAGGACCGCATCTGGTACATATGGACCTATTACAAGCTTCATATGCTGGCCGCAGTCATTGTCGGCATCCTGATTTATACGGTTGCGTCTTCTGTATACCGGAGCACCTTCACTACCGCACTTCACTGCATCTGCATCAACAGCCGCTCGGAATCCGAGGTCGACTTTACCCCTCTGGAGCAGGATTTTGCCGTATGGCTCGGCCTTGGCAAAAAAGATCTGATCTCCGCCGAGACCGCCTTCATCTCCTACGGAGACAATGCAACGGATTACAGCTATGCCAATATGGCGAAAATTTCCGCCCTGGCGGCAGCCCGGGATCTGGATATCCTGATTGCCGATACGGAAAGCATCGACCACTATGCTTCCTTCGGCGGACAGTTCGATCTGGAAGAAATTCTTCCGGCAGATCTTCTGTCACTCGTTCAGGATCGGCTCTACTACACCACAGGGGAGGATGGCACAGCCCATGCTTACGCCATTGATTTAAGCGGTACGGCTTTTACAAAAGCATGCGGTTTCGCACAGCAGCCTCCGCTGCTTGGTATCCTCAACAATACCGCACGTATCGACAATGCGGTGGCTCTGATCCGTTATATCTTTGATCCGCAGTCCTGAACCCCAGTTTCTCCAGCAGATGCCTGGAAGCCGTATTAGAGCGCAGCGTGACCGCACAGACCGGACAGTTGTATTCCTTCTGAATGTAGTCCAGAATGATGCGGCACGCCTCCTCGGCATATCCCCTCTTCCGATACGGCTGAAAGATATGGTATCCCAGTTCCATCTGCATCTCCGTCCGGTCCGGCATTCCGGATTCTCCTTCCGGCTGTTCCTCACATCCGACGATACCGGCTTTTCCAATGATTCTGCCGTCTGTTTTCCGGACAACTGCCCATACCCCGTATTCATAAAATCCATATTGCCCGCGAATGTAGGACTCCAGCAGATCCCGGTCACGGAACACACGGTCCGCTTCCTGATCTTCCGGCTCCTGCGGTACTTTCTCCAGATCGCTCAGTGTGAATTCCCGGATCAAAAGACGATCCGACGATCCGATATTCCAGGGGAGCCCCAATTCCCGACGCACCACCCGTTCCAGGAATCTGTCATCCGCCGCCTCCGGTGTCTCGATCAGATAACGCGCCGCACTCAGATCCCGGGACGACTCTCCCAGTAAACCAACAGGGACCCTTCCGGCTGCCCGCGCAGCAAGAAGGGTCTCCTGACTGTCTGAAATCATGACGCTGTATGCATTTCCTTCCACGGTAATCGTCCGCTCTTCCTTCATACACGTCCTTCCCTCATCCGGAAATCGATTCGCCCTGTCTGTCGAATCAGCATTTCTCCGGCTCATCATACTCCTCGCCAAAAGTGTCAACCGTCATGCTTTTGATTTTCTGCTCTTTCAGCGGTCTGTCATTGTAATCGGTACGAACCTCAGCGATGGCATTTACTACATCCATGCCTTCCGTCACCTTGCCGAATGCCGCATAGGCACCATCCAGATGAGGAGCATCCTTGTGCATGATAAAGAACTGAGATCCTGCAGAGTTCGGCATCATGGAACGTGCCATGGACAGAACTCCTGCCGTGTGCTTTAAGTCATTCCTGAAACCGTTCTGTGCAAACTCACCCTTGATGGAGTATCCCGGGCCGCCGGTGCCGATTCCCTTCGGGCAGCCGCCCTGAATCATGAAGCCTGCAATCACTCTGTGGAAAATCAGGCCATCATAAAAGCCCTTCTCTGCAAGGCTGATAAAGTTCTTCACCGTATTCGGAGCAATCTCCGGATACAGCTCTGCACGGATCACTCCGCCATCTTCCATCGTAATCGTAATCTCTGGATTTTTCATATCATTCATTCTCCTTCGTTTTCTACCATAATACCATTTTTCTCCCAAAAATACAATGCAGCCGTCAAAAACGAATCATCCTCAGCACCTGCAAAAGCATAACATGAAAAACCTCTCCATACCGGAGAGGCTCTTCTACAACAATTCTATAAGAGGTAAAAAAGGGAGGAGAGCTGATAAGCAACTTACCAGCTCGAGTATTATGAAAAAAATCTTATAAGCACTTCATAAACAACTCTGTTCTGTTGTTTATGGTTATAGTATAGGCAGAAATCGTGAAGAAATCGTGATGATTGTGTAAAAGCTTTTTGAATGATTTGTGAACAAACTATGAATGTCAGCGCATGATGATATATCCGGCATACACCGCATACATAATCAGCATGATCCATCCCTCCAGGCGGCTGATGCGCTGTTTGCTCCAGCAAAGCAGCCACACAATCACACTGAATCCGATCAGGCACATGGCATCAAAAACAGAAAGAATGCCGACACGGACAGGTTTGACAGCAGCGGACAGTGCCAGCACCATCAGAATATTGAAAATGTTGGATCCGATCACATTGCCCAGTGCCAGTCCATTTTCCCCTTTTCCAGATGCGACCATGGATGTAACCAGCTCCGGAAGAGAGGTTCCCAGCGCTACAATCGTCAGTCCGATCAATGTCTGACTCAGTCCGAAGGAGCGCGCGATGGCGCTCGCACAGTCTACCACCATATTTCCTCCGCACACAATCGCTGCAACACCGCCCACAATATAGACCAGGCAGCGGATCGGAGAAAGTGCCTGATATTCCTCCTCTCCCTGTACACGATTGTTTAAGGCATCCCGAATCGTCAGGAACATGAAAACGGCAAACATGATGAGCAGAAGAAACGCATCCATACGGCTCACCGTATGATCAAAGAGAATCATGATAAAGAGAACCACCGCAGCCAGTACAGAAGCCGCATAATCCCAGCGCAGCTTCACCGCAAAGGGACGAATCACGCCGCAGGCTCCAAGCACAACCAGGAGGTTGAACATATTGGATCCCAGAACATTTCCCACCGCAATATCATTGTTGCCCGCGAAGGACGCCGCCGTACTGACTGCCAGCTCCGGCGCACTGGTTCCGAACGCCACAATCGTCAAACCGATGATAATGCTTGGTACACGCAGCACCTTTGCGATGGAAGAGCTCGCCTCCACAAAATAATCCGCTCCCTTGATCAGAAGCACAAAACCAACTACCAGCAAAACATACTTCATCATTCCCATAAATCTTTCCCCTTTCGTATTTTCAGGCAAACAAAAAGCAAGCCTTTTATCGTATCACAAAGACACCATAAAAGTCTCGCTTATTATATGCGTACCGGGCCAGTTCTACTCGTTTCCTGACGATTCTGACCGTGATGACGACAGCGCATAACAGAATACATCTGCAAGCTACTCCCCTTTATTTCCGTTCCCAGTATATTCAGTTTTGAACCAGATGTCAAGAGGGATTTTTACTTCGGATGCCAGAAACCACAGAGCCAGCAGATTGGGATATACCATCAGCCCGTTCCAGATATCCGAAATCAGCCATACAATCTCCAGACGGCTGATACAGCCTGTAAATACTGCTGCCAGATACAAAACCGTGTAGAACCTGATGCCGATCTTCTCGCGGTTTTGCCCGTCCGTGGCCCGCTCCAGCAGATACTCTGCCGCCTGCCGGCCCAGATAATACCAGGCAATGATTGTGGCAAATGCAAATACGATCATGGCACCCGACACCAGAATCTCACCGAATCCGCCCAGTTTTCTGGAAAAACACCAGGCTGTCAGGGCCGCACCATCCGCTCCGGCAGGCGGCTGTTCCCGGCAGATGATACAGAGAATTACAAATGCTGTCAGTGTACAAATCACGATCGTATCAAAAAACACTTCAAACATGGCCCACATTCCCTGTCTTTCCGGAGTCGTATCCTCTGCCGCTCCATGCAGAACTGCCAGCGTTCCCAGTCCCGCCTCATTGGAAAATACACCGCGCGATAAACCATAGCGCACACTCCGGCTCAGGAAAAAACCGACTGCCCCGCCGCCGGCAGCAGACGGTGTCCACGCTCCCCGGAAAACAGAGGCCGCAATCTCCGGCAGCACATTCCAGCAGGATACAATCACTGCGGCAGAAAAAATCAGATATATCCCCGCAGAAATCGGGACCAGATATTCCGACACACGGGAAATTCGTGCAATCCCGCCTCGAATTACCGTTCCTGTCAGAAGAACCGCTGCCACTCCGATCAGCACGGCCGATACAGAAGCTCCGTTTTCTGAAAACCGGACACTGTGTGACCGGATTGTCTCGCTCATGGAATTGGCCTGAACCATACTTCCCATTCCCAGAGATGCCATTACCACCAGAAACGCATACAGGTTTCCAAGCACCGGAACCCCCAGTCCATGTTCCATATATATCATGGGACCGCACATCCAGTGTCCGTCATCCCTGCGATATCGGTATACCTGCCCCAGCCATGTTTCTGCGTAAGCCGTCATCATTCCGATTCCCGCGGAAAGCCACATCCAGAACAATGCCCCCGGTCCGCCGGCTGTCAGAGCCGTCGCCACTCCGACAATATTTCCTGTGCCAATCGTCGCAGCCAGAGCCGTACAGGCAGACTGAAACTGAGAACATCCGGATCTCCGTTGTGCCTTTTTATCCTGTTTCCACATACTTCCGGCTGTACTGCTCCACCAGACAGGGAACCCTCTTATCTGAAAAATACCGGAACGCAGGGTAAACCACACCCCTGTTCCCAGAAACAGAACCAGAGTCCACGGCCCCCACACCATCCGGTGAATGATTTCCAGCCACTTTTCCATTCCTGCACCGCCTCATATTCCGCTTCTTTTCCTTCTATATTTATGAGCCTGTAAGGCTTCACTATGACTTTTGACCCTCGCCAAATTCGTTCATATATGGTATGATGAAGGTGACTACAAAACAGGAAGAAGGGGATATTGTGCCTGGATTTACAACTCATTATATCTTCGGAATGAAGGCGTTCAATGATATGCCGAATAATCAGTTAAAATACATTATTTCCAAGTATCGCTGGCTGTACCAACTCGGCCTTCAGGGTCCGGACATGTTCTTTTACAACATTCCGATTCTGCGTCATCGGGATTACCGGAATGTCGGTTCGTATATGCACGAACACCACATAAAAGATTTCTTTGAATGCTATCTGCGCAATTTGCAGGAAATCAGCTCCAGGCAGCAGCGGGAGGAAGGACTGTCTTATTTCTGCGGTTTTTTATGCCATTATATCGGAGATTCCATCTGCCACCCTTATGTTTACGGGCGAATCGGACATGACATCAAAAATCCCAGCAGCCACACGCACGGCCTGCACGCTGCGCTGGAAAATGATATCGATGCCCTGCTTTTGCGAAAATACAAAAAGAAAAAGCCGTCCCAGTTCAACCAGGCGGCTACCATTTGCCTCAACGGCATGGAAATCCAGTTTATTTCCAGGTTCCTTTCCAAATGCATCAACGAAACCTATTATCCGATTTCCTATAAAAATAATTTTCAGGTCACTCCGCGGATGATCCACCGATCCATTCTGGCTCTCCGCTTTGGCTGCAGAACCCTGGCCGATCCACGGAGCACCAAACGCAATACGATCGCATTCGTCGAGCATCTGTTTCTGAAGAATCCGATCGCATCCGCAAAACTGGTCACTGACGAAGTGACCGACCCGCGGGGCTGTCTCAATCTGGATCATGAAACCTGGTGCAATCCCTGGGATCGCCGGCTGGCCTCCAATGCCTCTTTTCCGGATCTGTTCCATCAGACCATGGTGAAGTGCAGCACCATTTATGCCATCATCAATTCCCTCCTCACGGATGGTTTGTCTTCCCGGAGCAGCAACCGGGAACGGCTTTTCCAGGAACTTGGCAGTGATTCTTATCACAGCGGATTAAACGTAGAGGATTAGCCTTCGAGCTAATCCTCTCTACAAATACCGCTTCAGCATAGCCAACAGCTGCCACAATGCCATCCGGTCTTTCGTATTCATCTGTTCCAGATTATCAATGACCGCAATCATATCTTCTGCCGTCGCACTCTGCATCCGGATCGCTTCCGATATCGGCTGTTCCCCCCGGTCATGAAATTCATATCCCAGAATACAGTCTGTAGAAACATGAAAATAATCCGCCATTTTGATCAGAACATCTACCTGAATCTTACTTCTGTCGCGTTCCATCCGGCTGATAATCTGCTGTGACAGACCCATGGCATCGCCAAGCGCCCGCTGTGTGATGTGGTTCCGGTTCCGCAATTGCCTGATATTACTCTCCATAACCGTAAATCTCCTTCATTTACCACTACTTTCCTATTTTAACAAATTCAGTAAGTAGCAATACTTATATATAAGGTTTCTTTACTTATAATGGGAGTATCACATTCTTATCGGATGATCTGATCTCCATCTTTCATGCAATAGTGCTTCTGTACATTCAGACGACTGATCCAGCCCTTGGTCTCCGCGATCTTATAGCGATTTCCGGAATTATTCCACAGCCAGTCCGGAGTCGGCCAGAGACAGATCGACGGATCAATGGCCTGATAAACCGCCTGCCCCACTCCGTTCTGTCCATGATGCGCCATCTGCACAATGTCTGATTTCAATGCCTCAGCACCTACATCTGCCAGAAGACGATTGCCGCCCTCATATCCCATATCGCCCAGGAACAGAATGGATCTGCCGTTTACATACAATTTATATACAATACCCGCGTTATTTCCCTTGTCACTGCCCAGTTCATAACGGTCATTCAGCACCAGAATCGTCACATCATCCACCTGGATGGTCTGCCCTCTGCTGACCGGGTGCAGCATGGTCTGAGGAAGTCCTGCCAGGGTTCCGATCATACTGTGCGCCATTGTAGCTTCCGATGAATCGTGCACCGTATACCATTCCGGAGCTGCAAAGGAATAGTAAATTCCGTCAATCGTAATCCCGGATGCATTGCCGGCTGCTTCATCCTGAAGAATCTTATAGAGTGCTCCGACATGATCGCCATGCGGATGTGTGATCAGCCATGCCGATACATGACCGCCGCGTGCCTGTATCTGGCTCTTTAAGTAGTCTCCGTCATCTCCCAGACCACCGTCAACAACAATCAGATTTCCCTGACTGGTCTGAAGAATTGCAGACAGCATCTGGCTGGAACTCTGAGAATTCAGAAGTGTCAGTGTAGCACCGCCCAGAATCTGTTCCTGCAAAATCAGCTGACCCTGCTGTGCCTTTT
The DNA here is from genome assembly GCA_022776445.1 of Lachnospiraceae bacterium. Lineage (GTDB taxonomy): Bacteria > Bacillota > Clostridia > Lachnospirales > Lachnospiraceae > Brotaphodocola. The sequence goes on from JALFHZ010000236.1 coordinate 71,935, forward strand.
CCCCTTCTGTCACAAGACTGCCATATACAGAAGGACCCTGACCTCCTCCCGCGGTCACCGTTTGGCTGCCGCCCGCAGTGATCGTTCCGCTGCCTCCTGCCGTCACCACATGGCTCTTCTCGGCCGACGCATCCGTAACCGCCGATGTCAGCATATCATTCCCGATAAACGCCTGAATCGCATCGCCCTGCCCCACAGTCCTGCGGAATGCATCCATACCATCCGACAAGTATTCCGTCAGATGAAAATCACTCTTCTGAACCGGCAAACCGGCGTACTCCGTTGTTTTTCCCGGCCCACTCACTACAGCTGCCAATACCAGCCCTGCTACCAGACTGCCGCTCAGCCAACGTCTCTGTCCTCTATATTTCATATCATTCCTTCTCCTGTCTTTTTTTGTTCTGATGTTTTCTCTGGAAATGGTTCATCCACAGACTCTTATTTTACCAGAGACTCCGAATTTTTTATACCCCTTTCCGAAAATCGTCAGAAAAACGTCATCTTTCCGACTTGATTTTTTTATCTTATAATGCTATTATGTTCAATATAAATTATTTTTTTATTTTTTTGAACATCCTTTGTGGAATGCCAAACCATTCTCACAAAATAACAGCAAGGAGGTTTTTCCGTTATGAATTCATCATCCAAGTCCCTGCTTTCACAGCTGGATCTTTTTACTACACTGGTGCCGTTCTTCTGTATCGTGACACTCTGTGCCCTGTTTGTATTGTATCCTGAATCATCTTCCGGTACGCTGGAAACCATCCGTTACTTCCTCGGAGACCAGTTGGGAAGCTATTATCTGCTGATCGGGCTGGGCGTATTTTTCTGCTCCCTGTACCTTGCCTTTTCCCGCTACGGTCAGATCCGGCTGGGAAATCTGAACAAACCGGAGTATTCCAGTTTCCGCTGGGGTTCCATGATGTTCACCGCCGGTCTTGCAGCAGATATTCTGTTCTACTCCTGCTGTGAATGGATGCTGTATGCATCCGAACCGCACATCACCGAGATGGGAACCATGCAGGATTGGGCAGCAACCTTCCCACTGTTTCACTGGGGACCGATTCCGTGGGGCTTTTATCTGGTACTTTCCGTAGCTTTCGGTTTTATGCTGCATGTACGCAAACGCGACAAGCAGAAATACTCCGAATCCTGTCGGGCTCTGCTTGGCAGCCGCGTGGATGGGTGGATCGGCAAGCTCATTGATCTGATTGCCGTATTTGCTCTGCTTGCCGGTACCGCAACCACCTTCTCCCTGGCAACTCCGCTTCTGTCTATGGCGATCAGCCGTGTGACCGGCATTGCGCAGTCCACAACCCTGACCATCATGATCCTGCTGACCGTATGCCTGATTTACACCTTCTGTGTATATTTCGGAATGAAGGGCGTACAGAAAGCCGCAGCCTGCTGCACCTACCTGTTTTTCACGCTGCTGACCTATATCTTCCTCTTTGGCGGAGAGAGCCGTTTCATCGTTGAGACCGGCATCACCGCGCTTGGCAATATGGTTCAGAACTTCATCGGTCTGTCCACCTGGACCGATTCCATGCGTACTTCCTCATTCCCGCAGAACTGGACTATTTTCTACTGGGCATACTGGATGGTTTGGTGCGTGGCTGTTCCGTTTTTCATCGGTTCCATCAGCAAGGGGCGGACGATCCGCCAGACCATTCTGGGAGGATATTTCTTTGGTCTGGCAGGCACCTACACGTCCTTCATCATTCTGGGCAATTTCGGTCTCGGCGTTCAGATGCACGGGCGGCTGGATATCCTCGCTTCCTACCATGCAACCGGAGATCTTTACACCTCCATCATTTCCATCCTGGAGCAGCTTCCGTTTTCCTGGTTCGTGCTGATCCTGCTGGTGCTGTGCATGGTTACCTTTTACTCGACCTCCTTTGATTCCATCACGATGGTGGCATCTGCCTACACCTACAAAGAACTGCCTCACGATGCAGAACCGGACCGAAAGGTCAAACTTTTCTGGTCGGTGTTTCTGATCCTTCTGCCGCTCGCCCTGCTCTTCTCCGAAAATTCCATGGCGAATCTGCAGACTGTGTCGATCATCGCGGCATTCCCGGTTGGCATCATTATGATCCTGATTATCGCAAGTTTCTTTAAAGATGCAAAAGCTTATCTGGAGGAAACCAACTGCCGCTAACCCCGGCCATTCTCCCTGGAGATGCTGCAAACTATGCAGCACCTCCATTTTTGTTTTTCATATCCGATTCAATTTCCATGAAACTTTTCTGGTCTTCCGAACGTCTAATGAGTAGAATGCAGAAAGAGGAGGGATAACAAACGTGAGACTGTTTGCCGGAACAAAAGAAAAAGAACAGATCATAGAGCAGCTTTTACTGGAAAATTACAACCATTACTACCGTCTTGCATACAGCTACGTACACAACGAAGCTGACGCAGCAGACATTGTACAGGAAGGAGCATACAAAGCAATTTTACATAGCCAGTCTCTGAAAAAAAAGGAATTTGCCGGAACCTGGCTGTACCGGATCATGCTGAATGAAATTTTCAATTTTCTCCGCAGGAGATCGGAATCTTCCCTGGATGAACTTCCTGCGGAACAGGGAGCAGAGGATACATATGAAAATGTGGATCTGAAGCGTGCACTCGATGCAATGCCGGAAAAAGACAAAGCCGTCATAGAACTGAAATATTTCGAAGACAAAAAGCTCAGTGAAATCGCAGAAATTTTAGAAGAGAATATCAGTACCATAAAAAGCCGACTGTATCGAAGCTTAAAAAAACTGCAGCTGGAACTTTCCGATGATGTGCGGAGAGATGAAAGGAGGTAACCCATGAAAGAACAGAGAAATGACAAAGAGCGGCTGGAAAAACTGAATCAGGAATATCACCAGATGCGCATGACGCAAGAACAGGTAACAGAGATGAAACACAGAATCAAAGAAGCCAAAACAGTAAAGAACAAAAAACACCGTTCAGGGATTGTAAAATGCAGCTTTGCTGCAGCTGCCGCACTCTCCGTACTGATTCTTCTTCCCAACACTTCTGCGGATGTGGCTTACGCGATGAGCAGTCTTCCTCTCGTAGGCAAACTGGTAGAAGTGGTTACTTTCCGGAATTATCAGTATGAGAGCGATCGTCAGAATGCCGATATCCAGGTGCCGGAACTGGTAGCCGGCAATCAGACGGAAAGTCCGGCAGGTGATTCCGTAAATCAGGCGATTGAACAGGTAAATCAGGAAATACAGACGATTACCGACCAGATTATATCGGAATTTGAGAAAAACAGGAGTGATCAGGAAGGTTATCAGGATGTCGTGGTAAAAAGTGAAATTCTTACTACTACAGAACAATATTTTACTCTGAAACTGATCTGCTATCAGGGGGCCGGAAGCGGTGCGGAATGGGATTATTTCTATACCATTGATCTGACCACAGGACAACGCCTTCAGCTGAAGGATCTCTTTACTGACGGCTCGGACTATATCACCCCCATCAGTGAAAATATTAAAACACAGATGCGGGAACAGATGGCAAAAGATGAAATGGTTCACTACTGGGTCGATGAGACCGACATACCGGAATGGAATTTTCAGGCAATTACAGACGAAACTTCTTTTTACATCAACGCAGACGGCAATATCGTTATCTGTTTTAACGAAGGTGATGTAGCACCGATGTATATGGGTTGTGTGGAATTTGTAATTCCGGATTCCGTGGTTTCCGGAATAATGAAATAATTCTAAAAAAGCAAAAAAAGAACAGATTCCCGAAATATCACATTTCCGGTCTCTGTTCTTTTTCTATTTTTCCAGATTTTTTGTTTCTTCTACAATATATACCGGCCGGTCCTTCAGCTCACTGAACAGGATCGCGAGGTACTCTCCGATGATTCCAACTATCACAAACAGGATCGCAAACATGAAGCAAATCAGAACCACAATCGTCGCATAACCACTCGGTGCTCCCTGTCTGGTACACAACGTATAAATCATCACCACGACTCCCAGAAGAGCCGCAAACACACCGGCATAGATGCCCAGCTTCAGCGGCAGACTGGAAAAACACAGGATCGTATTTACGGAAAATGCAAACAGTTTCCGAATACTGTACTTGCTCTCCCCGGCCACCCGGTCATGGGCCTCATAAGCAATCGTCGTCTTATGAAACCCGATATTCTGTACATAGCCACGCAGAAAGCGCACTTTTTCCCGGTAATTCCGCCGCAGTACATCGGCTGCCTGCCTGGACACAGCAAAAAAGTCCGAAGCATTCGGCTCAAATTTCACGTCGGACAGCGTATTGATCACCCGGTAAAAAACGGCGGAAGTGATATTTTTGATCAGCCCGGCAGACTTATTCTGCGTGCGCACCATATTGATCACCCCGTAACCGGACTCCAGTTTTTGAATGATCGCAGGCAGGCACTCCGGCGGATGCTGCAGATCCGCATCCATGCACACAACGGCATCACCTTTCGCATAATCAATTCCCGCAATCATCGCCGCCTCGTGTCCGAAATTCCGGGAAAACCCGATGACCTTTACCCGATCATCCTGCTCTGCCAGATTTCTTAAAATGGTCAGACTTCCGTCTGCACTTCCGTCGTTGACAAAAATCAGCTCGTAATCCCAGGTCAGCGACTTTAAAATCGGACTGGTGGTCCGATAAAACAGCGGCAGTGCCTGCTCCTCATTATAGACTGACACAACCACCGAAAGAACCCGTTCCTTCATCTGCCTACTCCGTTTCCTCATCAAAAATCTGAATCTGCATGGAGGAATGTGCCGGAACCCGCTGTTCCTTCGGCGGCAGGGTCATATAATCCCCATAGATCCAGGTAAGCACCTCATGCCAGTGTTTCGGTGCCATCAGCTTCGTATCGCAGAAATCCAGATCCACGATCTCCTCACACCACGCTTTCTGAAGCGTCACATAAAGATAGTCCGGCTGATAGTTGCTGTAATAGCGCAGATTGCTGCGTCCTTTGTGATCCTTGACTGCCACAAGATACTGAAGCCTGAACAGAAGCTTCATCGGTATCAGGCGGCCCACCGTGGACATTCCACCCACGGCAAGCTTATGGAACGTACTGTATTTGGAAAAATCCAGATGATATCGATGCCCCATTGCCATGCCGTACACAATCTTGTGCAGCAGAAGCGTGATACCGGCACTGCCTTTCTTCTGCGGAAGTTCATCAATGGTAAACAGATCCACCCACAGATGATTCAGTTTTCCTTCATAATACTGCATCTCGGGCGTATTCTCATGCGTCTGGCTGTTTTTATAGATGATACGTGCCGTAAAATCGAAGAATGCCTTTCCGCCCTGAAAATCCTGCGGCGTGATCAGCTCCATGGTATCCGGCAATTCCCTGCGTACGACCTTCATAAATGCCTGGTACTGATTTCTGGTGAATGCAACATCTGCATCGTCATCCCATGGAATGAATCCCTGATGGCGCACCGCGCCAAGCAGAGTTCCTGCATCCAGCATATATTTGATCTTGTATTTCCGGCAAATCCGGTCAATTTCCTTTAAAATTTTCAAATTGGTCTCATGAACCCTGGTCAGATCATATTCCATATTCATCCTCACTGCTGATTGATTGCCTCATGAATCATATCTGCCATATAATCGATCATTTCATCGCTCATACCCGGATATACACCTACCCAGAACGTATTCTGCATAATCTGGTCTGTCACATGAAGATCACCAATGACACGATACCCGGTCTTCTCCGCACGCATCTGATCGAAGCACGGATGCTTGGTCAGATTGCCGGCAAACAGCATACGCGTCTGCACACCATGGCTTTCGATATACTGCACAACCGCATTCCGATCCACCCCTTCCTTGCAGGTGATCAGAAAGCCAAACCAGCTCGGTCTGGAATTCGGGCATGCCTCCGGCAGAATCAGTTTGTCCCCGGTATCAGCCAACGCGGCTTTCAGACGGTCAAAATTATGACGCCTGCGTTCCACAAAGCCCGGGAATTTCTCAAGCTGCGCACAGCCGATCGATGCCTGAAGGTCCGTCGCCTTCAGATTGTACCCAAAATGAGAATACACATATTTATGATCATACCCCAGCGGAAGTTCCCCATACTGGCGGTCAAACCGATGTCCGCACAGATTATCGTGACCGGACGGGCAGACACAGTCACGCCCCCAGTCCCGGAAAGAGCGAATAATCCGATGAAGCAGCGGGTTGTTCGTATACACCGCACCGCCTTCGCCCATGGTCATGTGGTGAGGCGGATAAAAACTGGAAGTTCCGATATCACCGACAGTTCCGGTAAATTTCTCCTCCCCGTCTATGGTATAGCGGCTTCCCAGAGCATCACAGTTGTCCTCAATCAGCCACAACTGATGCTTCTCACAGAACGCCTTCACTGCTGCCAGATCAAACGGATTGCCCAGTGTATGCGCAATCATCACTGCCTTCGTCTTGTCAGAATATGCCTCCTCCAGCTGAGTCACGTCAATGTTGTACTGTGGAATCGTAACATCCACAAATACCGGAACTGCCCCATACTGAATCATCGGAGTCACCGTAGTCGGGAATCCGGCTGCCACCGTAATCACCTCGTCTCCCCGGCGCACCTGACGCTCGCCGAGCAGTGAGGATGTCAGTGCCATAAAGGCATTCAGATTTGCAGACGAACCGGAATTGACCAGAGAACAGTATCTGACTCCCAGATACTCTGCCAGTTTCTTCTCAAATTCATCGGTATAACGGCCGGAAGTCAGCCAGAATTCCAGTGCACTGTCCACCAGATTCACCATTTCCGCAGAATCATAGACACGGGATGCATAGGAAATACGATCTCCCGGTTCAAACGCTTTCTTGTTATTCACATGATAGGTCTGACAGTAATCTGCCACCAGATCCAGAATCTCCTGTCTCGCCTGCTGCTGTGTTTTCTCCATGTTTTCATCTCCTCACTCAATATACGCTGCCTGTCAAAACAGAGTCCATCAGTATTCCCGGATCTGCTGGTCTGTCACAGCAAGCATCTTTTCACCTTTCAGATAGGCTTTCGACCACGCAATGGTCTGATCCATAGTCTCCAGAATGTGCCAGTGCGGCTGCCATCCGAAGACATGCTTGATTCTGGAACAATCCAGCTTCAGGAAATTCGCCTCATGCGGTCCACCGTCATGACGGTTTACCCAGGATGCCCCTTCGCCCCAGATTTCACAGAACATGGTCACCAAATCACCTGTGGTCACGCAGTCACAGTCATCCGGTCCCACATTGTAATAGCCCTGGAACATCCGATCCTCATACTGTCTCTGCGCAATCTGCAGATAGGCAAACAACGGCTCCAGCACATGCTGGAACGGGCGGGTGGAATAGGGATTGCGCACAACAATTTCTTTCCCCGCCTCCATCGCGCGCACACAATCCGGAATAATCCGGTCATTTGCAAAATCACCGCCGCCGATCACATTGCCGGCACGGGCTGTGGAGATTGCACAGCGTCCATCCTGGAAAAAGGATTTCTGATAGCTGTGAGTCACCAGTTCGGAGCAGGATTTACTGTTGGAATACGGATCATAGCCATCCAGCGGATCACATTCCCGATAGCCATACTCCCACTCCCGGTTCTCATACACCTTATCTGTCGTCACATTCAGAACCGACTTCACGCACGGACTCAGCCGCACACATTCCAGAAGATTCACAGTCCCCATGACATTGGTTTCATAAGTATAAACCGGCTCCCGATAGGAATCCCGGACGATCGGCTGTGCTGCCAGATGAATCACAATCTCCGGCTGTACCCGATCAAATACCTCTTTCAAATGCTTCAGATCACGGATATCCCCGATTTCCGAGTCCATCGTATCTGCCAGTCCCAGAATCTCAAACAGAGAAGGGCTGGTCGGAGGCTCCAGGGAATACCCCGTTACCTCGGCTCCCGCCAGCGTCAGAATCCGACTCAGCCAGCTCCCTTTAAATCCGGTATGACCGGTCACCAGCACGCGTTTTCCCTGATAAAATGCCTTGCATGTTTCCAGATTATAATTCATAATTCCAATACAGTTCCTTTCTTATTTCCAGATCTTCCACGGCGCATGTCCCGACTGCCACAGCTCCTCAAGCTTCTTCATCTCACGCTGGGTATCCATGCACTGCCAGAAACCGTCGTGATAGAAAGACATCAGTTGTCCCTCAGCAGCCAGCCGCTGCATCGGTCCCTGTTCAAATACAGTCGTATCATCGTCCAGATATCCGAAAATCTCCGGATTCATGACCATGAATCCGCCGTTGATCACAGCTCCGTCATTGGCAGATTTCTCACGGAACGAACGAATCACATTATCTGCTCCGATATCCAGCACACCCTTCTGCTGTCCGATGTTGACCGTCGTGATCGTTGCGATCCTGCCGTGGCTTTCATGAAATTTCACCAGTGCATGCAAATCCACATTGCACACTCCGTCACCGTAGGTCAGCATAAACGGTTCCTCTCCGATGTAAGGCTGAATCCGTTTCACACGGCCGCCGGTCATCGTATGCAGTCCGGTATCCACCAGAGTCACCTTCCACGGTTCGGAATAGTTGTTGTGGACTTCCATCTTATTATTTGCAAGATCAAAGGTCACGTCTGACGTATGCAGGAAATAATCTGCAAAAAATTCCTTCACCACATACTGTTTATATCCCAGGCAGATCACAAATTCGTGAAATCCAAATTCGGAATAATATTTCATAATATGCCAAAGAATCGGCCGTCCCCCGATCTCAATCATTGGCTTCGGCTTTAAGTGACTTTCCTCGCTGATTCTGGTTCCAAGGCCTCCGGCCAGAATTACTACTTTCATGTCCTGTTCCTCCGTAATCTATCTTCCAAACACATTCCAGCCGTGATCCTTCAGGATCCGGAGCGCACTGCGCACCTTCGCCCCGCTGTCCGGCCTGCTCTTGCGATAATCAAAAGTTTCCCGCAGTACCTCGTCGCTGACCTGCTCAAATTGTACGGCAACTGCTTCAATATTTCTTCCATAGGCTTCCCGGTAAGGAGCTTTTTTCCACTCCACATAATCGGTATATCCGTGTCCTGCAAACAAAACCAGGCAGACAGCGCCCGCTGCCAGACGGACAGACACGGCCGCCCGCAGCCTGCCAAGCTGTCTCCAGAGCAGCGCAAATGTCAGCACGATTCCCAGAAGTCCGGCCTGATACTGCAGCGCATAACGGGAACTCATCCCGTAGTTTTCCTTTACAAAAATATATCGGGAGATCAGCACGATTGCGTGATTACCCATCCCCGCAAACAAAAGCATCAGCGGCATCAGCGTCCGCTCATACAGGCGGTATTTCCAGTTAAGCACCAGTGCCAGCAGATATGCCGCTGCCAGAAACGCTCCCAGAAGATATGCCATTCCATCCGTGATCACACCATCTGCAATCCACTGCTGCAAAGTCTCACCGCCGACCACCATGGACGCCAGCGCCTTCAGCAGAAAGCGCGGGAAAAAATCCGGTGCTGCAGCTGCCAGATCCAGAAGTCCGACATCCACCGCCCCCGCATGATCCTCCACTGCATAGGAATTGCTCCAGAGATAGAGGAGCAGCGGAACCACAACACAAACCGCTCCCGCGAACCAGAGCTTTCTGCGGCCGGTTCGCTCCATCAGCCAGGCAGCCGCATAAGCCAGCAGCATAACTGCCGAATACACCGCACAATACGGACCTGCCATCCCCAGAGTGATCACAAACGGAAGAACCATCAGGCGAATCCGGTCATGTTTCTTTTCCGGTCCATGCCAAACCCGGTCAAACACCAGATAATGATAGTAAAAACCGGCAAAAGCCATAAAATGTCCCCAGCCGGTACCATTGGTCAGCATCTCCCACTTATCCAGGCCAAACAGCAGAAACAACAGGAGCAGATACCAGGCCATGCCGACATTCTGCTTCCTGCAGTACATACCAAGCACCAGTCCGGACAGTCCCAGTCCCACAGCACCCAGTGCCATGTCAAAGGTCGTACTGTAACCAAACAGCATCACATTCACAATCCGCCCCAGATAATGAATCGGAATCCGGGTCAGGACATCCGGTACAAAAAACTTCTCTGGATTCCACACATCCGGCAGATAGGTATTGACCAGCCGGATATAATCCGTATATACAATATCACAGGTTGCCGCTCTGATATAAATCAGGCAAAAAAGCGTCCCCAGAAGCGGAAGCCCGTAATAAATCATCTTTTTCTGTTTCATCTGTTTCCTTCCCAATCTGTTTCACACACATTGTGATGATACCACAGGTGCACGCATTTTTCAACGAGCACGGTACCATGCGTCTCACTTAATCCGCCTGAATCTGCATCAGCACCGCAAGCCTGCGCTCACCTCGCTGCTCCTGCGCATCCGGCACGTAGAAGTTGGTTTCAAGCTCCAGATCAACCACCTCATACGGCTTCATCTGCAGTGTCGTCTCCACCTGGTCCTGATCCATATTCAGATAAATCTCCGGCTCTCCATTGACAGAAACAGTGATCCACTGTTCCTCCGAAAGCTCCCGCGGATAATAGAAGCTCAGGACAATCTGTCCTGTACTCCCGGCCATCAGCTGTATTCCTGCACGTTCATCCATCCAGCCATCTTCATAGTACCCATACCGGACGTGACATTTGAAATCCCGAACTGCCTGTGTGATATCCAGGAAACGGTTGTGCGCCGGGTCTTCCTGCAGAATCAGCATGTCGCCGGTCACCAGCCCGATCTCACGGACATCCTCAATATGAACGACCTGCGTACCTTCCGCCCTGCGCTGCCGGTCAAACACCTTGAAAAAGGTATTGGCCGTGAAATCACTCATCTCATAGCTGTCACCAACCATGTATATTGTTTTCCCGAAGATCGCGTCTCCATAGGTTCCGTATGTGACCTCAGCCAGGGAGTTGTACCGGCTCTGGTTCGGCCAGTAATACAGGTTCGGATACAGCCCACGGTAAAAAAGCTCCACCGGCAGCATCAGCACCACATAGAGTGTCACCATCGCAAGGTAAGGTACCGCCTGCGTCCAGCGCCCATGCTCCACCATGCCTCCGGTCAGTGTCCCGTACAGCCAGGAAAGATACAGAAGCGCCGCCGCATAAGACACATAGACCCAGCGCATCTCCACCCGAATCGTCACACTGGAACAGGCAATACACCCGCCGATAAATCCCAGAAACAGAAGACTGATCCAGAGACTGCTCAGACACTGCTTCCGTCCCTGAATCAGCTTCACAAGAAATGCCACAACCATTCCAGCCAGCATCAGATCCGCCACCGCAATCAGCAGCATGACTGCAAGCGGCGCCTGCCGGAAATTCTGTCCGTTCAGATGTTCCGGACCTGCATTGATTCCAAATACATACGCAACCTGGCTGCATGCGAAGCGTACCGCCTCACGAAGTGAAAACGTATCCGCAACATCCGTCCCCCCGGTACCCGCCGGTGCCAGTCCGCCGATGGTAAAAAACCGGATTGTCTGTACCGCCGCGAACAGCCCGACAGGCACTCCCCAGAGTTTCCAGTCCTTACTCCTGCCGCACAACAGCACAAAAAAGAACAGCGGGAGAAGTACCATATAGCGCTCATGGACGAAACAGATTCCAAAATACAGCAGACAGGCAGCATAAAATCTGCGCGGTTCCCTTCCGTCGTGCTCATTCAGGTACCCGCAAAGCAGATACAGAATTCCAATAGCCATCCACAATGCCATAGTCTCCATCAGTCCGTATACCTGGCCGATCTGATAGTAGGACATCCGGGATGCCAGAAACGCAATACCCACCAGGATTCCCACATACGTGGAACGGCTGAATTTCCGCGCCATCTGATAAAGCGTATAGCCGATTCCCGCATTCAGAAGGATATTGACCGGCACAAACCATTCTACATGAGAGCCAACCAGCGCCAGTTCCAGCCATGCAGCCAGGTAATAGAGGAAGCGGAATCTGGTACTTCCCACCGGAAATACATATTCCAGAAATGACTGTTCTCCATAGCAGGACCAGAGATACAGATCATCCATGTATAGTCCGCGGATTTCCATCCCGCGATTGACCCAGAATGCAAATGCGGTCAGAATCAGCGCGGCAATCACGTTATCCCGCCACCGCAGCGCTTTTTTCACCCAACGTTTTTCCATATCGTCCTCCTGCTGTTTTATGGATGCTGCACATATCGTTCGTCAAAAACCTGAAGGTTCCTTCGGATCGAGGCTTCGGAAACCGGTTCATCTTCCGCCTTTCGCACAGTCAGAATCAGATTGCCGTTCTCATCCCGCACATCATCCAGCTGTCCCTCTTCCACCAGTGTCCGAATAATCTGATAAATCCGCACGCTGACATCCACATATTCTTTTTCCATATAAATATAATCCACATCTGCAAACTGCAGATATTCCAGAAAGTTCGGTGTATCCGCAACGACCTCCGGATTGCCCCAGTATCCGGATACATCCACATAAGACTGTACCCAGCACGGGAAAGTCAGTACCCCCGGGTGTTCGCCCAGCGCAATCACCCGATTGCGCGGATTTGCTGCCAGAATATCCCAGATGGCCCTGCTTCCCTGATCCGTCCGCTTCTGCCGCTCTGCCTCCACATGGGCATAATACCCGCGATTGACCGGATGCATTCCGCCGTTTCCCAACGCCCACGCCCAGTTTGTCAGGCCGCAGAACACAGCTGCATATATCCAGGCAGGAAGCAGCAGAATCCGGCAGACGCTGCGGTTTCTGCTTTCCAGGCTTTCCAGCCAGATTACTCCGGCAAAGATCACCAGTGTATCATAGAACATGTAATAGTTGCCGTCAATCTGTGACAGCGAATACAGACTGATCAGATTCACCAGACCAATCGGGAGCAGAAGCCACGTAAAATAGGACAGGATCCGTTTTTCCCCATCAGAGCAGCGCGATACTCCCCGGAAAATCACCCATAACACCAGCATCACCGCCGGAATCACGGTTCCCCAGGCAATGATTACATGCGCCATATCCTCTCCCAGCGGAAGAAAACATACTCCAATCAGACGTTTTGCAAGGAACGCGATTTTTTCCCCGAAGGACCATCCGCCGCCCGCAGACGGAAACCCGGATGCATAAAACGGGTATTTCACCTGAAACCCCAGCTTCTGAAACACCTGATAAAATACCGATGTCACCGGAACACCAACCAGATACATGGTCCGCCCCCAGATTCCCGCCAGTGCTATCGCCGATGGAACAAGCATCAGCCAGATCCGTTTGTTTCTGATCCCGTGCCACTGCCGGTTCCGGATCAGCCATAGAACACTCATACCTGCAATCGCCGTGGAAAACACCACTGCTGTCGGTTTCAGAGTCAGACTCACTCCAAATGCCGCAGCACCCGCCACAAGCCAGTCGCCGCGATGCTCTCTGATATATCCCAGCATTCCCTGCAGCATCAGAATCTGACAAAGCAGCGTCATCAGATCCGACTTGGCAGTATCTGCCATATTCATAATGGCCGGCACTGCTGCCATCAGAAACGGCACCCACAGCGCCGCCTCTGTTTTCAGAACCATCCGGGCCGTACGATATGCCGCAAGAAGCACCAGTCCCCCCATCCACAGATTAAACGCGATGACAAAGCTGTAGGACGGCAGACCCGCCAGCGGCAAGGTCAGTGTCTCCAGACCCTTGGAATATGTGTACACCACTCCCAGTGTTCCCAGATTCTCATAGATTCCGTTTCCGCTGTCCAGCATCACATCAGAGCGTACCCCATACCAGATACTGTCAAAATCCACCGCCAGATTCATCCGGGATGCCTGCAGAAGCAGAAGCGTCACAACAGCGGCCAACATAACCGCAGTACGCTTCTTTCTTCCTGAACTTCCATCACTGTCCAAAATCCCCGAGGACGATCTTACATTCCAGATGGGGTCGCGGCTGCAGGCCTCCCGGTACCAGATCAGAAGTCCCGCGCCGCTGAAAACCACCCAGAATCTCAATTTCGTAATACTGCCCAGCTGCACAAAAGAAAGCAGGCAGAACACCATAAGCGTCACTGCACTGCCTGCCAGTACATTCCAGCAGACATCCAGCCTTTTCCGTACAAACGTCCGGCAGAACCACATTCCGGTCAGAGCCAGATATCCGACATAAATTCCGGAACCTATCACCGGAAGAAAAATCTCATGCAGCCAGCAGACGGCAGCAATCAAAATCCCGACTGCCGCAGATACCTTCCTGCTGTCAGCAACTGTCAAAAACAGGAGACATAAAAGGCCCCACACCACCAGAAGCTCCGCCATCATGGAGCCAAACTCCGGCTGCCGGATATGCCAGGACAGCACACCTGTCACCAGCATCTTCCATGCCGAATACCCTGTTATTCCAACCGTCAGAACCGCTGCACCGGCGGCTGCCGCCTTTTCCCGTCCTGTCATTTCCTTCTTCTTCCTTCTCGATTGATTGTTTCCCTGCATCAGTTATAAGCGGAATACGCTTTGCGGTAAAAGTGCATCAGCACCTTCACCACCGGCTTCGGCCAGATTTTTTCATACATGGCCGCTTCATCCGCCGAACGGCGCTGATCTTCAATACAGGCCTTGGTCGTCGCACCGTCATGTATCCGGTAATGAATCAGCGGACGTTCCACACAGATAAACCGGCCCGGGCGCTGCGCAAATTTCCACATGGTGTCCCAGTCCAGTGCAAATTTAAACGTCGAATCAAACAGCGGCTCTCCCAGCGCCTCCTTATCATACGTACAAGACGGACAGATAATCGGATTGCCGAACAAAAGTGCCGACTTTTTCAGCCAGCTTCTGTCCGCCAGGCCATGCAGACGCAGCGGAAGGCGCAGCACATGCTTCACAAACGGGACCAATCCTGATTTCTGAACCTGACCATTCTTTACAATCGCACAATCCGTCGTGAACACTGTCGTATCCGGATAACGGCTCCAGGTATCCTGTACATATTTCGCATAATCCCTGTGATAGCAGTCATCCTGATGCGCAATCGTCACCAGCCTGGTATCCGCCATCGCACAGGCAAAATTCCAGTCATCCTGAATATCGCTCGCACCGTCCCGCACATAAAGCGGAAGTTTAAACCGCTCCGCCATCTCACGGATATACGGACTGGGGGTCGACGTACAGACAATCACTTTCGACGGAACCGACTGCTGCTTCAGGGATCGGATGCACGCCTCCAGATAAGGAGAATCTTTGTAGGCACAGACTGCAAATGTATGACTGATCATAATACGCTCCCTCTCACAGCTATGAAATAAAAAAGTGTTCTTCCAGAAGCAGACAGAGCGCATGGTAAATCGGCAGATGCAGTTCCTGAATCTTAAAGGTCTCCATCTCCGGTACGATGATCGCCGTATCAGAACGTCTGCCCAGCTTGCCGCCATCTTTTCCGGTGAGTCCGATGACCTTCAGCCCCTTTGCCTTTGCCACAGTCACGGCATAATCCACATTTTTGGAATTTCCCGAGGTAGATATCCCCAGAAATACATCGCCTGCCACGCCATATCCACTGAGCTGCTGTGCATAAATCATATCCGCATCCACATCGTTGGCAAATGCCGTGGATAATCCCGGATGTCCGTTCAGCGCAATTGCCATCAGGCTTCCCTGAAGGCTGTCCGCCAGCTGTCTTCCATGCTCCGCATCCGCCTCACACATCCGCACTTTAAGTGCATCCGGAAGCGGACGGCGCTTCACAAACCCCTTCATCAGCTCACCTACAATGTGCTCCGCATCGGCGCAGCTTCCGCCATTGCCTGCCACCAGAAGCTTTCCGCCTCTTTCATAACATTCCTCCAGGATCTGATAGGCCTCCAGAATTGATCCGCGCACTGCTTCCAGTACCGGATAACGTTCTGTCAGTTCATTTAAAATCTCCTGCTGTCTCTCATTTAACATTGTCTCATGTCTCACTTTCCCTGTCAGTATCTCGCCATCCAGAAATTGCTTCGGCGGCGGCGAGAAGCGTTTCTGCGTAAAGATCATAAGATTCTCCTCCCGCCAGCTGCGCCTCTTTTTGCTCCCTCGCACCATATCCGGTTCCCACAAGCACGGTGTGCACGCCATAATTTCGGCCTGCCTGCACATCGATCAGCTTGTCACCGATCATCCACGAATGTGCCTTATCCACTTCAAAATACTGCTCCGCCATCTCAAACATCCCGGTTTCCGGCTTTCGGCAGTGACATTGCTTCTTATATATGCCAATCCCATGCTCCGGGTGATGCGGGCAGTAGAAAAAATAATCCACGCCCGCCCCTTCTGCCTGAAGCAGTTCGTTCATATACCGATGCAGTTCATGCACATCCTCTTCTGTATAATATCCACGCGCAACACCGGCCTGATTGGTCACCACCACAATCCGGTATCCGGCTTTCCGAAAATGCCGAAGCGCCTCCGTCACACCCGGAAGCAGTTTCAAATCTTCCTTCCGGTGCAGATAATTCACCTCTTCATTCAGCGTTCCGTCACGGTCCAGAAAAATCACTCGTTCCATGCTTCATCCTCGCAGCGTTAAAGTTTAAAAGTATATTCTCTGTTTGGCATGTGTACCTTTACCTGATCATAATCCCATCGGTTCTCATCGGCAATCCACGCCTGAGCACCGCGCAATTCAAAGTTCCAGTCCGCCAGCTGTCCGCCGACCTGCTCCATCCGCGCCGCCACTTTGTGTCGTACATTGTACGGGCAATACATCAGAAGATATCCGCCGCCGCCTGCTCCCAGAAGCTTACCGCCCAGCGCACCGGCCTTCAGTGCCTCCTCATACAGTTCATCGATCTGCGGATTGGTGATCTTACTGCTCATGCGCTTCTTGCTCTGCCAGCCATAATCCAGCAGTTTTCCGAAGCTGTGCAGATTGCCTTTTAAAAGCTCATCCTTCATGGCATAAGCCAGCGCCTTCACCTCACACATCGCATCAAAGGCATCCTTTTTCTCATAATTTTTCACCTGGTCCTTGATGATATTCGCAGATACATGAATATTGCCGGTATAACACAAAAGCAGGTTGTACTGCAGTTCATGAATGATATCCTTCTTGATGCGAAGCGGATTCACAACGACATTATTGCGCCCGTGGAACTCGATAAAATTGAATCCGCCGAAGGTCGCCGCATACTGATCCTGATAGCCGCCGTCAATCTTTAAGTCCTCACGTTCCACCTGATACGCCAGATCGGCCAGGCGGTATCCATCCATCTCCACACCCTTCCAGCGGGCCATTGCAATCAGAAGTGCCACCATCACCGTAGACGAAGTGCCAAGTCCGGATCCCGGCGGTGCATCACACTGCAGATATACTTCGCAGCCCTGATTGATATCCATTGCCTTCAGCGCTGCCGTAACCAGATCCAGCCGTCCGTCATAAACAAAATTCTCCTTCGCATTATACTTGACGGTCATATCAAAATCCAGAGAATGCACAATGATCTGATCATCCTGCCGCGGAACAATGGAACAATATGCGTATTTATTGATCGTGCTGCCAATGATCGCTCCCCCCTGCTCTTCGCAGAACGGCGCCACATCCGTACCGCCGCCGCCAAAGCTGACACGTAAAGGTGCCCGTCCTCTGATTACCATACCACAACTCCTTTCTTTACATCCTCAATAAACTGAAAATATGCTTCCGGTATCCCGATATCAATAAAATATCCGTCATTGACAAAACCGCCCAGCAGGCGGCCTTCTCCCAGCCACTTTGGAATCATCTGGTTCTCCAGAGATACCTTGCCCTCCGGAATATCCTCCATCAGCTCCCGCGTCATCAGATAGACACCGCCGTTGATCGTACCCGGCTTTGCCTCCGTCGTCTTTTCATTAAATCCGATCAGACGGCCTTCCTCCAGCACCGCCTGTCCGTAGCGGGATACGTCCGGCACTTCCCGCAGTACCAGTGCCATCTGAAGATTCATCTGTTCCTGCATCTGCACCAGACGGCTGTAATCAAGCTGGTAAAACGTATCTGCATTCAGCACAAAAAACCGGTCTTCTGTCACCAGCTTCCCGGCATTCTTAATCGCTCCTGCCGTTCCCAGCAGTTCCTCCTCATAAGCATACCGAATCGTGAGTCGTCCGCTGCCGTCTGCCGCTTCAAACTGACTTCCGTCTCCAAAATAGTCTTCCACCATGGAACCTTTATACCCAACTGCAAAAATAATATCCGTAATTCCATGGCGCGAAAGCTCATGAACCACGTATTCCATAAACGGCCTGTCCTCAATCAGCGCCATCGGCTTCGGACGGTCGCTGACTACGCTGCGGAGCCGGGTCCCCAGTCCGCCTGCCAGTAATATTGCCTGCATAGTTTCCTCCTGTGTCACCCTGAGTTAGAGTCTGAAAATCCATTGTATGATGGATTATATCATTTTCCGGCGGGAGATGCTACTATCTACACGAATAATATTGATTTTTGCGCAATGTTCTCGGATAAATTCAGAAAACCCCGGAAGCTTTTTAAACTCCGGGGCAACTTATTTCTGGACATAATGGTACCCTATGATACCAATTCTACAATTAAATTACTCAACGATAGAAACAACTCTACTTTTCCGTATCAGCAAATTCTTTCAGAACTTCCTTCCATCTTGTCAGTACTTCTTTCCCTACAATCAATTCATCAATAAGCCCCATATTAAGCGTATCAACAAATCGACATAAATAGGATTTGCCTTGCTCCCAAAACGTATAATGGCTGTCAATAAACATTATATGGTATACTGGCTGACCAGTTCTATCATATATTTCATTAAACTCATATCCATCAAGTTCCGCCTCATACACTGCATCTGCAACTCTGCTTCCAAATGATTTTGAATAATAGTATTCCTTTATTTCCCAAACAATCTTAGGATTATATATAGACGGATATGCTCCATCAAATCTTCTTGAAGATGCTCCAATAATTTTCCGGTTATTCAATAAATATACAAGTCCTCTCGGATCGGGATTAAATTCTTCATCTCCTCCAAGAATCTCTTCTGCAAGCATTGTTATAATTGCAGTAAAATAATTGACTTTTTTAATTTCTTTGCGTTGTTTATTCATAATAAGTTTACATCTATACTTCCCACTGTTACGCATTTTCTCAAAAATACCCCTAGCTTCTTCTACATCCATTAGATTTTGCTCTATGGTATTATTTAATAAATCCGCACGCATGTTACAATATAATACTGCCTTATTAATCCTATCTGGTGAAACATCTATATCTTCTTTTTCGCAGAGTGCCTCTATCTGTTCTACTGTATAAGTAAGGACAACGCCTTTCTTTGAATATCCCAGTTTTTCACTAATAAAACGAATGAAAAACCAAAATGATTTATCTTCTCTTTTAAATTCTTTAAACGCCTTCATATTGTTCTACCTCAACAAATAATTCAGATTTTTTCACCTGCAATGCATGAGCAATTTTATCAATATTCTCTAACGATACATTACGCTTGCCAAGCTCTACATCGCTTATATATGTTCTATGTAAACCACAGAGATCAGCTAATTCCTCTTGTGAAATTTTCTTAGTTTGTCTTATTGATCTTATAGCTTTACCATAAGCGACACGTAATTCTTGTTTCATTGCTTGACACCTCCAGACAGTTACATTATAATAGCACTGTAGACTTTGAGTCTACAGACTATAAGTCACATGTGAGGATTGATAAAATGGCAAAAGTACCAGCATTGTTAAAGTGGATAGGTAATAAGCAACGCTTTGCAGAGACTATCATTTCATATATGCCAAAACAATTTAACAACTATTATGAACCCTTTTTAGGCAGCGGTGCGGTTATGGCTCAATTACTATATCAAAACAATACAACAGGTTTTCCCATGTTTAATCAGTCTTATGCCAGCGACATATTACCATTTTTGATTGATATTTTTAACATAGTAAAATACAATCCTACTCAAATCAAAGACTATTACGCTCAGGAAATAACCGAATACTATTGTAATCCTGATAAAAAGTACAATGAAATTCGAGATAGATTCAATCAAAATCATAATGCTCTCGATTTTTGTTTATTATCAAGAACGTGTTATTCCGGTATAATCCGATTCAGAAAAGCTGATGGATATATGTCTACCCCAAAAGGTCCGCATAATCCGATAAAACCAGAAACTTTTTCCAAACGAGTAGATATATGGCATAAACTAATAAGCAACTCCACTTTTACAACCATGTCTTTTGAACAATGCATGGATAAGGCTCGGCAAAATGATGTAATCTACTGTGATCCACCATATACACACAGTCAAAGTATTATCTATGGTGCCCAAGCATTTAATATCGAAGACCTGTTTAGGAAAATCTCCGATTGCAAATCCAGAGGTGTTTATGTGATGCTATCGATTAACGGAACAAGAGAATCCGATAAAAAGGATATCTCAATTACTCCACCCCCCGGGTTATTTGAAAGAGAAATTTCTGTTAATTGTGGTACATCTATGATTGATCGTTTACAAAATGCTGGTCAAACCATGAACAACGAAGTTGTACATGATAAATTACTACTTACATGGTAAACAATTTTATTATAACGTGGGATACACTAGTTTCTGTTGTATCTCCACGTTTGTTTCCATTTTAACAACAACACACTTTAACACATACATTTTATCGTCATCATGGATATTAAATTCTTTCTAATATAAATATGTATTCATGCGCCAACATCAAAAATGTTCTTTCTTGTCCAACCCAATAATCAGAAGATCGACAATTATGCTGCTCTTTAATAATAATTTCTTTAAGTTTAAATTTTGCATCAACAAATTTTTGCATGGCATTCATCCCCAATGGCAAAACATATCCTTTTCTGCGTATATCCCCAATCATAAAAGCACATATACCCTTTTTCTTTAATACCCGATAAGATTCTTCAGCAATCTTTTCTAGTGCTAGCAAAAAATCCTCATATTTTAGATGGGAAATATCTCCCTCAATATCTTTACTATACTGTATAATGTCTGCGTATGGCGGATGAGTGCATATTAAATCTATACTCTTATCTTTAATAAATGATAAATCGTTTGCATTACCTTGTTTTGTGAAAATTTTTGATATTTCTCGACAAGAAAAATTAAGATTTATGTTAGATAATTTGACAGCTTCAGAATTGATATCCAGACCAATAGCATTTCTCCCTAATAGCTTCGCTTCAACCAATGTTGTCCCACTGCCTAAGAATTGATCCAGTATCCAATCATGTTTTTTTGAATATCTTAAAATGATATTTCTTGGAACATACGGCGACCAATTTCCCCGATATTCTCCCGAATGAGTAGCCCAGTTTCCTCGCTCTGGAAAAGACCATATGGTTGATTCTTCTAATTTGAATTTTTCAGGTTCTTCTCTTATAACGATCTTCCTTTCTCTATTTGAAACACTCTTCTTCTCATAAACTTTTTTGTCTGCAAAAAGCTCTTGTTATCTTTCTTTTACAAAAAAAGGCAGCGACTCTGCTCTGGTAAAGTAAGGCGCTACTTTTTGCAGTCAATTGCATACCGAAGGCCAAGTGGATTCTAGTCATCGATTCTCTTGTTAAGTATATTATATGCCATGATACCGGATTAGTCAAATCACCAGCACCGCCTTCCACGCAAGGAATAACATGTTTACCTATTTCACGAATATATTATCACGAATCTCATCATACTCATGTTTTTCTGCCACTCACCAATGAAAAATTACAGAATGGCGGAAGAGCAAGACGATATTCCCTCCTATACCCCCACACAATGCTGCGTACCTCATTCCGCTTACGCTCCATGTCGGTCGCGGGCTTTGGCCCTATGAAGAAAAAGAGCGGGGGGATTCCGCTTGCAAGCGAGCTTGCATCGGAATTCCACCGTTTTTTTTCTTCGCACTGCTCATTGCTTAGCGCGTAAAGTCCTCTTCTATCACTTTCCAGGCGGCATCCATGCTGAAGTGCTTTCGGATATAATCCTGCGTCTTTCTGCAAAGGTTCTGGCAGCTGTCTGTATCCTGGTACAGCTTCACCGTTGCTTCTGCAAAGCTTTCAGGTTCATCTTCTACCAGAAGTACATCTTCTACCTGCGGGATGCCTTCTGCTCCGATGGATGTTGTCACGATCGGCGCTCCGTTATAGATTGCCTCTACCACTTTTCCCTTGACACCGGCACCATAACGCAGCGGCACGACGACCACTCTGCACTCCGCATACAGGCGTGCCAGCTCTTCTTCTGACACAAAGCCCTTGATGATAATGCCGTTGCCCGGCTGTTCCAACGCCTTAATCTCGTCGGTCACTTTGGAACCAACCACATAGAAGTTCGGCGGTGTCAGACCAGCAGTCTCCATCTTCCGGCGGATCCGCGGATAGATATCTCTCGCAAACCAAAGCACCGCATCCGCATTCGGCGGATGTGCAAAGCCGCCGACAAACAGCAGACCTTCCCGCCTTGCAAAGTCTTCCGAAATATCGGTCTTGAATTCATCAAACACATACGCCGTGATATCTTTCACATTGATTGTCGGATCGATCGCCTTGATCGCATCCCGCTCAATATAGGACGGATAATACGATACCGCAGCCTTCTGCATCAAGGACAGCTCAATGGATCTCCAATACTCGGCTTCTTCCCGTTTCTTCACATCTCCGGTCAGCTCGTACTCTCTGCCTTCCCGCAGGAAATGCAGATCGTGACCGTAATATATGATCTTGATATCGGTATTGTTCAGAATATAATCCACATATTTGGAAGCAATATGCGGACGGTTCAAATACGCAACCGCAATATCATCGCCATGATCGCGCAGCCAGTCCCAGATCTTCGTCTGGTATTCCGGTCCGTACAGAATCTCAATGCCCATCTGCTGCAGTATCGTGGAATACGGTTCATCGTGCATGAAATTGTCGCCGAGGAACTTCACCACATAACCCTTTTTCAGGAACATCTTCAGATACTGATACGTCGTCTTGGAACCGGCATCCTTATCCCAGGTCGGCACATAGTGATCCACCACCAGGATAATCTTCTTACCCATACTGCGTTCGCGCGCGCGGAACGGATCAGGATTCCCGTTGTTCTCACACTGCTTTGCAAACTCATCCGCCCATTTTTCTTTCAGTTTCTTACTGTTGGCTACCTGATAACGCTTCAGACCGGTTCCCTGCACATCCGTGCCGTTGGAAATGCCCTCAAAATGAATCACCTTGGACAGAGGCTGATACACCACTCGGTATCCCGCCTTACGCACCTCAAACGCCAGATCAGAATCTTCACAATATGCAGGCGCAAACCGGGTATCAAATCCTCCGATCTGCTTCCAGAGATCATTGGAAAGCAGAATCGCCGCACCGGAAATATAATCCACATCTTTGACATAGTTGTACTCCGGTTTATCGGGATCATCCAGCCGTCCGTAGTTCCAGCCGGAGCCATCGCTCCAAATGATCCCGCCGGCCTCCTGCAGACGTCCGTCCGGATAGACCAGCTTGGAGCCGACCATACCGATCGTCGGATCGGAATCAATCAGCTTGACCAGAGAGCTGAGCCATCCTTCCGTCACCTGTGTATCGTTATTCAAAAACATCACGTAACGCCCGCGTGCATGACGTGCCGCATTGTTGCAATTACGCAGAAATCCCTGATTGGTCGTATTGCGGCAGATCACAAGTCCCTCCGCAAACTCAGAAAGATGTTCCGTCGCATCCGTAGATACATCATCGGCAATAATCACCTCATAGGTGACATCCTTCGTATGTTCCAGAATCGATACCAGGCATGCATAGGTATAATGGATCTGATTGTACACCGGAATCACAATGGACACATCCGGATGCTCCACTGTGTCAAAATACAGCTTTCCATGTTCCCGGTAAATATCGCCGATTTCAAAATCACCTTTCCGAAGATTCCGCCCTTCTTCCGTAGAATACAGCTTCATGGAGCGAATCGGATGAAGCAGGCAGTCCTTTTTATATTTTAATCGCTTGCGCTCTACCGATCCACGGGGATATTTCTGGTTAAACCGATCGCCCAGTTTCCTTCTTGCCTTAAAAATCAATGCTTCATGGCGATTCAGATAGGTCAGTGTCTTCCCCATCTCATCGATCTCATGGCGCAGATCGCGAATGATCGCTTCCAGATTCGTCACATGGTTATTGGTCAGCCGCTGCACTTCCGTGATCTTGCCAATGGTCAGGTCCTTCTCCCGTGCATATACCTTCATCTGTTCAATCCGCTCTCTGGCACGGGCAAGATCATTCTCCACCTGGCGGATTTCCATAACCCCCTTGGAATAAACCATATAATTACCCAGATAAAGCTGCTGATTCTCCCCATGCACGTAATTCTGGAAGCTGAGCTCCATCTTCCGGTAAACCTCCGCCATCTCCCCGGTAATTCCGAATGCTTCCAGAATCTCCTCCATACTCAACTGACGAATGATACTGCTGTACTGCTCGTAAAAGTAATAGAGGATCCGGTATTTTACAAAATGCTCCGGAACCGGGAACAGAAATACCCACTCATAATCCAGACAGTAAATGCCCTTCTCCGTCAGCAGCATATTTTCAAACAACGCATCAATATTGGATACTTCGCAGGAAGTATCGTGCTGCAAAAGTTCCAGATCCGATTCTGTCAATCCATCTCCAAACACTTCCCGGAATTCATCCGTACAAGAGAAACCGCTCCGAAATTCCGGTGCAATATCGTAGATCTGATCCATCGCTTCTTTCAGTTTGTCCAGAAGTGCTGCTCCGTTTCGGATCTCTTCTCCCAGCTTTTCTGACCAGGTCTCTCCCTCCAAATACGGGAAAAATACCGAGTTTTTACCGTCCTGATATTCCGGTTTTGCAACCTTCAGAATCCGGTGCTGGCTGGTCAGCTTCTCATACTTCTCACGGAAAGACCAGATATGTCCGATTCCATCCAGACTGAGCGCTGCCTTTTCCACATAGCGGACCGCATGCTTCTGATCATGCTCCTCCCGGTGCTCTCCGATAGCCGTCATGATCTGAAACTGCTCCCGCCGGGTCTTATTGTATTTGATAAACGCACGCTCTTTTAACGCAGCCATTTTCTCTGTATCCGCACTCCAGAACACCAGATAGGAATTGGCATACTGATCAAAAACACCGGATTCACATGCCAGATCCAGCTTTTCTCCCATATCAATAGTATGATAAGACGGATAATCATAAGCCGGAATCACCCGGGACATATCACCCTTTTTGGGCAGATAGCAATCCGAATAGATCGTAATCGGGGTACGATAATCCGGCATGGGATAATAAAACTTCATCTGATCCGTTCTGCCGCCCAGCAAGGAAGCCAGCTTCTGCTTCGTCAGCGCGTGTGCTTCCACTGCCGTACCTGCCAGATATTTGATTCCCAGTGCGTTCGGCACCGCAAGAATCAAAACACCATCCGGTTTCAGCAAACGCTTCGCAGCCTGAATCTGTTCTTCATCCAGAGCCTCCGACGCACTGTCCGCCATCACCACATAGTCATAACCGCCGGCCATACCTGCTGCTTCCTGCTCTGCCGCATAAGAGATCAGTGTATTTTTCACATACTCAACCCGGTCCGTCATCGGGCATCGCATCCGCACCGTCTCTAATGACTTTTCATCCGGATCCAGCACCGTCACCCGTCTCACACGGGTGCTGTAAAGCCCGGTCATGGCACCATAGTCAGCACCTGCCTGCAAAAGTTCTGCTTCCGGATCAAAATCATACCACTCCAGCAAAAGTTTTCTCTGATCGGAAAGTGCATACAGATAATCCAGCTGTGCATGATTCTTCAGCGCTTCCCGGATATCCCCGTTATATTCTTTCAAAATCAGCTGTATTGCATCATCCATTTTTTTCATGTTCATTTCCTCGCTTCAGGACGGTCTCCACTTCCGATTCCATATCATAAACTCCCACCGTATTTTTATTGGAAATCACGGTAAGATTGGCAACATCATAAAGCCTGTGGTATACCGTGTGCTCTCCCTGTTCAAACCCGGTGCAGCTCATGGAAAGCAGATATTCCCCACCCTGCAGGTTCATCTTCTGACGGAAGCTCACCTCATATTCATCACCGGCTTTACATCGGCACCCTCAAACATCGTGTTGGTGCCGGTCAGATCCGCTCCCTTTTTATCCTTGATTGTATATGTGAAAATCGGTGCCTGAATCGTATCATGGAACCGGATTTTCTCCTTAATTGTAAAATATTCTCCTTTAAGCAGCAGATTGGTCACATTCCCCCGCTCATCCAGCATGCCGAGATCATAGATCTCCGCCTTGCCGTTGCCGTACTCAGTCCGGTTCGGATTGATTGTAATCCGATCCATCATCCTGCCGGAATGCCCGTTTTGCAGTCCGTCGGATACAGGCTTCCTGATCTCCACGGCTTTGGCGGACTTTTCCGTTTCAGAACCATTCGTGTCCATACCGCCGGAAAAATCATTCATCTCACTCAACTCCAGCTCCAGATCATCCATCTGATTGGCCAGAATCTTCTTATACAGATCCACCATCTTACCCGGAGCACCCTCAGCCACAAAATGTCCCTTGTTCAGCAGCACCACCCGATCGCAGTACTTGATCACACTGCCCATATCATGCGTCACCATCAGAATCGTCGTACCGTTTTTCCGGATCTCCTCCATCCTTCGGTAGCATTTGGACTGAAAAAACACATCACCAACAGACAGTGCCTCATCCACAATCAGAATCTCCGGTTCCACATTAATCGCCAGCGCAAAAGCCAGTCGCACAAACATACCGCTGGAATACGTCTTTACCGGCTGATACACAAAATCACCGATATCCGCAAAATCGAGGATATCCTGTAGCTTGGCATCCATCTCCTTTCTGGAAAATCCCATCATGGTGCCGTTCATGTAGACATTCTCAATACCGGTGTAATCCATGTTAAATCCGGCTCCCAGTTCCAGAAGCGCCGAAATGACACCCGACACCCGGACGCTTCCCTTCGTCGGTGTCAGCACTCCGGTAATAATCTTCAGAATGGTAGACTTTCCGGAACCGTTTGTCCCGATGATACCGACTGTCTCTCCCTTTTTCACACTGAATGAGATATCACTCAATGCGAAGAAATCCCTGTGATAATTCCTGTGTGTCAGACTCAGAGACTCCTTGAGCCGGTCAATCGGCTTATCGTATAATTTATAAACCTTGCTTACATCCTGTACCTGGATGGCATATTCATTCGTTGATGACATGAAATTCCTCTTCTAACTTTCATTTCCATACTAATTATCAAGTGCAGACTGATTATAGCATTATTTGATTTCTGTTGCAAGGGAGCAAAAACGCAGACATCCGATTTCACACGGTGCCTGCGTTTTATGTGCATTTTACTATTTGTTACTATTCACAGTCGATTTGCAGACACGATAAATAGAGCGGAGCTATAACGCCGCT
>JALFHZ010000125.1 GCA_022776445.1 Lachnospiraceae bacterium
TCTTTTCAGATTGTGTACTCTTTCATACTGATGTAAATGACTATGTCAAAATGCGTCTTTTAATGCGTCCTTTGACGTACTCAAATGCCTCAACCCCGCATAAACACTAGGTTTATTTATCCAAGCTCTTCATTGTCGGGAACAACAGCACATCCCTGATTGCCGGGCTATTCGTCAGCAGCATCACCAGTCTGTCAATACCATATCCGATACCGCCTGTCGGAGGCATACCGATCTCCAGTGCGTTCATGAAGTCCTCATCGGTGGTATTCGCTTCCTCGTCACCTGCTGCCAGTGCAGCTTCCTGTGCCTTGAAACGCTCTCTCTGATCGATCGGGTCATTCAGCTCGGAGTAAGCATTGCACATTTCACGGCCGTAGATAAACAGTTCGAAACGTTCTACATGATCCGGCTTATCCGGTTTCCGCTTGGTCAGCGGAGAAACCTCAACCGGATGATCCATGATAAAGGTCGGCTGAATCAGGTGTTCCTCTACAAATTCTTCGAAGAACAGGTTGATGATGTCACCGCGTACATGGCGTTCCTCATAGTGAACTTCTTTCTCATCAGCCAGTTTCTTCGCTTCCTCGGTCGTTTTGATCTCATCGAAATCAATACCGGTATATCTCTTAATCGCATCAATCATGGTCAGACGCTCGAACGGCTTGCCCAGATCAATCTCCACCTCGTTGTATGGGATCAGAGTCGTACCGCAGACTTCCTGTGCCACATGGCGGAACATATTCTCGGTCAGATCCATCATACCATAATAATCGGTATAAGCCTGATACAGCTCCATCAGGGTGAATTCCGGATTGTGACGGGTATCGAGACCCTCGTTACGGAATACACGGCCGATCTCGTATACACGCTCCATACCGCCTACGATCAGACGCTTCAGATACAGCTCCAGGGAGATACGAAGCTTAACATCCTCATCCAACGCATTGTAATGGGTCTCAAACGGTCTTGCAGCAGCACCGCCTGCGTTAGCCACCAGCATCGGAGTCTCAACCTCCAGAAAGCCCTGGTCATCCAGGTAACGACGAATGCAGCTGATGATCTTGGAACGCATCACAAAAGTTTTGCGCACGTCCTCATTCATGATCAGATCCGTATAACGCTGACGATAACGCATATCGGTATTGGTCAGGCCATGGTATTTCTCCGGCAGAACCTGCAGACTCTTGGAAAGCAGGGTTACGGAATGTGCATGAATGGAAATCTCGCCCATCTTGGTGGTAAATACGATACCTTTGACACCGACGATGTCACCGATATCCATACGTTTGAAATCCTTGTATGCTTCCTCACCCAGATCATCTCTCGCCACATAGCACTGGATGTTGCCCTTCAGATCCTGAACATTGCAGAAAGATGCCTTACCCATCACACGTTTGGACATCATACGTCCTGCGATGGAGACCTCCTTGCCTTCCCACTCGCTGTAGTTTTCCTTCACATCTGTGCTGTGCACGGTTACGTCATACTTGGTAATCTGGAACGGATCCTTTCCTGCTGCCTGCAACTCTGCCAGCTTCTCGCGGCGCACCTTTAACAGCTGGTTTAAATCCGGCTCCTGATTCTGCTTCTTCTGCTGATTCTGCTGCTCTGCCATCTTTTTACTCCTTCTTCTTATGATGCTCTCTGGATTTCCAGAACTTTATACTGAATCACACCTGCCTGAGTTTCAACGTCAACAACATCGCCCACACTCTTACCCATCAGAGCCTTGCCTACCGGCGACTCGTTGGAAATCTTGTTCTGCAGGCTGTTTGCCTCTGTGGATCCAACGATTTTGAACTCCATCTCTTCGTCGAATTCCACATCGTATACTCTTACACAGCATCCGACGTTGATCTTATTCAGGTCAATTTCTTCCTCGACAACGACTTCCGCATTCTTTAACAGCTTCTCCAGTTCCTCAATACGAAGCTCAATGTCACGCTGCTCGTCCTTCGCTGCATCGTACTCAGCGTTCTCGGACAGGTCACCCTGCTCTCTTGCTTCCTTGATCTTCTGTGCAATCTCCTGTCTGCGGTTTACTTTCAGATCCTGCAATTCATCCTCGTACTTCTTCAAACCTGCGTAAGTCAGAATGTGTTTCTTCTCAGCCATGGCACTCAATTCCTTCCTTTTATTTCGTCCTAACAGGCCGGTTCTCCCCATAGAACCGGCCTGCTGCATTCACAGTATTATATCCTAATCCTTCTGTCTTGTCAAGAACCGTCCAGGCTGTAAAAGTATAGAAATTCCAGTACTCTTTCCCGAAAATTTCAGTATATTCTGAAATCTAGCCGAACACCGCATCCCAGCCGCTTTCCTCTGCCAGATAAGAACCGACGGAGCAGATTTTCGGTTCATAAATCCCATGGAAATCACTTCCTCCTGTCAGAAACAGCCCATAGCGATCTGCCAGTTCCTGGATGATTTTCCTGTCTTTTTCACTGTTCGCATGATGATTCAGCTCCAGGCCCGCAAGGCCATGCTCCACCAGCTCCGGCACCAGACAGAAATTCTGCTGCTGTCCGCTGTGTGCCAGCACCGGAAGTCCGCCTGCCTGACGGATCACATCCACCGCTGTCCGTGCATCCAGATACGAAATATCAAAATCACAGATTCCGCCATTTTTGAACGTCTTATAATAAAATTCGCCAAACAGCTCTGTTACCGCACCGATATGGAACAGATAATCCATGATGTGCTGCTTGTAAATATATTTTCCGTCTGCTTTCCGTATTTCTGACAGATTGATCGGATATCCTTCCTTACGCAGGATCTCAATCTGCCGCAGGGAATTGGCATGACGGGCCTCCAAAACCGGCAGAGCCGCCTGTTCCACGATCTCCGGTTTCTCAATCCGATATCCGAGAATATGCGCCCGCATTCCGGTTTTCGGATCACAGGCCGACAGTTCCACGCCACAGGCCACCGGAATCGCCGGATAAGCCGGAATCTGATTTCTGTGCGATAACGTATCATGATCGGTGATAACGATGGCATCGAGTCCTTTCGCCTTCGCCATATCAATCAGAGCTTCAATCCGGCAGCTTCCATCAGAAACCGTGGAATGCATATGCATATCCGCCTTTTTCATTTTTCTCAACCCATTCATCTATTGAAAACTCCCTTCCGAAATATTGTATACCCGGTCACAGACGCCGTCCATAAACTCCAGATCATGGAAAATCCCCAGCATGCTGGTTTTTTTCTCTTTCAGCTTTTTCAGCATGTCCTTTACCAGAATCTTCGTCTTGTTATCCAGAGATGCGGTCGGCTCATCCAACAGCATAAACCGCGGTTTTCTCACCATGGCAGCCGCCAGATTCAGGCGCAGCCGCTCACCTCCAGAGAACGTATTCGGATACACGTCCCAGAGATTTTCTGACAGTCGGAAATAAGACAGCATCTGCTCCGCCTCTTCCTTCGCCTGCGCCGCATCCACGCCCATTTCCAGAAGTGCGTTCATCACGTGCTGGCGTGCCGTGGTACGCGGCATGACATTCAGAAACTGAGATACATATCCGATCTCATATTTTCTCAGATACAGAATCTCCCGCTCCGAAACCGTCGCCAGATTGATCCTGCCAAATGCTTCGCTCTCGTAGTAGATATTGCCTTCCGTAGGCAGGTAGCTGCGGTGAATGCATTTCAGGATTGTGGATTTGCCCGCACCGGACAGACCGACAATTCCGATAAACTCTCCCTGATTCAGGGTAAAGCTGATATTCTGGCAGGAATGGATGATTTTCTCCGGATCATGCAGATAAAAGGTCTTTCCCAGGTTCTCGATTTTTAATATCTCCATGGTTTACCTCCTGTACTCCACGCGGGAAGTCGGGCGTCCGTCTACCAGCACATGCGTGATGACCGGATATCCGTCCAGTACCTCTACAATCAGCAGATCTGCTTTCTTCCCCACCTCTACAGAACCATAGTCATGATCCAGCCGCATCGCCTTCGCCGGATTTAAGGTGGCTTTCTTCACCAGCTCCGGCAGCGCGCAGCCATGCTTTTCCATCATATAGAAAATGCCATGCAGGATCGCCGGAGGAAAATAATCAGAACACAGAATGTCGGCGCAGCCATCCAGGATTGCATCTGCCGCGGACATATTGCCGGAATGAGATCCGCCCAGCAGAATGTTCGGCGCACCCACAACGGTATAAAAGCCTTTTTCTCCAGCCGCACGTGCGGTCTCCAGATTGATCGGGAATTCGCTGATATCCACACCGATCTGTTCATTAATGGCCAGTTTTTCTACCGTGTCATCATCATGGGAGGCCACAGCGATTCCATGACTGTGTGCAAACTCCGTCAGATCTCTCATCTGCTGCATGGAAAAACGATCTTTTCCCTGATGCATCTGCAGAATCTCTTCCATACTCATATGCTTGCTTTCCGTACCGCCATAGTTCTGAATCGTCCTGGTGTATACTTCCAGACTCCGATACTGTCCCTGCCCCGGGGTATGATCCATGAAAGAAATCTCATTGACAAGATTTTTCCGGATCATTTCCTGTGCAATCGCATACGCATCTATAAAATCGATTTCAATCCGCAGATGAAACCGATGATGAATCAGATGATTCCGGTCATGGATATCCTGGATCAGATGCGCCATTTTCTCCACACTTTCCAGGGTTCTTAACGGGCTTTTGCCCAACAGCTCATTCTGATACAGCGAAAAGGAATGATACATGGTGGTAATTCCCTGATGCAGAAGCTCTCTCTCGCACTCCTTCAATGCCAGCTCAAAATCCATTTTTGCCGTAGGGCGCGGCAAAATAAACTGTTCAATCCGGTCGGAATGCACATCCATAAAGCCCGGCATCAGATAACGTCCATGGGCATCAATCGTCCGGTCTGCATCCAGAACCCGCTCACTGATCTCCTGAATCCGACCTTCCTCTATATAAACACGTTTTCCCTCCAGAATTTCATCCGGGGTCACAATTTTTGCATTTTTTATCGCAATCAAACTGCTCTCCTCCTTAAAGTAGTGAATGTACCAGCTGCTGAGTGTACGCATGCTGCGGATCCTCCAGCACCTGATCGGTCAGTCCGCTCTCCACGATTCTGCCGTCCAGCATCACGATCGTACGGTCTGCCAGCATACGGATGACAGCCAGATCATGGGACACCAGCAGAATGGAAATGCCATATTGAGCCTTGATCTTACGGATCAGATCCAGCACCTTTGCCTGCACAGACAGATCCAGACCGGTGGTCACCTCATCCAGCAGAAGAAGAGACGGATTATTGGCCAGTGCTTTTGAAATCTGTACCCGCTGCTGCATGCCGCCGGAGAAATTCTTCGGTGCCTCCCCCATACGGGACGTCAGAATCTCCACCGCTTTCAGAAGCTCTTTCGCCCGCTCAGTCATCTGTCCGGCATTTCTGCTGCCTGCGGAAATGATCTTCTCTGCGATATTGGACGCAGAAGAATAGTCCATCCGAAGTCCCAGAATCGGATTCTGATACACCATGCCCATCAGGTTGTTGCGGATCATGCGCCGCTCTGCCGCACTTGCTTCCCAGATATTCTTTTCACCGTTTTTATAATCCTGCAAATAAGCACTGCCTGAGGTCGGCTCGAAATCAAAATAAAGACTTTTCATCAGTGTGGATTTTCCGGAACCGCTCTCGCCGACGATTCCCAGAACCTCACCCGGATACACTTCCAGCGATACCTCGTTGGCTGCCCACACCGTTCCGCATTTGCTGCAGCGGTTCTTTTCCAGACTGTTCTGGCATTCCGGACATCCGTCACCGTACCGCACTGTCAGGTTCTGAATTTTCAGCACCGGTTTTTCCTGTAAATTCATACTGTCCGCACCTCCCTGCCGCGTTCCCTGACCTCTTTGCAATAAGAAGTATCGGAACACTGATAATACCGCTGTCCCGTAGCAGAATCAAACATTTCATCCAGATAGGTATCGGTACTTCCACACAGACGGCATCTCTTTCCTTCAAAGTGCTCTTTCTCAAACGGTACATCATCGAAGGCCAGAGAGACCACTTCCGTATGCGGCGGAATCGCATAAATTTTCTTTTCCCGGCCTGCTCCGAACAGATACAGACACTCCGACTGATGCAGCTTCGGATTATCAAATTTCGGAATCGGACTCGGATTCATGATATAACGACCCTCCACCATACACGGATACTCGGACGAGATTGTCACTTTTCCATATTTGATCAGGCTCTCGTAAAGCTGCAGCCAGATCGGAGCATAGTCCTTCTCCGCATGCATCTTTTTGGTCACTTCCTCCTTTGGCTCCACGACGCGCAGCGGCTCCGGAATCGGCACCTGAAGGATCAGGATCTGATCATTTCTGAGCGGAATTTCCGGAATCCTGTGACGTGTCTGAATCAATGTCGCGTCTCCGGTTTTGGTCGTTGTCGGCACATCGGTACACAAACCGACAAATTTTTTGATATTCACCGCATTTACACTCTCGTCACTGCCCTGGTCAATCACTTTCAGGACATCATCCGGTCCTATTAACGACAGCGTCAGCTGAATGCCGCCGGTGCCCCAGCCACGCCCGATCGGAAGCTCTCTGGAACCAAACGGCACCTGATATCCTGGGATCGCCACAGCCTTTAAAGTACAGCGGCGAATCTCCCGTTTGGAGCCTTCATCCAGAAAAGCATAATTGTATTCTTTATTCATGCTTCTGCCCCCTTGTCTTTCGAACGGCATCCAGCTTGGACTGGAAGGTCACATAATGCGGCAGCTTCAGATGCGAGATAAATCCGTTCATCTCCAGACTGTCACCATGCATCAGTACAAATTCCTCATCCTGAGTCGGATACTCTCCGCCCAGTTCCAGCTCATGATCGATGACCGCCATGGCAATGGCCTTGTTCTCATTTCTGCCGAATACGGCACCGTAGCCCACTGCCAGCTTCAGCTGATCTTTGTCGTCCGCCTCAATGAAATTTTCCACTTCTGTCATCAGCACTTCGCCGATACAGATTTCCTGCTGTTCATCGAACAGATACGGCACGCAAAGTTCCACATAACCGGTGCGCAGCTCGCCCACAGTCGGGTGTACACCGCCAAAACAGCGCAGCACCGAATACGCCAGACCGGAAATATATCCGGTATCCGAACGGGCCATGGTCTGCAGTCTGGCACTTCTCGTGGCCGGGAACTCCAGCATATGCTCTGTCACATCCCACGGCTGTGTATCATCCGGCTCATAGGTATCAATCAGCCCTTCTTGTTTCAGTGCATCCGACACCCGGGGGCACGGAGTCACCGGCTCCGGCGTCTGTGCTTCCAGCTCGCCCTGTACCGCCTGCGCAAGTGCGGCCGCATCCTCTTCCCTGCGGTCAAAATGGATCAGTCTGTGTGTATAGTCGTAGGTAGCACCCAGGATCTGCCCGCCTTCAATATCCTTGAATGCAGCGGAAATCCTGCGCACCACTCTCATATTTTTTGTATCGGTCACGGTTGTATAATAATCACGGGTCAGCGTCGACCGGTACGCGCGAAGCAGAAATACCGCTTCCTCCACACTGCCTTCACACTGCTTTAATGCCAGAGCCGCATACTCTTTGGCATACAGCCCGGCTTCTCCCATGACACGGTCCACCAGAAGAGACAGCTTCTCCTGAATCGCTTCCAGCTCCACATCCTTTTCCGTACCGCTTCGATAATAATCCAGCAGGCGAATACTGGCTTCAATCGCTTCCCGTCCTCCGGACACTGCAACATATGCCATCAGAACACCTCCTTTATACTTACCAGACGCGGCAGCGCAGACAGAAGTCCGTCCTCCGTGATCAGCACCAGATCCACGCCCTGCGGATATTCATATTCCTGCTGTGCCCGTACGTTCAGGACATATTCCGCAGCAGCCGGAAGCTGCTTACAGTCTTCTTCCGGGACTCCCGGTCCCATCAGCCGGAAATTTTTCCGCTCCGTTCCGTCCGCCCGAACAAACAGAGTTGCACTCTTCTGTGGGTCCTTAAGCGTCCCGCATTTCACTTGTTCCATCAGTTCCGCAAGCATTCTTACATCCGGAACAAAAAGATAATCCGCTTCCCTGGCGGTTTCTTCTCTGGACAGCGTCAGGGAAATGATCTGCTCAGCAAGTTCCGTTTCCCCACAGGCATAAAAGCTCACCTCATTGTCCAGAAGTGTCATGGCCGCTGCAAGAAAATCCGGATGCGTGCCGTACATCTTATCAGCAAACTGCCGGATGGAAATCTCCCTGCCCGGATTGGCAAATGCTTCCAGCAGAATCCGATACAGCTTCTGCGAATCGAATACCTGGTCAAAATTATGTATTTTCTTCATTATCCAACCTCCGAATCCATGGACTGGAAATTTACCATGGTCTTTAAATGCATGGCATTTTCTTTTTCTTCCCGCGTGATCTGCTGCTCTTCCAGCTCCATAAGACGCTTTTCTCCGGCAAAGATTCCCTGATTACATGCCGCGTCAATGACAGCCATGTGGTATACCTTTTCAAAATGATCGCCCATCGTCACTGCCATTCCTCTGGTTCCATCTACCATCACGACTGCCTCACATACAATCACTTCTCCGATATAAAACAGACTTTCCTTTACCGGCTCCTGCATCTTGATCATTGCCAGCGTTTTGGCCGGTTCCTTGATGACCATCACCGTATGATCTGCAATAATATCACTGGCAAGCTCTCGGATTTCTTCATCCGATGCCTTCGCCATGATTCGAAACAATCTCTTTTTATCCATAGCTTCCTCTCTCTGACTTTACTTTACCTTTGCTTTGATTCTGGTGGAAAGCATCTCCAGCAGAACCACTGCAATGACGATCATATAAGTCAGGTATCCCATTTCATTCAGATCCAGATAAAAGCTTCCTGCCATAAACAGGTTGTATCCGATTCCGCCTGCACCGGCAGCCGCACCCATGGCAACCGCATTGGTAAAGTTGATTTCAAAACGCATAAAGGTCCATGCCACCATATAGCTGACCGTTGCCGGCCACACTGCCTGACAGACGATCTGCCAGAAATTCGCGCCGCTTGCTTTCAGCGCCTCAATGGTTCCTTCATCCATTTCCTCAATAGACTCCGCATACGCTTTCGTCACATTGACTACGGACGGTCTGGAAAGATTGCGTGCACATAAAAGGGACAGAAACAGTGCAGCCACTGCACCAAGAATCGTCGAAAGTGCACCAAGGCAGAAGGTAACCAGAAGCTGATACAGACAGCCCAGTGCCGTATCGTAGGTAAGCGCCGGCTTAAAAAATACGATTCTGGCATTGGCAAAGGTGCTTTGCAGCGCCGCTGCCAGATCAATCTCTTTATAGTCAAATGTCGCAAATCCCAACACGGCAATTGCGGACAAAGCCAGCAGAACCAGCCAGATCTGTCCTATGGTATCATGCTGAGCCCTGATCACAATTTTCCCGTCTCTGGAATGTCGGAACAGCTGTGACAGATCCGTCTTCGTATTTTGTGTAACTGCTGCAGTTGCTTCCATCAGAGAATCACCTTCCTTATCTTATTTGATAACAATTCAATCGCAATAACCAGCACCACGATCGTCAGGACCACCAGACTTGCCGTCGGATACTCCAGGCGCTTATAGTACAGATCAAAAGCATATCCGATGCCGGTGGCCGTCAGCATACCAATCAGAGTTGAGCTTCGGATATTGGTCTCAATCATGTACAGAATCCAGGTCATCAGGCCGGACACCGCAGACGGCACCACACCCTGAAATATGATCTGCATATAGCTTGCACCGGTAGCGGTGAGCGCCTCCACACAGGAAGCACTGACTTCATCGATCGTCTCAATAAACGCTCTGGTCAGCAGACCAAAGGTTGTAAAAAACAGCGCAAAAAAACCGGTCAGAATATTCTGTCCAAAAGAAAACATTAAAAGGATCGCCCACACCACATCCGGTACATTCCGGAAGAATGCCGCGATGGTACGTACGATTCTTTTCACGATTCCATTCACACGTGTAATATTCGCTCCCAGAAGTGCAAAGAAAAATGCACAGACAGCCGCTGCCATTGTCACCGAAATGGAAAGCATCGTGGTCTCCCACAGCTGCTTCAGAATCTTCGGCAGACGGGTCATGGCTTTGGCATCCGGTACCAGATTTTCTGCTATCCAGATGATGACCTTCGGAATCGCCGTAATTCCTGCAATTCCATCAAACTCCGTAATGACAGAAGAGGCGATATACAGCCCCACAACCACCGTTGCTGCCAGCAGCCAGGAACGGTTCCGTTCACGGAACATATCTCTGTTTTCTTTTACCATTTTCATCTTTACACCGCCTGTCCCTGTACATCCGTAATCAGTTCACCCTTTCCGGACTGATAGATCTTATGAATCGTACTCTGTGAAAGCTCCGCAGACGGACCATCGTATACAATCTGTCCTGCTGTAATACCGATGATACGCTCGGAATAATTCATTGCCACATCCACCTGATGCAGATTCAAAAGGCAGGTAATATTCATGGTCTGGTTGATATTTTTCAAAGAATCCATGATGATCTTGGAGGAACTCGGATCCAGAGATGCGATCGGCTCGTCACACAGGATCAGCCTCGGCTTCTGCATGATCGCCTGTGCGATTCCCACACGCTGCTTCTGACCGCCGGACAGTTCGTCACAGCGCTTATACGCCTGATCTGCCAGTCCCAGCCTATCCAGGATTTCAAATGCTTCTTTCTTTTCCTGCTCGGTATAATACCCGATCATTCCGCTGATCGTAGATTTCTGTCCCAGCTTTCCATGCAGAACATTTTCGATCACACTGAGTCGTTCCACCAGATTGTAATGCTGGAAGATCATTCCTGTTCTGGTACGCACACTGCGCAGTTCCTTCCCTGTTACATGGGTGATATCCTGTCCATCAAAAAGAATAACGCCTGAAGATACATCAATCAGACGATTGATGCATCTTAAAAGCGTTGACTTTCCGGCTCCCGAAGGACCAATGATGGACACGAATTCACCTTCTTCTATTTGAAAGGACACGTCATTCAATGCTTTTGTGACGCCTCCGTATACTTTGTTGACATGCTGCATCTCTAAAATCGGCATATCGTGTCTTCCTCCTTCTGCCGTTTCTTATTCGCTCAGTTCGCGGATCGGATCATACCAGGAATCCTCAACCGTCAGGATTCTCTCTTTATCCGTCTTCTTGAACATACCTACCATTCCGGACTCTTTGGTCACGAAGATCTGCGGGTTGTCAGCTACCTCATCGGAAGTCATCAGATCCTGAATCTTCTTTACTTCTTCCTCAGTCAGAGTCTCAGAGTTATATGCAAACGGTCCGTTCAGAACCGGGGTGGATTTCAGGATGGTGAATTTCTTCCCAACCAGAGTATCAAACGGTGCGGATGCATTGCCCTTGATTGCGTAAACTGCACCGTCACGATTTTCAGTGCCGGAAACTACATCTGCATACGGAGCCAGCTCAGTATCACAGAATGCTGCAACATCTGCCTTGCCGGTCAGAAGGTTTACAGCAGAGCCCTGATGGGAACCGCCGAACAATACCTCACTGAAAATCCGTCGCCCTCGATCAGATCATCCG
Source organism: Lachnospiraceae bacterium (assembly GCA_022776445.1). Classification (GTDB taxonomy): domain Bacteria; phylum Bacillota; class Clostridia; order Lachnospirales; family Lachnospiraceae; genus Brotaphodocola. Next base: position 11,577 of record JALFHZ010000125.1, read on the forward strand.
CATCCATATCTTTCCACTCATCTTTCTTACTGAAGTGGCTGATGATGCTCTTGGTCGGTACCTTAAAACCGGAAGTAGAACTGTTGCTTACAAATGACATTCTTTTGCCCTCAATATCATCCAGGCTCTGATAGTTCGCCGCGTCTTCCTCATTGACACACAGCCAGCTATAATAGATTGCATCATCCAGAGTTCCGGAAGCTCCGGAGTTTACAAACAACGGTTCTACTGCATCATTTTTATTCTTTGCCTCAACATATCCCTGCGCGCCCATGAAGCAGATCTGTGCAGTGCCATTGGCCAGAGATTCAATTGCAATGGAATAATCTGTGGTCAGCTTCTGCTCTACCGGCTTTCCGGTTGCTTCGGAGATCAGTCGGCCGAACTCTTCTCTGGCCGGCTCATAATCGGACGCAGACTCATTCGGATACCATACCATAACGATCTTATCAACGCCTTTTTCAGCTTTTGCCTCGGCCTTAGTCTCCGGTGCCTTGGTTTCTTCTTTCTGAGTCTCTGCAGCTGCAGTTCCAACCGTTGTTTGAGCAGTTGCTGCTGTGCTTCCGCCGCAGGCCGTTAAAGATGCAGCCATCACTGCTGCCGGTTAAGCTTTTGCATAAAAATTCCTGCCTTTTTTCAAATTTTCCTGTCTTTTTTTACGTTACGCCGTTTTATCCCATGACTGTTAACTTTTCGTTTTCAAATTGTTAAGTGAGGCTTATTCAGAAATTGACAAAAGATTCATATGATATGATAAAAGAAAAGACAGGGCTCATCTATCGTCCCTGTCTCAGCATCAGATTTTCTAATAATTGTCCCAGTTCTTCCAGCGTCTCCAGCTGATTGCATTCTCTGCGGATCGATGCGGAATGTGGAAGTCCCGCAGTGTACCAGGCAATGTGCTTGCGCATCTCCTTCATGCCCAGACTCTCACCCTTCATCTCCGTCTGTAACTTTGCATGACGCAGGATCATGCGGCATATCTCCGCTGTATCCGGCTCCGGAAGCAGTTCTCCTGTATCCAGATAATGATGGATCCGGTGAAACAGCCATGGATTGCCTCTGGCTCCCCTGGCGATCATCAGTCCGTCGCATCCGGTCTCCTCCAGCATCCGCTTTGCATCCTGCGGTGTGAAAATATCCCCGTTGCCGATCACCGGAATCTGCACTGCCTCCTTCACCTGGCGGATGATCTCCCAGTCTGCCTTCCCGGAATAAAACTGCTCTCTCGTTCGTCCATGGACTGCAACAGCTGCCGCGCCGCAGCTCTCCGCGATCTTCGCAATCTCCACCGCATTTACACAGTCATCATTGAATCCCTTCCGAAATTTGACTGTAACCGGCTTCTTCACTTTCTTAACCATGGAGGACAAGATCCGCTCCACCAGCTTCGGATTCTTCATGAGTGCCGACCCCTCACCGTTGTTTACGATCTTGGGAACTGGGCATCCCATATTGATATCAATGATATCGTACGGTCCATCCTCGATCTGATGTGCAATCTCGCTTACAATCTCCGGATCCGATCCGAACAGCTGCACTGCAATCGGACGTTCCTCCCCGCACACCTCAAGAAGTTCCCGGGTATTGCGGTTCTTATACAGAATGGCCTTGGCACTCACCATCTCCGTATAAAGCAGCCCGCAGCCCTGCTCTCTGCACAGTATGCGAAACGGCTGATCCGTCACCCCGGCCATCGGCGCCAATATCAGATTGTTCTCAAGCTCCACATTTCCGATTTTCAGTTTCATTCTGCCTGTTCCTCATGTTCCGTCTGCTGCCCGCATGCCTCGATATCCTCTCCCAGATAAAACACCCGGTAATAAAGCTCCAGAGATTCCAGCAATTCTCTCCGTTCCTGGCGGTACTGCTTGATCTTCAAATCCGCACCGATTTCATCATAGTAACCGTCATATTCGGATGTTGTATGACAGAATTCAAGAGAACCGTCCTCCTCAAATTCCAGCGTCAGGATTCCTCCGCATTCCTCGGTAAACCAGACACACATCACCTGCAGTTCTTTCTGAATGGACTCCGGAAGTTCTGCAAAATCCTCATTGAAATAGTACTTTTTTTCATAGCCGTTGGAGCCGCAAAGTACAACATTATCCGTATTCTTTCTCATTTTTACTCCTGTCCCAAAAAGCAACGAATGCCCGGTGGCAGCAACCCACCGGGCCTTTCGTATGTCTCTGTTCTCTGAAAAACACGCTCCGTTATTTACTCAGGAGCTGTGCAATCGCATACTGATCCTCCGGAATATCCTTCTTCATCTGAAGAGCCTCCTGGATATCAAAATCTACAAACTCACCATGCTTATACGCAACCAGACGATTGCTCTTGCCGTCAGCCAGAAGCTCAACCGCCTTGGCACCCATAATCGAAGCATACACACGATCCTTACAGGTTGGAGTACCGCCACGCTGCATGTAGCCCAGGATGGTCGCTCTGGTCTCGATGCCGGTAGCCGCCTCGATTCGTCTTGCCATAGAAGAAGAATGTCCGATACCCTCCGCATTAATGATGATGTTGTGCTTCTTACCGCTCTTGCGGTTAGCAATAATCCGGTTGATCAATGCCTGCTCATCACCGTTGTAACGCTCCGGAAGAAGGATATCCTCTGCGCCGTTTGCAATGCCGCACCAGAGAGCGATATAACCTGCGTTACGTCCCATAACCTCGATGATACTGCAGCGCTCATGGGAAGTAGAGGTGTCACGTACTTTATCAATCGCTTCCATCGCCGTATTGACTGCGGTATCAAATCCGATCGTATAATCGGTACATGCGATATCCAGATCAATGGTTCCCGGAACACCGATCGTATTGATTCCCAGCGCTGCCAGCTTGCCTGCACCGCGGAAGGAACCGTCACCACCGATGACTACGATGCCGTCAATGCCATGCTTGCGGCAGATATCCGCAGCGGTCTGCTGCACTTCCGGCTCCTTGAACTCCAGACATCTTGCCGTATAAAGAATCGTTCCGCCGTGGTAGATAATATTTGACACGCTTCTGCTGTCCATGTCAATGATCTCTTCCTGCAAAAGACCTGCATAGCCGCGCATGATGCCCTTCACTTTCAATCCTTTATTGATTGCAGTCCGGACAACCGCACGAATCGCCGCGTTCATACCCGGTGCATCTCCGCCGCTTGTCAGAACACCAATTGTCTTCACTTCATTTGCCATAGTTGTCTCCTCCTGTCTGCCTGCCGGCAACATCCTTTTATCCGATCCAATTTCTGCACAATTCCTTAACAAGCCATATTCTAAAACATTTTTCTTATCTTTTCAATCCCTTTTCTACAAGTTTGATATTTTTTTCACCTGTTATCTGCATCAGCTGCCGAATCAGGTCCTTTCCCGCGGAAACGCCCCAGTTCATCGGAAGGACTTTTTTCGCCCGTTCCTTCTCCAGATAGATGATCACGGTATCACGGCCTTCCGACATTTTCAGAACCGCCGTCACCTTCGGCCACAGAGCATCGTACTCCGCCTTATCCGCAAATTTCAGCCACAGATCTTTCGGAACCTCTTCAAACGGGATCACCTTCTCACAGATCAGCTTACCCACCGGATCATCCCCGACCGAGGCCCTTCCTTCGATAAAGACTTTTGCGTCTTCTGTCAGAAGATTCCTCTTGTTCTCGTAATCCTTCGGAAAAACCAGCACCTCCACGGAACCTACCATATCCTCAATCGTAACAAAAGCCATCATCTTGCCGGTCTTGGTCGTCTTAACCACCTTATTCGTCAGAATCCCTCCGATGGTCACCCGGGCACCGTCGGTCACCACAGCACTGCCCGTATCCTCATCGACAATGAAATCCGTCGTTTTCGCTGTGATGCTGTTTTTCCAGGTCTCCTGATATTCCTCCATCGGATGACCGCTGACATAGATGCCCAGAATATCCTTCTCAAATGCCAGAAGCTCCTCTTTGGGAAATTCCGGCACATCCGGCATTTTAATCTGGAACTGCTCCTTCTCCTCCTCGGCGGCAAAATCAAACAGGCTCATCTGCCCTTCCATCACATTTTTCTTTTCCCGATTCTTCTGATCCAGAATCTCCGGGGCAATCATCGTCTTCTGACGGCGGTTGCCGGGCATGGAATCCAACGCACCGGATTTGATGAAATTCTCCAGTGTCCGCTTGTTGACCTCCTTGTTGCTCATGCGTTCCACAAAGTCATCCATGGAACGATAAAGACCATTCAGCTCCCGTTCCCGGATAATGGCATCCACAACATTGCGTCCCACACTTTTAATCGCTGACAGTCCGTAGCGAATCGCATCTCCGGATACGGAAAATCCGCTCTGTCCTTCATTGATATCCGGAGGAAGAATCCGAATTCCCATCTGCCGGCAGGTCAGGATATATTCTGACACCTTGGTGATATTGTCCATCACGGAAGTCATCAGCGCAGCCATAAACTCCTTCGGATAATAGTATTTCAAATATGCCGTCTGATATGCGACGACCGCATAACATGCCGCATGTGACTTGTTGAAGGCATATTTCGCAAAATCAATCATTTCATCATAAATATGATTTGCGGTCTGCTCCGAGATGCCATTGGCAATGCATCCCGCGACGCCTTCTTCTTCATTGCCATAGACAAAATTCTTCCGTTCTTTCTCCATGACAGCAGACTTTTTCTTGGACATGGCACGGCGCACCAGATCGCTTCGCCCCATGGTATAACCGGCCAGATCACGCACAATCTGCATAACCTGCTCCTGATAGACAATGCACCCGTACGTCGGTCCCAGGATATGCTCCAGCTGCGGACAGTCATAGGTGATGGAATTCCTGTCATTCTTTCCCTTCAGGTACTTCGGAATGAAATCCATCGGTCCCGGACGATACAGGGAAATACCTGCAATCACATCCTCCAGATTCTCCGGCTTCAGCTCCTTCATAAAGCTCTTCATGCCCGAACTTTCCAACTGAAACACGCCATCGCATTTGCCGGTTCCCAGAGAAGCCAGAACGTTTTTATCGTCATAATCCACCTTGTCCATATCCAGCCGGATGCCGGTTGTCTGCTCCACCTGCTTCACCGCATTCTGGATCACCGTCAGGGTACGCAGCCCCAGAAAATCCATTTTCAAAAGTCCCAGTTCTTCCAGCGTCGTCATTGTAAACTGGGTTGTAATCGTCCCATCCGATGCTCTGGAAAGCGGCACAAATTCGTCCATGGCACGCTGACCGATCACAACGCCGGCCGCATGCATGGAGGTATGACGCGGCAGTCCTTCCAGACGCTTTGCCATATCAATCAGATACTTGACCTCTGCATCCTGCTGATATGCTTCCCTCAGCTCCGGATTCTGTTTCAGCGCCTTATCCAGCGTCATACCCAGATCATTTGGCACCATCTTGGCGATGGCATCACAGCGGGCATACGGCATATCCAGAACACGTCCCACGTCACGGATCACACCCTTCGCAGCCAGGGTACCAAACGTAACGATCTGCACTACCTGATCCTTGCCGTACTTGCGCACCACATAATCAATGACCTCCTGCCTCCGTTCAAAGCAGAAGTCGATATCAATATCCGGCATGGAAACACGCTCCGGGTTCAGGAAACGTTCAAACAGAAGATCATATCGGATCGGATCAATGTTGGTGATCTCAAGGCAGTAGGCCACGATGCTTCCCGCCGCCGATCCTCGCCCGGGACCGACAATGATATCATGAGACCTTGCAAAATGAATGAAATCCCATACGATCAGGAAATAATCCACATATCCCATATTGTGAATGACACCCAACTCATATCCCAGACGCTTCTGCAGTGTCCCGTCATCGTCGGGATAACGCCGCTTCATTCCCTCCTGACAGAGGTGATTGAGATAACGCCAGGAATCAAAGCCTTCCGGCACTTCATATTTCGGAAGCTTTGTCACACCAAATTCAATCTCTACATTGCACCGCTCAGCAATCTTATGCGTATTGTCGATGGCCTCCTGTGCATAAGGAAACAGCTGCCGCATCTCCTCCTCGGACTTGCAGTAATACTGGCCTCCCTCATAACGCATCCGGTTCTCATCCGTCACCTTCTTGCCGGTCTGAATACAGAGCAGAATGTCATGCGGTTTATCATCCTCCGCAAAAATATAATGAATATCATTGGTTGCCACCAGATCCATCCCGAGTTCCCGGCTCATCCGCAAAAGTCCCTGGTTGACCGTTTTCTGCATCGGAATCCCGTGATCCTGCAGCTCCAGGAAAAAATTATCCTTTCCGAATATCTCCTGATAATGGAGTGCCGAGCGGCAGGCTTCCTCATACATACCGCGTTCCAGATAACGCTGTACTTCACCGGCCAGACAGGCACTCAGCGCAATGATTCCTTCATGATAAGTTTCCAGAACCTCATAATCTACTCGCGGTTTATAATAAAATCCATCTACAAACCCCTTCGATACAATCTTCATCAGATTATGATAGCCCTGATCATTCTCTGCCAGCAGAACCAGATGATAATACCGGTCCTCACCGCTGCCCGTCTCCCGGTCAAACCGCGACCCCGGTGCCACATACACCTCGCAGCCGATGATCGGTTTGATCCCAACCTCTCTCGCTGCACGGTAAAAATCGATCACGCCGTACATTACGCCGTGATCCGTAATCGCCATACTGTCCATACCCAGCTCTTTTGCCCGGGCTGCCAGTTCTTTAATCTTACAAGAACCGTCCAGAAGACTGTATTCCGTATGGACGTGCAAATGTGTAAATGCCACTGAAATTCTCCTTACTCATTCCGTCTTGCCCGGACAATGTCCATGCGCTGACGCATGCAAGCATGCGCATCTCATGGCCGCTGTCCGGGACTGTACTTGTTTTGCGAAAGTCGATTGCTCCGTGCTTCCGCACTCCCGCAATCGCCGACGGTATTCGTAATCCGGGCTGTTGCCCTCCTTACTCATTCCGTCTTGCCCGGACAATGTCCATGCGCTGATGCATGCAAGCATGCGCATCTCATGGCCGCTGTCCGGGACTTTCTCAGTATATCATAAAATATACAAAAAAGACAGGTCTGTTCGCTTGGGACAGATCTGTCTTTTCTACTCTATCATCACATCAGCAGGAAAAATACATTCAACTCTCGCCTACTTTTCTCCTACCAGATATTTCTCAATCTCATCCATGGCAGAATTCTCATCTGCGCCGTCTGCAGATACGGTAATCTGCTCACCGGCACCCATGCCGAGCGTCATCATACCCATAATGCTCTTGGCATTCACACGAGCGTTCTGGTTCTCAACATAAATCATGCTGTCATACTGACTGGCAATCTGCACAAGCATTGCAACCGGCCTTGCTTCCAGTCCTGATGAAAGTCCAATCGTGATTGTTTTCTTTAACATAGTTTTCCTCCTCATTTTTTGAATGACTGGGACATTCATTCGCTCGCACTCTGCTCCCGCAGCTTCTCCGCAAGGCTTCCCAGCTTCCTTAAACGGTGGTTGACGCCTGACTTGCCAACCGGCGGATCCAGAGCTTCTCCAAGCTCTTTTAATGTTGCTTCCGGGCGTGCCAGCCGCAGCTCCGCAATCTCCTGCAGATTCTCCGGCAACTGACCGAACCCTGTTTTCTCCCTGATGTAAAGGATATCCTCCACCTGCTTCACCGCTGCAGAAACCGTCTTGTTGATGTTCGCTGTCTCACAGTTCACCTGACGGTTCACACTGCCGCGCATCTCCTTGAGAATACGGATATTCTCCAGTTCCATCAGAGATACCGGTGCTTCCATCACATTCAGGATATCTACAATCTGACTGCCTTCCTTTATGTACACCACATAATACTTCTTGCGCTGCACAATCTTGGCATCGAGGCCAAAAGAAAGGATCAGCCCCTGCAGCTGAACTGCCTTCGCCTCTGTGGCACAGGCAATCTCAAAATGATAAAACTTCTCAGGATCACTGACGGATCCTGCCGCCAGAAATGCCCCCCGGATGAAAGCCCGCTTACAACAGCTCTGCTGGATGACTACATTCTGTGCCAGAGAAAGATTCTCTTCGATCTCCCCATATCGATCAATCAGCTTTGCAGCCTGAAGCACCCGCATCGCATCCTCATGTCTGCGTACAGCCACCGTATAAGTACGGCTCTTCAGCCTTCCGACACCCTGACGAATTGCAATATCAGTATTTATATTAAATGTTTTTTTCAATAATGTAAAGTACTTTCTTGCAACTGCTATATTTTCCGTATGAATTTTCACCCGGTACTGATTGTGTTCCGATATCTGAATCCGCCCGCAAAGGCTGATAATCGCGGCTGCTTCCGCAATCTTACAGTGCCGGGCCGGACTCAGCTGACGCGATAATTCTTCTTTAACTTTTGAGGAAAATGACATCTTTCACCTCTGCTTCCTGCTGCTATCCCTTGTTCATATCCCTGTGCTCGATCTTCAGGCCAAATTCCTCATGCCTGCTCAGATACTGATATACCGCATTCGCAATCGTCACCGACCGGTGCCTGCCCCCGGTACAGCCGATCGCAATCACCAGCTGGTTTTTCCCTTCCTGAACATAATTGGGAATCAGGAATTCGAGCATGTCATACAGCTTTTCCAGAAATATCTGCGCCGTGCCGCCGCGATGCACATAAGCCTGCACCTCGGCTTCCTGTCCGGTATGACTGCGCAGTTCTTCCACATAATAAGGGTTGGGCAGAAACCGAACATCAAACACCAGATCCGCGTCCGCCGGAATTCCGTATTTAAATCCGAAAGACAATACCGTTACGAACAGATTGCTGTATCTCTGATTTTCCTTGAAAATCTTCTCCAGTTCCTGGCGCAGTTCCTTTGTCAGAAGCTGACTGGTATCAATAATGTAATCCGCCGCTTTCTTCAAAAACTCCAGCTGCACACGCTCCATCCGGATGCCGCTGTCCACCCTTCCCATTCCCGCCAGGGGATGAGAACGGCGCGTCTCCTTGTACCGTTTCACCAGAGTCTCGTCACTGGCATCCAGAAACAGAATTTCATAGAAACGGCTCTGCTTCTTCCATCTCTCCAGCACGGTTTTCATCATCGGAAGGTCACTGCCGCTTCGGATATCAATGCCCAGAGCCACAAGCTCATGCTTCGCACTCTGCTGCGCGGCAAGATCTGCAAACGGCTCCATCAGAGGAATCGGCAGATTGTCCACACAATAAAATCCGATATCCTCCAGCATTTTCAGCGCAATCGTCTTACCCGCCCCGGACATTCCCGTCACAATCACCAGCTTCACGTATCTTTCCTCCAAAATGTAATTCTAAAAATCGCCAACTGTACGTACTTCCAGCTCCAGATCCACACCGGACTGCTCTTTCACCATGTGCTGTACCTGACGGCACAGTTCCAGAATGTCGGCTGCAGTGGCGTCTCCCCGGTTGATGATAAACCCGCAGTGTTTTTCCGACACCTGCGCACCACCGACTGAAAATCCCCTCAGTCCCGCATCCTGAATCAGTTTGCCTGCAAAATACCCTTCCGGCCGCTTAAACGTACTTCCTGCACTCGGAAACTCCAACGGCTGTTTGGTTCTCCGCTGCACAGCCAGTTCCTCCATCCGGGAACGGATCGCTTCCGCTTCCCCCTTTTTCAGTTCCAGCTCTGCTTCCAGCACAATGTATCCTTTCCGTCCGATACAGCTTGTGCGGTACCCCAGTTCCAGTTCCCCGGCCGGAAGCGTCCGGATGCTGCCATCGGCTGTCATCACGGTCACCGTTCGCAAAACCTGAACCATTTCAGATCCATATGCTCCCGCATTCATAAATACGGCGCCTCCGACTGTCCCCGGAATCCCGGACGCAAACTCCAGTCCGGTCAGCTCCTGTTTCAATGC
>JALFHZ010000004.1 GCA_022776445.1 Lachnospiraceae bacterium
GCCGTCATCCAGCCCGAACCGAAGACGCAGCACCTTCTGTTCCCGATCGGTAAGCGTCCCCAGCGCTTCAATCAGCTGCTCCCGCAAAAGCTGGGAAGTTGCTTCCTCCACCGGAACTGCCACCTGATCATCCTGTATGAAATCCCCCAGATGGCTGTCTTCCTCTTCACCGATCGGCGTTTCCAGCGACACCGGATCCTGAGAAATCTTGCGAATTTCCCGCACCCGCTCCACCGGAATCTCCATCCTGGCCGCAATCTCTTCTGCGGTAGGCTCCCGTCCCAGCTCCTGCACCAGCTGCCGGGACGTACGGATCAGACGATTGATCGTCTCGACCATATGCACCGGAATACGAATCGTACGCGCCTGATCTGCAATCGCCCGGGTAATCGCCTGACGAATCCACCAGGTTGCATACGTGCTGAACTTGTAGCCTTTGCGGTAATCAAACTTATCCACGGCCTTAATCAGTCCCAGATTGCCTTCCTGAATCAGATCCAGAAACTGCATGCCCCGTCCCACGTACTTTTTGGCAATACTCACCACCAGACGAAGATTCGCCTCTGCAAGGCGCTTCTTGGCATTGGCATCCCCGAGTTCCATCCGTTTGGCAAGCTCAACCTCCTCCTCGGTTGTCAGAAGCGGAATCTTGCCGATCTCCTTGAGATACAGGCGAACCGGATCCTCCACGCCGACACCTTCCGGCACCGACAGATCAATGGCGCCAAGATCCGGCACCTCCGTCTCCCCGGCTTCGAACAGGTCAGAATCTATGGCGTCATCCTCATCGTCACCGACACGCAGAACATCCACTTTATTGCTGTCCAAAAAATCATAAATGCGATCCAGTTTGTCCGGATCCAGAATCTCTCCCCGAAAGAAATCCAGAATCTCCCGGTTCTCCAGTACGTTCTTCTTCTTCTTCGCTTCCTCCAACAGCAAAGTCAGCTTCTCTTCAAATGTCTGTATCCGTTCTTCCATATCCATACCCGCCCTTCGCAAATAATCCATCTGTGCTAATCAATCGTAACATGAAGCGTTTTCAGTGCGGCCTGTTCCCTGATAATCTTCTGCAGTTCAGCAATATCCGCCGCATTCCTGCTGGCATAATCCAAGCTGTTCTTCCGGACACGCAGTACCGTCTCCGAAAAAGCCTTCTGCTGCTCTTCGTTGTTCAGAGATTCTTTCAGGCTGGCGTTAAACAGCGCTGCCACCTCCTTATATTGTTCTTCATCATTGATAAAATGATTCAGAATACGGGCAGGATTCAGATTTCCCTGCGCGTGGTCTTCAAACACCATTTTCGCCACCTGATGATACAGCGGCTCTATAAAATCATCCGGTCCGACAATGCCTTCAATCTTCTCAAACAGCTGCGGGCGTTCAATCAGCCAGGTCAGCAGCAGCCGCTGAGACTGCCGGATTCCATCTTCCTTCTCTGTTTTTTTCTTTTTTTCCCGCTTCTCGTAAGAACCGGAAGACGGCTTTGGCTGCATACCGCTCAGCTGACTGCCCAGGCGGTTGACCAGGCGCCGCAGATCCTCATATGGAATATAATGTTCCCTCGCTACGGCCTGAGTATAATTATCCCGCTCCAAAGCCTCGGAAAACTCCAGCAGTTTCCTCGCAACCGCATTGTAAAACTTTGTCTTCTGTTCCGGATCATCCAGTGCAAAATCCCGTTTCAGCACATTGATTTCAAACAGGAAACTGTTCTTCGCCTGACTGATCCGCTCGCGGAACGCATCAGCTCCCAGATTTTTGATAAATTCATCCGGATCCTTGTACGGTTTTAAGTTCAGCACCTTCGTCGAGATCCCGACCTCCTTCAGAATCGGAATCGCACGCAGCGCCGCTTTCACCCCCGCTCCATCACTGTCATAAGTCAGAATCACCTGATCGGTATACCGTTTCAGAAGCATCGCATGCTGCGTGGTAAACGCGGTTCCCAGCGATGCCACCGCGTTCGTGAATCCCGCCTGATGCATCGCAATCACATCCATATATCCCTCACAGGCAAGCATGTACTTCTCCCGGCTCGTCCGCGCATAATTCAGACCATACAGGCTGCGGCTTTTGTCAAATACCATGGTTTCCGGAGAGTTCAGATACTTCGGCTCCCCATCTCCCATCACACGTCCGCCAAATCCGATGACACGATTGTTCACATCCATAATCGGAAACATGACACGGTTCCAGAACTTATCATACGTTCCGCGTTCTTCTATCGTCACCAGCCCGGAATCCCGCAGAATATCATCCTGATATCCCTTTGACCGCAGATAATGGTACAGGTCGCTGCTGGTCTTGTTGGCAAATCCGAGTCCGAACCTGCGTATGATATCATCACTCAGTGCACGCCGTTTAAAATAATCATACCCGATCTTCCCCTGCGGCTGATGCAGCTGATAGTAAAAATAATTGGCCGCAAGCTTGTTGATCTCCAGCAGTGTGGAGCGCTTATCGGCCTTTGCCCGTTCTTCCTTCGAATATTCCACTTCCGGAAGCTTGATCCCGGCACGGTCTGCCAGCATCTTCACTGCTTCCGAAAAGGTATAGTTCTCATATTCCATCGCAAATGTAATCACATTGCCGCCCGCTCCGCACCCGAAGCAGTAATACATCTGCTTCTGCGGCGAAACGGAAAAGGATGGTGATTTCTCATTGTGAAACGGACAGAGGCCGAAATAGTTGCTGCCCTTCTTCTGCAGCTTCACATAACCCGAAATCACATCTACGATGTCATTCCTCATTCTTACTTCTTCTATAATCTCTTCCGGATAATACATGAATTTTTCCTTCCAATCAACCTGTCATCTTCGTCCGTCAGATCTTCCATCCTTTCGGCACAAACAATTCCACAAACCTGTCAATCGCATAGCTGTCGCTCATACCGGCAATATAATCACAGACCACGCGTTCCTGCTTTTCCCCTCTCTGCTCCATCATCTGCCGATACTCCTCCGGAAGCTCCGTCACATGTTCCATGTAATACTGGTACAGTGAAACGATCATCCGCTGCGCCTTCCCCTCCTCTGCCTTGGGAATGTCATTCTGGTACACGTGTTCAAACAGCCACAGCCGAAGCTCTCTCATCGTCTCCTCCATGCCGGGTGACATCAGGATCGCGGGCTGATCCATACTATGCAGAATAATGTCATGAATCATGGTGTTCAGACGTTCCCGCACACTGTGCCCGAGAACGGATGTATAACACTCAGGAATCTCCTCTTCCCGAAAAATCTTTGCGCGAATCGCATCATCAATATCGTGATTGATATAGGCAATCTTATCTGACAGACGCACCACTCTGCCTTCCAGCGTGGACGGATTACCGCTGGTACGGTGGTTCATGATCCCGTCCCGCACTTCCTTTGTCAGATTCAGACCCTTTCCGTTCTTCTCCAGCACTTCCACCACACGTACGCTCTGCTTATAATGAGAAAATCCATCCGGACAGATCTGATTCAGAATAAACTCGCCGGAATGCCCGAACGGTGTGTGACCCAGATCATGTCCCAGCGCAATTGCCTCCGTCAGATCTTCATTGAGCCGCAGAGAGCGGGCAATGGTTCTGGCAATCTGCGCCACCTCCAGAGTATGCGTCAGCCGTGTCCGGTAATGATCGCCCTCCGGAGCAAGAAATACCTGTGTCTTGTGTTTCAGCCTGCGAAAGGCCTTGCAGTGCAGAATCCGATCCCGGTCTCTCTGATATTCCGGACGGATATCACACAATGTCTCCGGAACATCACGTCCCTGTGTCCGGCTGCTCAGAGCCGCATATGGGCTCAGATACTGGGCTTCCCACGCTTCTCTCGTCTCTCGGATATTCATACACGGACTCCTTTCTGCAAGACAGCTTCCAACGGAATGTTTTATAACGAAAAAAAGCCACAGAACGTTTTGCTTTCTCCGCAGATACCTTGCAAACCCTTCTGTGACTCTTGCATGGCTCACGCCGATGCATTCATTATATCATGTTTTCTGAATTTATTATACCATTTTCTTAAAAATCTATCATTGAGCACTATTTCAGGAAACCGTTGACAATCTGTGCCTCCGCTTCCTCTTCTGTCAGTCCGAGTGTCATCAGCTTGATGATCTGCTCTCCGGCAATCTTGCCGATTGCAGCCTCATGAATCAGCGCCGCGTCAATATTATTCGCTTCCAGCTGCGGAACCGCCTGAATCCGCGCGCTGCCCATGATAATTGCATCGCATTCCGTGTGTCCGCTGCATTTTGCATTACCCACAATCTGAGAATCAAACTTCTGAAAAGAATCATCCTTTGCGACAGAACGGGAAACCACATCCGCGCTGGAATCCTCACCGTTCAGCTTCACCACATAATCGCTGTATGCCTGCTGACTTCCATGGGTCAGAAGACGTTCCCGAACTACCAGCTTCGCTCCGGCTGCCAGTTCTGCCGTTGTAGAGCGATGCGTGGAATCCACGCCCTTGATCTGAACCATTTCCATCTCCATGGAGCTTCCCTCTTCCATATAGACCTCGGTTCCCGGATTCATCACCCGCTTGCCGTTGCCGTCGCCGGAACCGTAATGCTTCTCCACATATTTGACCTTCGCATTCTTTCCGACAAAAAACCGATGGATGCCGTCATGTCTGGAATCCTTGTCACCGCTGTTGTGAATACCGCAGCCGGCCACAATCACCACATCACAGTCTTCTCCGATATAAAAATCATTATAAACCATCTCCGTCAGACCGCTCTGACTTAAAACGACCGGAATATGCACGCTCTCATGCTTTGTACCCGGCTTGATCCGGATATCGATACCGGAACCGTTCTCCTTGCTCACAATATCGATATGCTCTGTCGTATGTCTTCCTGCCATCTGACCGTTGGCGCGGATATTATATGCGCCCTGCGGCACCTCATGAAGGTCCGCAACTTCCTCTAATAAACGCTTCTGAATTCCGTCAATCATCCCTGCTTTCCTCCCAGATTAAACATACTGCATGCATCCACTGCCGAAGCTGTACCAAGAAGCCCCGGAAGGACCTCATCCTTCGGCCCCTGATTCTGGATTCTGCCTTCTGCAATCACCACGATCTCATCCGCGATATTCAAAATACGTTCCTGATGCGAAATAATCAGAATCGAACCATCCGTCTTCTCACGCATACGCTCAAACACCTGAATCAGGTTCTGAAAACTCCAGAGGTCGATGCCTGCCTCCGGCTCATCAAATACAGACATCACGGTACCTCTTGCCAGAACCGTTGCAATCTCGATTCGCTTCAGCTCGCCTCCGGAAAGACTTGCATTCACTTCACGATTGATATAATCTTTGGCACAAAGCCCCACCTCTGCCAGATACTTGCATGCATCTGCCGCAGTCAGCTGCTTTTTCGCCGCCAGCCGGATCAGATCCAGAACCTGGATCCCCATAAAACGAACCGGCTGCAGAAACGCATAGCTGATCCCCATCTTGGCACGTTCCGTAATGCTCTTCTCCGTAATATCCTCTCCATGAAAACAGATCCGTCCGGATGTGGGTTTCTCAATACCTGCAATCAGTTTTGCCAAAGTAGACTTGCCGCCTCCATTCGGCCCGGTAATAACCACAAACTTATGATCGTCAATTGTCAGATTCATATTGCGTATGATCTCTTTATTGCCCTTTTCAGCCTGTACCTCAAAAGACACGTTTTCTAATGTCAGCATGATTTCCTCCATACTCTTCCATTTTATCTGTCTCGTTTTTAAACTCGTATCTGCTATTATATACTATTTATAAACGTATTACCAGTAGGATTTCAGGTTTTATGGAATTGTTTTCTTCCTGTCATACTTCCATTCAGAGTTCGTGCAGCATGAAATGCAGGAAAATGAAAAAGGCCCAGTAAATACCAGGCCTTTGCTATGCAGAAGATGGGAGTCGAACCCACAAGGTATTGCTACCACACGGACCTGAACCGTGCGCGTCTGCCAATTCCGCCACTACTGCGAACCGTCGCCTCTGTAAGTTTCCTTACCGAACCAACAAACACATTATAACGAATCATTTTCCATTTGTCAACAATTATTTCAAAATTTTTCTAATATTTTTAAATTCTTATTTTAACGTGAAAATTGCAAAAATCCGTTAAATTTCGCAGATAAAAAGAAAAGTGAGGAACTTCTGTTCCTCACTCTCGTGCAGAAGATGGGAGTCGAACCCACAAGGTATTGCTACCACACGGACCTGAACCGTGCGCGTCTGCCAATTCCGCCACTTCTGCGAACCATCGATTCCGTACGCCGTACCGAACCGACGAATCATATTATAGCGGATGATTTTTCATTTGTCAATCATTATTTTCACTTTTTATACCATACTCCGATATTCCTGTTTCCATTTGCGCAGAAGCTCCGCTTCTCCCGCCTGCCGTTTGATCGGATCCTTCCGAAACAGCTGCTCCAGCTCCCTCAGCTGCTCCGACTCCGCTGCCTTCTCCCGCGCCTGTTTCATCTTTTCATCCCATTCCGCCTTCCGCTCTTCCGTCACCAGCGCTGTCAGACGGTCTCCCAGCTTCAGACGGCTGTCAATCTGAGACAGTTCATAAAGCTGCTCCAGAATCTGAATCTGTCCGATCCGGTTGTATGCTTTCTCATATGCATCAAAAGCCTTCTCCAGCTGAAACATCCGTGCATAGCAGGAACCGAGATTATTCCAGACTCTGCCCCGGAACTCATCATTCACATAAGTGTCAGCCGGAACCATCAGAAGTTCTTCGTAAAGTTCCACGGCACGCCCATACTGACGCATGGAAAACAGCTCATCTGCCTTCATTTTCTTCAGCTCTGCCGCATGCTTTTTCCGCAAATCTTCCATCAGCTGACGAAACTGTGTGACTTCACTCTGCGTACAGTATCCGATCTCCTGGAGAAGCAGAACCAGCACATCATCCACACGCTCACCGCTTTTCAGCCAGCGCTCCAGTTTCAGAGCCAGAAAACCCTGATCCAGTTCCTCACGCATAAACGCAAAAAGCCCATCTCCCACGAAACCATCCAGAACCAGCAATGGATAATGATAAATCACGTAGGCAATCTCCTGAGAAGAATACAAATGAATTCCCAGGCTTTCCATAAAATACGGATGACTGACATGTTCCTGTCTGCACAGCAATAAACTCATACCATAACCTCTTGTCTGATTTCTACTCCGGAAGACGGGAACAGTTCCCCGAATCCCTGATCCTTTAACTTTACGTCCATCGTACGCTCGTCCAGAAATGAAATCTGAATCTGTACGCGGGTTGTACGCTCCGGCCGCTTCGGAAATCCCTCCAGCGGGATCGATACGTTCTTTTTCTGTTTGGCATCCAGAGGAGTCACAATAAAATCCACCGTATTCTGCTGATCCGGAATCACATCGATCGTCGCCACACGTTCATACCAGTTGTCTCCGGCTGCCGCTACCACAACCGGCGTCTCCTGTCCTTTATGCAGTACATTCATGGATATCGTTGACTTCAGCCTGCCCTCGCAGATACAGGTATACGGATAGGAAGTCTTCTCATGCAGAAAATCCATCGCACGATAGGCAGCCCCCCTGGCAAACAGTGCCGTCTCCATATAGACACGGCGTTTCGTACACAGAAGCTTCATAAAATCTTCCGCCCAGTCCCGTTTTAAAAAACCCTTTCCGGTCATGAATACGGCCGAATACAGCTTCCGCTGCATCAGACGTTCCCCGCAGGAGCACAGAATCCGGTCTGCCAGCTTCGCACCGGAAGCGGAATTCAGAATATCCAGATTAAAGGCTTCCTCCAGTTCCTCATATTCCGTCAGCACAGTCGTCTTTTTCATACCGCGCTGCACTTTCAGTTCATAATAGCGCAGCCTCTCCTCCGAAAGGTCAAACAGCCCTACCGCATTGCTCCAGATCTCCTTCTTCTGACTCAGAATATAGTAAGTGAAGCTCTCCGCATGACTGATCACATGGACATGCTCCCGCTCCAGTCCAAGCTCAGCGGTACAGGCATAAAGAATATCCAGAAGCCGTGCATCCAGCTTCGGCACCGCAATCACAAGCTGCTGCACCTGAAATCTGCCGTACTCCTGCTCCGGGAACTGCAGCACACGCTCCAGATACCGTCTCAGCAGATCCCTGCCCTCATAACGAACCTCACCAAGCGTCGCCGTCCCATCCTTCAATACCAGTTTTACCAATTTATCTACAATAATCCCGTCGCCAAGAAGTGTATGCGCATACGCTTCTTCACCGACATACCATTCATCTGAATTTTTGTTTTTGCAGATTACTGTGGGAAATGTCCACGTTTTCTCTTCATCCAGGCAGTTGATCTGCGTATACGCATCACACAGATCAATCCCGACTACCAGTTCTTCCATCCTGATGCCCCTCATCCTAAGCCGACCAACCGGCTAGATCAGAGGGAACAGCTTCTCCATCACAGCACTGTCAGTCAAATACTTCTTCATTTTCTCTTTCAATGTGCTCTCTTCATTCAGGGACAGGCACAGTCCCATCTCATTCAGCGCCGTAAAGCGGCTTCCGGGTTGAATCTTCCTGTCTGCATCGCAGCTTAAGCTTCCCTCTGCCGCCAAACACCGCTCCCCATCACGGTTCTCATAAATCCGATATTCCAGGATCTCTCCCTCAAACAACACCTTCTGCCGCACGAAAATACCGGGATAAACCTTCCGAATCTCATCGGTATAATAGTTCTCCTCATCCGGAAGAATCCGAACCTGAAGCTCCGGACGGGCATCCCGCCCTCCCCGGTATTCCAGAATCACATGCTCCATGATCGAATCCGGCATTGGAATCAGACGGCCCAGATCATGGAAGTAAGCAAACAGTTTTCCTTCTTCCAAAAGGATCTGCACCATCAGTTCACAGAATGTCCTCCGCTCCCCATCCAGACTCGGAAGCGTGGAATAATACCGGGTCAGTGCCAGCAGATAAATCGTCGGAATCCGGCTCTTATCCTCCATCCCATGCACGGCCCGCTCCAGATACGCAAACACCTGCTCCCCGGTCGGCCGGTCTTTCAAAAAATAATCCGCCGACTTCATGGTAAAATAGGCCCGCACAATCGTGTCACTGGTCTTCTTGCCTGCTGCATACCAGTCAAACACCTGATCCAGATAATCCGTCTCCCCGGTAAACATCATCTGCGCCAGAAGACGCTCCGGCATGTCATAAGTCTGCGTCCGGTCATGGACACTCTGGTTCAGAATCCGATACATCTGCCTGGTCGAGCCGTTAAAATGCTCGCACAGGTAATCCAGCAGCACCTCATCATAAAGTCCTTCTGAAAACATCCTGCAGGCAAGATTCAAAAGCATATCATCCTCGTCAAACATCTGTTCCAGCACCATCCGGGTGCACATACGGAAAATACTCCTGCTCCGGATATCCTCACAGCCATAGGTACGAACCAGAGCACAGGCATCCCGGATACAGTCCTGACGAATCATCATCTCACAGACTGCGGCCCGCTCCCTGCGGCTCAGCCGCTCCAGATCCAGTTCTCTCAGAAAATCCACATCCCCCACCGGCGCATCCGAAGCTTCCTCCATCCGTGCCTGATACCAGGCAAGCATCTGTGACAGCATTCGTTTGCGATAAAGTGTCCGAAGCTTCAAATCTGCGGTATTCCGTTTCAGAATCATCACATCTTCCGTACCGGTGATTCCGCGTTCCACGATCTCTCCGCATTTCTGCAGACGCAGCATCGGATGATCCGGGAATATTTCATAGCACTGCTCTTCCAGCTCCCGGATCCGCTCCGCAGCCGTATCCATCGCAGGCAGTTTATGGTGCGGAATATTGGCATAGCGATTGCCATACGCATCCTGGAACAGAAGCACTGTGTGCTCCAAAAACAGCGGTACATACGCGGTACCATCACGAACCGGGAACGCATCCTCTGCTTCCAGTTCTTCATAGCACACGATGACGTACCGGATATTCGGATTGGCAATCCGCACCCGGTAGGATTTCAGGATGGCAGGCAGAACTCTGGCAACCTGCTCATCAATCATTTCCTTATAAATCATGTGTTCATACAGCACCACCAGACGCCGATTGACTCTGGACTTTAACAGCTGTTCCATCGTAAACGGTTCGATCTCACGCTCATACTGTCGATACAGCGAATTCTCCGGGCTCATATACCGGATAATATTCATATACAGCACGGAGCGGCTGTAATCATCCATGCTCTTCTCATAGGAAAAATACAGAAGGATTTCCTTCGGAAGCAGGTACGGATACTCCTTCGGAAGCGCATACAGAAAATACTCATACAGTCTGGTCAGACTGATGCCTTCCTTCAGCGCTTTCTCATACCAGGGAAAATATGCACTGTCACGGCAATCGCCCCGGATCAGCATGCTGCACACCGCACTCAGAAACGGTTTCTCCGGATACTTCTCATAGAGACCGGTCAGCAGCCGGCAGTACAGACGCCGAAAATGCCTGTCCGTACCTGCCAGTTCCGCCGCCCGGATCGCCAGTTCTCTGCCCAGAAGATCTCTTCTGGAGGCAAAGATCATGACCTGAAGCGCAAAATTCCCCATATTCTTCAGAAGCTGCGGGTTGGCCTCATAAATTTTCAGCGCTTCCGCATACAGAAACGGGCTGCGGCATCCGTCCTCAAACTGCGCCTCCATCTGTTCCAGCAATTCCAGAGGCTTGTCCCGCATGGAAGCATTCAGCTTCATCAGAAGCAGGAACAGGCGTCCATGCCCCTTTTCCTCATAAAGAATCTTCTGAATCAGACGGATCAGATTCTCCCTGTAGCTTTCCTTTCCGGTCAGCTGATACTGGAGATACTGGTAAAAGCAGTACCACTCCTTCTGTTCCAGCCGCTGCTGCATCACATCTTTCCTGCACTCCTCCAGATAAGCGGATGCACGCTCCTTCTCCCCTTCCAGCAGATACAGCTCCGCCATCAAAATAGCGCTGGAGATATCCTCCTGCTTTCTGCGCAGGTGCTCCAGCTCCTGCTTCA
Organism: Lachnospiraceae bacterium; assembly: GCA_022776445.1. Lineage (GTDB taxonomy): Bacteria > Bacillota > Clostridia > Lachnospirales > Lachnospiraceae > Brotaphodocola. The sequence goes on from JALFHZ010000004.1 coordinate 10,995, forward strand.
TCTGATTGATCAGAAGACGTTCTTCATACAATCCCAGTTCGTACTCCAGGCGAAGCTCCAGATAACGCCCCAACTCCGCCTGGCTCTTTTCCCGCACAGCGGCAAGCTCTTCCTCAGACGCCTGAACTTCCACACGCACTTCCAGAGACGCTCTTATGTCAGTAAGCTTCAGACACCCCAGATTTCTTCCCCGGTGAAGATGAGCCGGATTGATCAGAAACGGAACCTGACAGATGCCGTCTTTAAAATCCGCGGAAGTAAAGGTGCGCTTCGGCAGCTCCAGAAATTCCCCGTCTGACGATACCTCGAACTTCACATATCCCCAGGTGCCCGCATGTACTTCCAGACTGTCCTGTGACAGGCAGGTCACGCCTTCGTAGTGCCGCGTGCCGCAGTCTGTCTCCAGGCTGACCGGCTTCTTGACGCCAAGCGCCACCAGAAACTCCTCCAGCAGATTCTGACGGTTCGTATGCCCCTTCAGTCCATCGTACAGCGTGCGGATATGAATGTCCTGCATAAACGGTGCTTCCGCAAAATCCTGATATTCAAACAGGCGCAGCGCCATGTCAGAATCCTTCCTCGCAATGTCCGCAAAATCCGACGGCGTCTTCAGCGCTTCCAGTGTCCTCCCGGAAATCCCAAGCTCCACGGAAAAAGAATACGGAATCTTCTTCTCTCCGCCGTTTGTGACAAGATAAAAAGCCCCCGTAATGACATCGCCCTTCGTGAGATGTGTACTGTCCACCTCATAACCGATGTGATTGCGGTTGCCTCCAAATGCATTGCTGCGGATATGCACGCGAATATTGGAAGAATAGATCAGCCCCTTCACGAAACGGCCGTCCTTATCTGCAACATATAATTCTTTTCCTGTCAGTTCGCCGGCCTGAACCGCTTCCTCAATGGACTGCGGCCGGACGAGAAGAACCGGTGCCTCCGCATCGATCATCCCCTTCGCCAGGCGGTTAATTCTTTCTCTCATAGTGCCTCACCTGTCTCATTGCTCATTATCCACATTATCTTAGCATATTTTCTCTTGATTTAAAAGGATTAAATTGGTATGATTAAGAAAAACGTA
>JALFHZ010000039.1 GCA_022776445.1 Lachnospiraceae bacterium
GCGGCCATGGCGGCTTTGCGTCCGTCACAGATAATCTGGTCGTATTTGGCATCCAGATTATTCAGGCCGGTATAAGCAACATAGTTGAAATACTGTTTCATCATCTTGAGCAATGGTTTGTCGCACCTTCCGAGGATCACGACTCCGTCCACATGGTTGTCTGTGATCAGACGAAATGTGTTGGGATGTGTGGCATCAAAGGAAGAAAATGAGTACTTCAGGACATAGTTCCGCTTAAAAGCTTCCTGTTCGATGCTCCGTGCCAAAGAGGTAAAGAACAGATCGGTAACAGTGTCTGTTGTACGCGCAAACATGCAGGCGATGGAGCGGGATGCGGTCTGTGGACTGTCGTTTCCCAGCTTCAGTGTCTGCGCGGTAGAATTCGGAATGTAGCCGGTACGGCGGACGATCTCCCAGATCCTGTCCTGTACTTCCTTACTGGCGGCACCGGGTGCGTTTTTGTTCACGACCCGAGAAACCGTTGAGATGGAGACTCCGGCCTCCCGGGCAATTTCTTTCAGGGTCATAGATACCTCCGTAAAATGATATTCGATCGTCTATCTGCTGATTTTATTATATCGTATATTCTGAAAAACAGTATACCATAATCACCCAAACGTTTGAGTAAAATTTGCACAAATTGCATGTGGTTTATGTTATTCTTATTCCATCAGAGGCAGTATGGCGTGGAAGACGCTGCTGCCGGGTAGAGTTTATCAGACAGGAGAGGATGAGATCATGAAAGGAAATGTTCTTGTAGTACACGGCGGCGGCCCGACAGCGGTTATCAATGCTTCTCTGTACGGAGTGATTGAAGAGGCAAAGGCAGCAGGGGTGGAAAAGGTGTATGCAGCCATGGGCGGCAGTGAAGGAATCCTGAAGGAGGATTTTCTGGATCTTCTGCAGTTTTCGGAGGAGCGGCTGAAGCTGCTGCTTGAGACACCGGCGACGGCAATTGGTTCTTCCAGATATGCGCTGGAGCAGGAGGACTATGACGCGATGCCGGCGATTTTTGCAAAATACAACATCAAATACGTGCTGGCAAACGGCGGCAACGGAACTATGGATACCTGCGGCAAAATCTATGCGGCATGTAAGAATTCCGGTGTGACAGTGGTCGGTATTCCGAAGACCATTGACAATGATATAGCCATCACGGATCATACACCGGGATACGGCAGTGCAGCACGTTATATCGCGGCTACCACGGCTGAGGTAGGCGTGGACGTGAAATCTCTTCCGATCCATGTCTGTGTCATTGAGGCCATGGGCCGGAATGCCGGATGGATCACAGCGGCTTCCGCACTGGCAAGAAGGAATCCGGGTGATGCTCCGCATTTGATTTATCTTCCGGAGCGTGTGTTCAATGAAGAAGAGTTTCTGGAAGATGTAAAGAAGCTGTATGAGGAAAAAGGCGGCGTTGTAGTGGTAGCCAGCGAAGGCCTGAAAGGACCGGACGGAGAGCCAATTGTTCCGCCGATTTTTAAATCCGGACGTGCAACCTACTATGGAGATGTCAGCTCCCATCTGGCAAATCTGGTGATTCAGAAGCTGGGAATTAAGGCAAGAAGTGAGAAACCGGGTATTTGCGGTCGTGCTTCTATTGCGTGGCAGTCGCCGGTGGATCGAGACGAAGCAGTGCTCGCAGGACGGGAAGCATTGAAAGCAGCTATGGAAGGTGTCGGCGGAGTGATGGTTGGCTTTATCCGTGACAATACGGAGGACGGAAGCTATCATATCCATGTTGAGCGGATTCCGATTGAAGAAGTGATGCTGTATGAGCGGATTATTCCGGACAGCTATATCAATGCGCGCGGCAATGATGTGACACAGGAGTTTGTCGACTGGTGCAGGCCTCTGATCGGACCGGAGCTGAGAGAGTTTATCGATTTCCATGACGAGAGAAAAAAACTGGAAAAGTAAATCATAAGAAAAGAAAGGGATGAGAAAGTTATGAAACACATTTTTCTGAATCTGAAACGATTCGACATTCCGAAGGCGGAAGGCGGTGTGAATTCCATCGCTCCGATCCGCGAGTGGGGCAGCTGCATTGTATCCAATACGCAGGAAGCTCTGAAAAAGTATGAGGGAGATGACGTGGAGTTTGCCATGTATTTCCCGGAGGCACATCTGATTCCGGCAGTGAATGCTCTGTGTGAGAACAGCCCGGTGCAGGTGGGATGCCAGAGCGTGTATCGTGAGGATACGGCTGTGGGAGGCAACTTCGGTGCATTTACGACCAACCGCACAGCCAATGCAGTAAAAGCGATCGGATGTACCACAACCATTATCGGTCACTGCGAAGAGCGCAAGGATAAGGCCGGGATTCTGGCAGAAGCAGGAGTGAATGATACGAAAGCGGTGAACCGTCTGCTGAACAGAGAGATCCGTCAGGCGATTCAGGCCGGTTTAAGTGTGCTGTACTGCATCGGCGAATCTTCCGAAGAACAGCCGCGCTGGCAGGAAGTGCTGAGAGAGCAGCTGGAGACCGGACTGGAAGGTGTAGATACTTCCAAAGTTACCATCGCATATGAGCCGATCTGGGCGATCGGACCGGGCAAGATTCCGCCGGATGCCGAGTATATTACCAAAATCGGCTCTTACATCAAGGAAGTGACCGGCGGTCTGGATGTGGTTTATGGCGGCGGCCTGAAGGTAGACAATGCCGAGATGCTGGCATCCATCCCGGTTATTGACGGCGGCCTGATCGCATTAACCCGGTTCCAGGGAGAGATCGGATTCTATCCGGAAGAGTATCTGGAAATTATCCGTACTTATCTTGGTAAATAAAAACGCAATCAATCATAAAAGGAGAACAGATATGAACGTAGCATTAGAGTATGGACAGGGAACTGTCAATGTAAAACTGCCGGATACCGCAGACATCTTCATCCCGGGCGAGACGGTACCGGATCCGCCTTATATTCCGGAAGATCAGCTGGTTGAGAAAACACTGGAATCCATCCGTAACCCAATGGGCATGCCGCCGTTAACTGAGCTGGCTCACAAAGGCTCCAAGGTGACCATTATTTTCCCGGACCGTGTAAAAGGCGGTGAGCAGCCGACTTCCCACAGAAAGATTTCCATTCGTCTGATCCTGAATGAGCTGTATTCTGTAGGTGTTGAAAAGAAGGATATTCTTTTGATCTGCTCCAACGGCCTGCACAGAAAGAACACGGAGAAAGAAATCCGCGGTGTTCTGGGCGATGAACTGTTCAATGAGTTCTGGTATACACACCAGATCATCAACCACGACAGCGAAGATTATGATCATCTGGTAGATCTGGGAACCACGGATCGCGGTGATCCGGTTCTGATGAACAAATATGTATATGATTCCGACGTGGCTATTCTGATCGGACATACCCAGGGCAACCCGTATGGCGGATATTCAGGCGGCTACAAGCACTGTGCAACCGGTATTACCCACTGGCGTTCCATCGCTTCTCACCATGTTCCGGAAGTGATGCATCGTGCGGACTTTACTCCGGTAAGCGGCAAGTCTCTGATGAGAACCAAATTTGACGAGATTGGTCAGCATATGGAGAAATGCATGGGGAAGAAATTCTTCTGCTGTGATGCGGTGCTGGATACCAAGTCCCGCCAGATCGAGATCAACAGCGGTTATGCAGCTGTGATGCAGCCGCATTCCTGGATTATGGCAGACAAGCGTACCTACGTTCCGTGGGCAGAGAAAAAATATGATGTGATGATCTTCGGTATGCCTCAGTTCTTCCATTACGGAGAAGGCATGGGAACCAATCCGATCATGCTGATGCAGGCAATTTCCGCTCAGGTCATTCGTCATAAGAGAATTATGAGCGACAACTGTGTGATTATCTGCACTTCCCTGTGCAACGGTTACTTCCATGATGAGCTGTGGCCGTACACCAGGGAGATGTATGAGATGTTCCAGCATGATCAGATGCAGACGCTTCCGGATATGAACCGTTATGGTGAGTACTTTGCAACCAATGAAGAATACATCCGCAAATACCGCTACTGCAACGCATTCCATCCGTTCCACGGCTTCTCCATGATCAGCTGCGGACATATTGCAGAAATGAATACCGCGGCCATTTATGTATGCGGCGCTCAGGAACCTGGATATGCAAGAGGTATGGGACTGAAAACCAGAGCAACCGTTGAGGAAGCGCTGGAAGATGCAAAGAAGAAGATTGTCGGACCGAACCCGAACATTCTGGTTCTGCCTCAGACCTTCAAGCTGGGTGCTGTCCACCTGATGATGAAGGGGGAGACACCGGACGGAAAGGGTCACGAGGATTGCGGCTGTATGGCGCATATGCATAAATAAAGGTGCGGTTACAGACAGGAGGTTAATGTAATGAGTCACGAATATTATGGGTATAACAAGGAGCAGCTTCTGGCTGCTCCGAAGATCAGACTGGTCTGCAAACACGACAATGCAGAAGTATTTAAAGAAATGGCGGAGCAGATGGTAAGTGAGATCGAGGCTCACAACGCTAAGGGCGAGAAGACGGTCTTTATCTGTCCGGTGGGACCGGTAGGACAGTATCCGTATTTTGTAGATATGGTGAATGAGAAAAACATCAGCCTGAAGGATGTGTGGTTCATCAACATGGACGAGTATCTGGATGATGACAGACAGTGGGTTCCCATGGATCATCCGTTAAGCTTCCGCGGGTTTATGAACCGTACCGTTTATTCGAAGATCAAACCGGAACTGGTTATGCCGGAAGAGCAGCGTGTATTCCCGGATCCGAATCGTCCGTCCTATGTACCGGAGCTGATCGAGAAGCTGGGCGGCGTGGATATCGCGTTCGGCGGTATCGGCATCAACGGTCATGTAGCCTTCAATGAAGCAGATGGTTCTCTGACGAATGAGGAATTCCTTGCGCAGAAGACCCGCGTACTGGCGATCAGCCCGGAGACCCGTGCAGCCAATGCCATCGGTGACTTCAACGGAGCTCTGGAGGATATGCCGCATTACTGTGTGACCATCGGCATTTATGAGATTGCACATGCAAGAAAGATCCGTCTGGGCTGCTTCCGCAACTGGCATCGTGCCGTTGTCCGCAGAGCCGGATACGGTGAGCCGACTTCCGAATTCCCGGTAAGCCTGCTTCAGAGCCATCCGGATCTCACACTGACGTTCACGGATTTTGTAGCAAGTCTGACAGATTAGCATTGGAAAGACCAGAGTAATCTTGCAGGCGAGAGAAAAGGAGAGAAAAAATGAGCTTAATTCCGTTACGGCCTCTGATGGAGGCAAGTATGAAATATGGTTATGGCCAGGGCGGTTTCAATGTAAACGCCGTGGCTCAGGCGAAGGCAGTGATTGAAGTACACGAGATGTTCCGCTCCCCGGCTATTCTGCAGGGTGCAGATCTGGCCAACGGCTTCATGGGCGGCAGAACCGATTTCATGAATGCAACGCTGGAAGATAAAAAGATCGGTGCCAAGAATATCGGTGATGCAGTAAAGAAATATGGCATGGATTCCGAGATTCCGATCGTGCTCCATCTGGATCACGGAAGAGATTTTGATTCCTGTAAGGCAGCGATTGCGGGTGGTTATACTTCCGTTATGATTGATGGTTCTTCCCTGCCGTTCAAAGAGAACATCGAACTGACCCGTGAAGTAGTAAAATATGCACACGCAAGAGGTGTCAGCGTAGAAGGTGAGCTGGGCGTACTGGCAGGCGTGGAGGATCACGTATTCTCTGCAAACTCTACTTACACCAATCCGTTGGATGCAGTAGAATTTTTCCAGAAGACCGGCGTGGATGCACTGGCAATTTCCTATGGCACCATGCACGGCGCATCCAAGGGCAAAGATGTGAAACTTCGCAAAGAGATTGCGATTGCAATCCGTGAGTGCATGAACCATCTGGGCATCTTCGGTGCTCTGGTTTCCCACGGCTCTTCTACTGTGCCGAAATATATCGTGGATGAGATCAATGGTCTGGGCGGCAAACTGTCCAACACCTACGGTATTTCCATCGAGGAACTGCAGGGAGCCATCGGTGCAGGTATCAATAAAATCAATGTAGATACCGACATTCGTCTGGCTGTTACCCGTAATATGAAGGAACTCTTCGCGAAGTACCCGGAGAAGAGAAACAGCGCTTCTATCGGCGGCATCTATGAGCTTCTGGAGGCAAAGAAAGAAGCATTTGATCCGCGTGTATTCCTTCCGCCGATCATGGATACGGTTATGTACGGCAATATTCCGGATGAGGATGTTGCAGCCATCGTAGACTGCATCGAGCGCGGCGCCAAAGAAGTAGTAGGTACTCTGATCGTGAAGTTCGGTTCTTACGGTAAGGCTCCGCTTGTGGAGAAGGTTACGCTGGACGAGATGGCAGAACGGTATAAAGAGATTGATAAGAATCTGTAATTCGTGAAAGCATAAATATTCTGAAATAAGCTCGCCGTTTGGCGGGCTTATTTGCGCCTTACGCAAACGTTTGTGTAATTTCAGTAAAAAGTTCACAAAAATATATAGACATTTAACCTCAAATATGACATTATAGTTATATACTTAATTAAATTAATTAAGTATGTTCGTGAAAATATCAAAATACTATTTAAGGGAGGTCTGAATGACTATGAACAAGAACAATGTAAAAACAGAGTGTTCCGAGAAAGATATCTGGCTGTTCAGTACGGGAAATATTGCGAACTGCCTGATCTTCAACATGGTGGCATTATACATCATGTATTACTACACCAACATTCTCGGTGTCAGTGCAGCAGTAGCAGGTACGATTTTTATGGTGGCGCGTCTGGTAGATGCGTTTACCGATCCGCTGATGGGAATGATTGTTGACCGGACCAACACGAAGAAGATGGGCAAGTATCGTCCGTTTATTACATACGGTGCTCCGTTTCTGGGAATCGCTTTCGTTCTGATGTTTACGACTCCGAATATCAGTGCAGGTGGTAAGGTGATATATGCCTACATCTCCTATATTTTCTATTCCCTGACCTGGACCTGTGTGCAGATTCCACAGCTGGCTCTGCCGATTATGCTTTCCAACAATGTAGCAAGACGCACCAAAATTCAGGCAGTATTCCAGTTCTGCGGTGCGATTGCAGGTCTGATTATTCAGTCTTATGCACTTCCGATGATTGAGGCATTCGGTGGACAGGACAACCCGGCTGCATGGACCAAGGTCATTACGATTTATGCTGTGGCAGCAACGGTTTTGTTTATCCTTTCTGCAAGATCTGTAAAAGATCTGGATGTATATGAGTATCATGCCAATGCAGCTAAAGCAAGCGGCGGACAGAAACTGAGTTTTGCAGAATCCATGAAAGCAATTTTCAAAAACCGCGCTCTGATGTGTGTACTGCTGGCTTATGGTACCGATATGTTTGCCTCTCAGATTACCAATTCCATGCGTATTTATTTCTTTAAATATAATCTGGGCGGCAGAACGGATCTGATGGTATGGTTTGGATGGGTAGGAACGATTGCCTCTATTCTGATGCTGTTCTTTGTTGGTTCTTATGTAAAGAAACTCGGCAAGCGGATGAGTATTGCGGTTGTAGAAGCATTATGCCTGGTATTTACAGTTGTCGTGTTGATTGCAGCTCCGAAGCAGCAGGCAGTCGTATGTACCGTGGCATTACTGGCAACATTGTTCATGTTTAACTTTACGAATACCCTGAGCCGTTCAGCAGTGCTGGATGCGGCAAATTATGCAGAGATTAAGACAGGTGTTGCATGCAATGCTGTCGTGTCTTCAACATTTACGTTTGTAAATAAATGCTGTCAGGCGTTCTCCGCAGCATTTGCTGGTCACATTCTGACCATGACCGGATATAATAAGGATCTGGCTCAGCAGGCACCGGGAACTCTGAATGCAATCCTGTATCTGATGACGATTGTCCCGATTGTTGCTTATATCTGTTCATTGATCGGTATGTATTTCTATCCGATCAATAAAGAAGATGAAATTAAGATGGAAGAAGAACTGGTGGCAAAGCGTGCAGCAGCATTGGCATCGGATGAAAACTAGAACAGGCAAAAATATTGGAGGAGACAATCATGGAATTATATAAAGACAGTACTCAGCCCGTGGAAAAACGAGTGGAGGATTTGTTGACCCGTATGACTCTGGAAGAGAAGGTTGCGCAGCTCTGCGGCGACCTTCCCATGAATCTGGCTGCGGACGGTATGCCGTCCACGGAACTACTGAAGGAAAAGTTTCCATATGGACATGGCAGGCTGACGCAGTATTCGACGATGGGACTGGCGGATCCGATGCGGATTGCAAAGCTTTCCAATGTTCTTCAGAAATATTTCGTAGAAGAAACGAGACTTGGCATTCCGGTCGCACTGCAGTCGGAAAATCTGTGCGGTTATCCTGCTATGGGAGGAACCCTGTTTCCGTCCCAGATGAATGTGGCCTGTACCTGGGAGCCGGAACTGGCCGAGCAGATGAGCGCTGTCATTGGTCAGGAATCCAAGGCAGTCGGCATTAATTCTGCAATGAGCCCGGTGATTGACATTGTACGTGACCATCGATGGGGGCGTGTTTATGAGACATACGGGGAAGATCCGTATCTGACCAGCCAGATGGGAATTCATTATGTGAAAGGAATGCAGGGAGACAAGGAACATGGTGTTGCCTGCATTGCAAAACATTTTCTGGGATATTCTGAGACGCAGGGAGGTCTGAATACTGCGGCAACCAGAATCACAGACCGGGAGCTTTATGAAGTATTTGCAACACCGTTTGAGGCAGCGATGCGGGAAGCGGATGTCAGTTCTGTGATGGCAAACTATGCGGAAATCGATGGTATGTGTGTGGTAGCAAACCGGAAGATTGCGCATGATCTGCTGCGTGATACCATGAAATTTGATGGAATTCTGACTTCGGACGGAGCCGGAATCTTAAAGACCTTTACAGATTTTAAGACTGCTTCGACTTACGAGGAGGCAGGATTCCTTGCCAAGAAAGCAGGAACGGATACGGAGATTCCGGTAGGAGATGCTTTCCGTCAGCTCCCGAAGTACGTGCGTTCCGGTCAGCTGGATGAAAAGCTGATTGATGAGTCTGTACGTCGGGTACTGAAAGTGAAGTTTGAGTATGGGTTGTTTGAGCATCCGTATATTGATGAGGAGAAGGTTCTGGAGGCGATGAACAATGCTGAAAAGAATGCTCTGTCAGAGAAAATTGCTGCAGAGTCTATTGTTCTGCTGAAGAATGAAGGGGTGCTGCCGCTGAAGAAAGAAACCAGACTCGCAGTGGTAGGTCCCCACGCAGACAGCCTGCGCTATCCGGTCAGCGGTTATACGTTCCCGGCATATGTGGAGATGCTGACAGCAGCAGAAAACGGGCAGGAAGTCAGTATCGGAGGTATGGCCGATGAGGCGAAGAAGCAGGAGAGCGGAGCGGTAGATCCGTTTTCGGCATTATCAAAAGCACTGAATGCTGAGGACAGAAAAAAACTGGGTGATATGAATCAGGTTCTGCGCAAAATGGGAGCAAAAACCCTGAAGGAAGTGCTGACTGAGCGTTTCAAAGTCATTTACGCAAAAGGTTGCGGGATCAACGATGAAGATACGTCAGGGATTGCAGAGGCTGTGAAGGCTGCCGAGGCGAGCGATGTCGTAATTATGGCCTGCGGAGGAAACTGCGGCTGGATCAATGTAACTGGTGGAGAAGGCAAGGACCGCAGCAGCCTGGAACTTCCTGGAGTACAGCAGAAGCTTCTGGAAGCTGTGACAGCGACGGGAAAGCCTGTGGTTCTGATTACTTATGGTCCTGGTATTTTTGCTCTGCCGTGGGCATGTGAGCATACAGCGGCCATGATCCAGGCTTGGATGCCCGGACAGTATGCAGGTCTGGTAGTAGCGGATATTCTGGATGGTACCCGGAATCCGGGCGGAAAACTGACTACGACGATTCCGAGAAGCGTCGGGCAGACTCCGGTTGTATACAATCATAGGATGGGAAGCGGCTATGCTTCTAAGATTGACCATATGGGCTCGGCTGTTTTTACAGGGGGCTATGTGGATCAGTCGGATCGGCCATTGTTTTGTTTTGGTCATGGTCTCAGCTATACCAACTTTACATTGAGCAATTTTGAACTGGAATCGGATCAGGTGCCGACCGATGGAACGATTGTGGTATCCTGCAAAGTGAAGAATACCGGAGAGCGTTCCGGAGACGAGGTAGTTCAGCTGTACTATCATACGAAGCGGGCACATGTGGTTCGTCCGGTCAAGCAGCTGGCAGGATTTGTAAGAGTCAGTCTGGAACCGGGGCAGGAAAAAAATATAGAATTCATGCTTCACACCAATCAGCTTGGCTACTATAATGAAGACATGGAATTTGTCGTTGAACCGACTGCGATGGATGTGATGATTGGAACCAGTGCCCATGAGATTGCATTTACGAAAGAAGTAACCCTGACCGGCAAAAAAATGAATGTGATGGGAAATCGTTCTTATACCTGCGAGGTTGCAGTAACGGAATAAGGAGAAGTCAATATGGTTGATTTGAAGGCAAATCCATTTTATTTAGACGACGAAAGTATAAGATGGGTGGAGGAAACGGCAGCTTCCATGTCGAAGCATGAGAAAATCTGCCAGCTGTTTGCTGATCCGCTCATGGGTATGTGCCGTGAGGAACTGGTGGATTTTCTGGATCGTTATCCGCTTGGAGGTATCCCGTTCCGTGCGCAGCTTTTCGGCAACGAAGAGGCGCAGGATATTATGGCTGAATTGCAGGAACGGTCAAAGGTTCCATATCTGTATGCGGGAAATTTTGAATCCGGTCCCAACGGTGCTTTGCCCGGCGGTACCCTTGTGGCATCCGGGGCACAGATCCGTGCCACCAGAGATCCTGAATTTGCTTATGAATTGGGTAGAATTATCGGAGAAGAGGGATCCGCAGTGGGTTACAACTGGTCTTTCGGACCGGTGGGGGATATTTTGCTTAACTGGAGGAACAGTCTGATCAATACCCGTGCATTCGGCAATGATGCAGAATTTGTCAGTGCCTGTGTGGAGGCGTACAATCGCGGCTGCATGGAGCATGGTATCATGCCCTGCCTGAAGCACTTTCCGGGCGACGGATGGGAAGAACGGGACCAGCATCTGACGATCGGCAATAATGGGCTGAGTTGCGACGAATGGGATCGTACGTTTGGAAAAATCTATCGGAATTCCATAGCAAACGGTGTACTGAGTATTATGGTTGCACATTTTACCCTGCCGTCTTATCAGAGAAAGCTGAATCCGCAGCTGAGGGATGAGGATATGCAGCCGGCCTGTCTGTCGAAAGAACTGGTAGATGGCCTGCTGCGAGGTGAACTTGGATTTAATGGCCTGATAGTAACGGATCAGACGAAGATGATGGGGTATTACGGGATGAGCCGTCTGGAAGCTGTTCCGTGGAGCATTGCCTGTGGCTGTGATATCGTGCTGGGCATCAATGATATGGAGGAGGATTATGAGGCGATGAAAGTCGGTATTGAATCCGGAGTGATTTCAGAAGAACGGCTTCAGGATGCACTCTATCGGATTCTGGCATGTAAGGCAGCGATTGGCCTTCACAAGAGGAAGGCAGAGAACCGTTTCCACCCGGGAAAAGAAGCACTTTCCTGCATTGGATGCGAGGAACATATGTCGGTAGCCAGAAAGGCGGCGGCGAAAGCTGTTACCCTTGTGAAGAATACGAAAGGGCAGCTTCCGCTGCGCCCGGAAGTATACCGTAAAATCGGAGTTTTTGTATTGTCCGGAAATGTGGGATGTCAGAAGAGCATTTACGGCCAGGGTGTTCAATCCGGGGGAAGTGATAAAACGACCGGGTATATTATGGAGACCCTGCGTCGTTATGGTTATGAGCCGGAGTTGATGGTATCCTCCATGTCCAAGGGCAAGATTGCAGATTTAAAGAACCGTTATGATGCAATTATGATTTTTGCGGATATCAGTGGTTTTGCGCAGACCAATTCGGTGCGCCTGATGTGGCCGGATCCGATGTCCAGCTGTTATCCGTGGTATATTCATGATGTGCCGACCGTGTTTACTTCCTTTAATTATACCAATCATCTGATTGATGTGTCACGGGTTCCGGGATTTATCAATGCTTATAACAACTGCCCGGCGACTATTGACGAGACGGTACGCCGGATTGCCGGCCTGGCAGATTTTGAAGGAAAATACGATGAAGATGTATGGTGCGGTACCTGGGATACCAGATTCTAGGATCTGTTATGAAATAAGTGAAAAGAAGGGAGAAAGTACAGATGAGTGTAAGTCTTGATTTGACAAAGATGAACTTGTTCCTGAATGAGGAGGAGCTTGATGTACGTCGGAAACAGGCAGCGGCAATCTGCAGAGAACTGCTTGAGAGAGACGACAAGGATCAGGTTCTGGGGTGGAGGACGCTGGAAACATCTGCGGTTCAGCTGGATGTGATGCGGCAAAAAGCGGAGGAAATTCGGAAGGATGCAGATGTATTTGTCATTGTCGGAGTGGGCGGATCCAACCAGGCGGCAAGAGCCATGATTGAGGCACTTCAGGATCGGGAAGGTCCGGAGATTGTTTATCTGGGGAATACTCTGTCGCCTTATTATATCAGCCATACGCTGAAACGTATGGAGGGAAAGCGTGTTTATATTGATGTAATTGCAAAAAACTTTGAGACTCTGGAGCCGGGAAGCCATTTCCGGATTCTGCGCCAGTGGATGAAGGAGCGTTATACCAAAGAAGAGATGGCAAAACGGATCATTGTGACCGGAACTCTTGGATCCCGTCTGGAGGAGATTGCGAAGGAAAACGGATATCTGTTTTTACAGTTCCCGATACCGGTAGGCGGCAGATATTCTGCATTTACCCCGGTAGGTCTGTTTCCGATTATGGTGGCAGGTCTGAATGCAGATGCTTTTCTTGACGGAGTGAAGAGTGCGATGGATGACTGTCGGATGAATCCGGTGACGAACCCGGCAACTGGTTACGCGTCTGCCAGAAATCTGCTGTATGGAAAAGGATATGACATTGAAATGCTGGTTTCCTTTGAACCGCAGTATGCTTATATGGCAAAGTGGTGGGTACAGCTCTTTGGTGAGAGTGAAGGTAAGGAAAAGAAGGGAATCTACCCTGCTGCAGCAATTTATTCGGAAGATCTGCATTCCATCGGTCAGTATATGCAGGATGGAAGACGGAATCTGATTGAGACTTTTGTCTCCGTAAAGAATCCGAAAGCTGAGGCAGTGATTGAGCCGGATCCGGAGTTTGGTGACCGGTTCGATTATCTGGACGGCATGGATTTTGACCGGATCAATAAAGCTGCGGAAGGTGCAACCTGGGAGGCACATGCCAATGGTGGTGTACCGTGTATCCGACTGGGTGTGGAGGAGATTTCCGAACGAACCTTCGGTGAACTGTATTATTACTTTATGATGGCATGCGCTGTATCCGGAACCCTGATGGGAGTGAATCCGTTCAATCAGGAAGGCGTGGAAGAATATAAGCGCAGTATGTTTGCTGCATTGGGAAAGTAGAAATCAATGAATAAAAAGAGACCTCATATTATTATCTTTAATCCGGATGAGATGCGGTGGGATACGATGGGGCACATGGGCATCCAGGCGGCGGCAACGCCGTTTCTGGATGCTTTTGCTGAACAGGATGCTGTTTCATTCCGGAATGCGTTCTGTCAGAACCCTGTGTGTGTGCCTAGCCGCTGCAGCTTTTTTACCGGTCTGTATCCCCATGTGCATGGTCATCGTACGATGAGCTATCTGCTGCATCCGGGAGAAGAAAATCTGTTTTCCGAGCTGCGGAAAGCCGGATATTATGTGTGGATGAATGCCAGAAATGATCTGTTTGCCGGGCAGATGAAGGGATGGGCAGAGTCCAATGCAGATACTATTTTTTATGGAGGAGATATTGCGAAGGCTCCGGGGCCGATCCATCCGGTGGAAAATAAGAAATCAGGGGATAAAGATCTGTATTCGCATTTTGAAGGAAAACTGGGGCTGGATGCTGCTGGAAAAAACTATAACAGTGATGATGAAGCTGTGGATGCAGCCATTGATTTTGTGAAAAACAGGACAACGGAACAACCGCTTTGTCTGTTTCTGGGATTAACATTTCCGCATACGCCTTATCAGGTGGAAGAACCTTATTATTCCGCAGTGAATCGGACAAAATTGAAAGAGCGCATTCTTGCGGAGCAATGTCACGGAAAATCCCGTATGCTGGAAATGATACGGCAATATCAGAGTATGGGTGCCTATACGGAAGAAGACTGGGAAGAACTTCGGACGGTTTATCTGGGAATGTGTGCTAAAGTGGATGCACAGTTTCAGAGATTTTGTCAGGGACTTCGGGAAGCGGGTATTTATGATGACAGTGCAATTTTTTTCTTCAGTGATCATGGAGATTTTGCGGGGGATTACAATTTGACCGAAAAGGCGCAGAGCAGTTTTGAAGATTGCCTGACGAGAGTTCCTCTTTTGATTAAGCCGCCGAAAGGCGAGGCTCTGGATCCGGGGGTTACTGATGCAATGGCGGAACTGGTAGATTTTTATGCCACGGCAATGGATTATGCCGGTGTGACGTCGCAGCGAACCCAGTTCGGGAAGAGTCTTCGTCCGATCATGGGAAACCGTATGTTGGAACACCGGTCGTTTGTGTGCTGTGAAGGCGGACGGCTTCCGGAAGAGCAGCATTGTGATGAGTACCATGCCGGAGGTCCGCAGGGACCGAATCGAAATTTTGTATACTGGCCGAAGATGATGGCACAGACCGATGATGAGGCTCATGCCAAAGGAACGATGATCCGAAACCACAATTATAAATATGTCAGCCGGATCAGCGGGGAAGACGAATTCTATGATTTGAATATAGATCCGGGAGAGCGAATCAACCGGATTCAGGATCTGTCATATGCTGCCCAGATCGCCAAAATGCAGATACAGCTTATGAAGTGGTATCAGCGAACCTGCGATGTTGTACCGTTTAACTACGATCGAAGAGCTACGGATGAAATGGTGTGGGCAAAGGTGAAAAATATCTGTCCCCAGGGGCACGAAAAGGAGGTTCAGGAAAAAATACGGCAGGGAATGCGGATGGGTCTTCTGATGCAGTATATCAAAAGTATAAAATGAGAACCAGGATCATGACGAGGCTTTGCATTTTCTGAAATTTCCTGTATAATAGAGAACAATAGTCGCTAAAAAAGGATATCAGAGAGATATGAATATAAAATCCGGTTCAAATTTGATAAAAGTTAGAAAAAATAATCTGGAAGCGATTCTTGGAACGATTTATCAGCAGGCTCCCATTACCCGCAATGAGATTGCCAGGCAGCTGGATGTAACCCTTCCGACGGTCACCACAACGATACGTCCTCTTTTGGAAACAGGAATCCTGAGAGAAGTACCGCTGCCGAGCAGTGAAGGAATCATGGGAAGAAAAGCCTTTGCGGTGGATTTTGTGGAAAACGCCGGGTTTGTGATGGGAATGGAGTGGAATCCGCTGGGGATATTTGTATGCATCACAAATCTGAGAGGAAAAATCCTTGCAAAAATGCGGAAAAAAGTGTCGGTTCAGAAAGAAAGCTATCAGAATATGCTGATCTATACGAAGGATGTGGCAGAAGAACTTCTGCAGATTTGGAAAGGAGACCGTACAAAACTGCTTGGTGCGGGCTGGGCAACTCCCGGCATCGTGGATCCGGACCAGGGAAAGCTGGTGCGCACTTCCATGAGTTATGTGAACTGGAATAATGAAAACGTATGCGGGAATCTGGAAAAACTTTTGCAGATGCCGGTCTGTGTGGAAAATCATGTCCGCGTCCGGGCGATTCGACAGGATATGTTTGAACGGAAAGAACGTCCGGAAATTTATCTCTATTATTTTGCACAGATGGGTATCTCCTGCTGTGTTATGTCAGATGGTGATCCTTTTGGCAAAGGAAGCTATGGCATCGGCGATATCGGTCACACCGTCATGGATGCGCAGGGACCGGTCTGTCAGTGCGGGAAGCGAGGATGTCTGCAGGCGATCTGCGGGGAGGGTGAGATCCGCAGGATTGCAGCGGAACTTATCGAAAGGGGGGGGGCCGGATATCTGAAATGCAATTGTGAAGACCCGGTCAGTCCTGAGGTTCATGAAATTGCTGCAGCAATCGATCAGGGGGATGAAGATTTGATGGAAGCGATTCTTCCGGCTCTGCAGTATATGGCAGTATCGATCGGAAGTATTGCGGATCTTCTGAATCCCCGCCTGGTGGTTCTGGATTATGCACTGTTTGGCAGCCACAGGATTCAGGAGTTTATGACCGGTGAGATTAAAAAGAATTACTATTTTGTAAATGAGATGGACTTGCAGGTAGAGTATGTTCAGGCGGATCGTTATACGGGAGCGCAGGGCGCATGTGCGCTGGCCATAGGTAAATTCTTGATTGGCGGGAGTGTGATATAAAAGATGCGTGTGAATGAAGTTCTGGATCAGATTGTATTGCTTTGTAAAAAGCATTCCGCTTCTCAGGTAATCCTGTTCGGATCAAGAGCCAAAGGAACCTGCCGGGAGCGCAGTGATATTGATATTGCAGTCTCGGGCGTGAGTGATTTTGATACATTATTGGAGGAAGTGGAAGCTTTACCGACTTTGTACACAATTGATTTGTTGAATCTGCAGGAATGTGGGAATGATTTATTGATGGAGGATATCAGACAATATGGAAGAAAAATTTATGAAAAGATTTGAGTCATTCAAAAAGTCACTGGATTCTCTTTCAGAAGCGAAGCAGCGGGATCTGTCTGATTCCTTTGTTTTAAGCGGGACGAGTGCGAAGTTCAGCATCACGTTCGATCTGGCATGGAAAGTGATGAAGGATATTCTTGTTCAGTATTACGCGATTGTTTCATTCGTGGCAGGCTCACCAAGAGAGGTGTTAAGGGAATCGTATAAAGCGGAGATCATTTCGGATGATCGGTGGATGGAGATGCTGAAGGTAAGAAATCAGCTCGCTCACGATTATGATGGTGTTATTGTAAAAAAATATTGCAGTGTGATTGTAGATCAGTATATTGACATGTTTTATTCGTTTCAGAAGAAGGCCGAAGAATTGATAGAAAAGGTATGATAAAAAATCCCCCTCCTCAAATCAGGGCAAAAGGGTTACACTTACTTCAGTAAGAAAAACCAAAACCTGGGAGGAGGATATTTTAATGGGCAGCAAGAAAAAAACTTCATTTCTGAGCCAGATTCCTGCGAAAGCATGGATGGTGCTTTCGGTAATCACGGCATTCCTGTTATGGATTGTGATTGCTTCGACAGAGGCCGGCGGCGTCATCTTTGCAGAACCGTGGGAGGTTTTCGGCAAACTGGTGAGCAAACTTCAGGACGGAACGCTTTGGCCGCATATCTACATCAGCCTGTTCCGCGTGATTGTCGGTTTCCTTTGCGGATTTGTAGCTTCGATTCCGATTGCATTCCTGATGGGCTGGTACGCACCGGTTCGTAATCTGGTGGCACCGTGGATTCAGTTTGTGAGAAACATTCCGCCGTTAGCATATATTCCGCTGGTTATTGCGGGAGCCGGTGTCGGTGAGAAGGCAAAGATCATCGTGATCTTTATCGCATCATTCCTGGTACTGGTAGTAACGATCTATCAGGGTGTCTGCAACGTCGATGTGACTCTGATCAAGGCAGCAAGAGTTCTGGGAGCTACAGATAAAGATATTTTCTTCAAGGTAGTGATTCCGGCATCTACTCCGTTCATTCTGGTTGGCGCAAGACTGGGACTTTCGACTTCCCTGACAACGCTGGTTGCAGCAGAACTGACCGGTGCCTCGAAAGGACTCGGTATGATGATTCAGAAAGCACAGGGCTATTATGATATGGCAACTGTACTGATGGGGATTCTGATCATCGGTATCATCGGTTTGACATTTGAACAGATTGTACGATTCTTAGAAAGGAAGTTAACGGGATGGCAGGAGACAATGTAAAAGTAAAGATTGATAACGTCGTTAAGAAATACAACACCCGCAAGGGCGAGATGATCGCATTGAACGGCGTGAATCTGGAAATTAAGGAAAATGAATTTATCTGTGTTGTAGGACCTTCCGGATGCGGCAAATCCACTCTGCTGAATATCATTGCAGGTCTTCTGGAGCCCACTTCCGGTCAGGTGCTGGTAGACGGAAAACCGGTGGAAGGACCGGGACCGGAGCGCGGCGTGGTATTCCAGCAGTATGCGCTGTTCCCATGGCTTACCGTTCTCAAAAACGTTGAGTTCGGTCTGAAATTAAAAGGTGTGACCGGAGAGCAGGCAACCGCAGAAGCGATGAAATACTTGAAGATGGTTCAGTTGGAGCAGTTTGCGAACTCCTATCCGAAGGAACTGTCCGGAGGTATGAAACAGCGTGTGGCAATCGCGAGAGCTTATGCGGTTAATCCGGAAGTACTTCTGATGGACGAGCCGTTCGGTGCACTGGATGCACAGACCAGAACCCAGCTTCAGTCCGAGCTTCTGGTAACCTGGGAGCAGGAGAAGAAGACCTGTTTCTTCATCACACACGATGTGGATGAGGCAATCATTCTGGCTCAAAAGGTTATCATCATGAGCGCAAGACCGGGACGGATCAAAGAGATCGTGGATATCAATATTCCGTATCCGAGAACACAGGAAACCAAGATGTCACCGGAATTCCTGGAACTGAAGAACTATATCTGGTCACAGGTATATCAGGAGTATCTGGAAGTGAGAAAATAATAAAGTCAAGGAGGAAATGACTATGAAAAAAAGAATTGCATTACTGGTGGGAGCAGCTCTGGCAGCCGCATCTCTGACCGCAAGCGGCGGCAGCAAACCGGCAGAAACCACTGCAGCTCCGGCGACCACTGCAGCAGCAACGGAGGCAAAAACCGAGGCTGCAAAAGAAGAGACCACTGCAGCAGCTGCTGAAGCAGAGAAGTTTGAAACTGCAAAAGTAAGAGTAGCTTACATGCCGAACATGGGAAGCGCTTCTCTGGCAGTGACCGCAAGAGACAAGGGCTTTTTTGAGGAGATGGGTCTGGATGTTGAGATGGTAGAGTTCCAGGGAGGCCCGGCTGAGATCGCGGCAATGGCTTCCGGCGATATTGATATTTCCCAGATCGGTCATGGTGCACATGCACTTTGTGCAGAGGGAGAGGCTTTGATTTTCCAGATTGACTGTACCAGCCTTGCAGATGCTGTGATCGGCAACAAGGATAAGGGGGTCAGCAGCATTGAAGAACTGAAAGGAAAGACCGTAGCGGTAACCAGCGGTACTTCCGCAGAGATTATTCTGAATCTGGCTCTGCAGTCTGTGGGTATATCTCAGGATGACGTTGAAACCGTAGAGATGGATGCAAACGGTATCGTATCTGCAATGATCAGCGGCAATGTAGACGCATGTGCAACCTGGTCTCCTGGAACCGGAACCATTATGGATGCACTTGGTGATAAGGGCGTGATGCTGGCAAACAATCAGGATTATGTAGATCAGGTAACCTTCCCGTCCAGCTTTATCACCACACAGAAGTACGCAGATGCAAACCATGACATTCTGGTTCGCTTTGCAAGAGCACTTCAGAAGGCAGGCGACTACCGTGCAGAGAACATAGATGAAGTTGCGAAACTGGTTGCAAAACAGTGTGAAGTAGATGAGTCAACCATGCTGGCTTGTACCGGAGAAGGCAACTGGCTGACCGGTGAATTTGTCGGAGAAGGCTTAAAAGACGGTACCATCAAGAACTACTATGAGAATCAGCAGAAGGTATTCATTGACGGAGGACGTCTGAAAGAGGCTGTAGATGTCAACAATTATATTCTGTTTGATATCATGCAGGAAGCTTATGATGCAAACCACAAATAAAAGGACAGTACAGGGAGGTATCTGCGGTGTGCAGATACTTCCTTTTCCAGTTCGGGCAAATGTGATACAATGACAGATAGAACAGAAAGGCAGATGACGGAAGGAGGGGCAGGAGATGCTGGTTGTGGTATTGTTTTTTCTTGTGATTTCATCCATTGTAATCTTTTTTTTGCGGAGAGACAGGCAGACAAAGCTTCTTCTGGGACTTTGCCTGAGCTTTTTCTGTATGTTTGTAGGCATTATTATTTATCTTGCAAAGACAGGAGGACTGCAGACCGGACAGAAGTTTCTGCTTTTTTTTGATACCCGTATTCAGAGAAAGCTGGCTTACATGATTTTCCCTTTGAGACGGCTGGGGTATCTGATTGCTTTCGGCAGAACCATGTTTCCCGGATTTCTGCTGATGATTGCGGTGAATTATTCGATGAGTCCGCGGCTGGTGAAGTGGAAAAAATGGGAGGGGCTTCTGTGGGTACTTCCGGGGATTACGCTGATTCTGTATCTGCCCAGCATTTTTCTGTCTGTCGGAAGAATCCATACAGGTCTGCAGATTGGTTTGATTAATGCGACAATCGCATGGATCGCACTGTATGTTTTCGCAGCGTTTCTGCTTCTGGTTCATGAGTACAGAAGCATCACGATTCCCTACTGCCGAAAACAGTTTCGTTATATCATGCTGTTTCTGATTTCGATCGGAATCATGTACTGTTTTTACTTTCGGCAGGATCCGATTCAGGTTTATCAGATGTACTCTGCAGAGTATCTGCGTTACGGCGGCGTGCTGTATTTCGGTCAGACAGGGGCATCCATCAGCAGGATGATCCTGTTTTCCGTTCTCACCACACTGTTTGGCTGTTTTGGCTTTTTGAATCTGCGGACGTATTCCATTATGACGCGGGAGGAAAAAAACGGGGAGCTCATGATCCAGAAGCAGTTTGACATGGCCAGCAAGGGGATTTCTGTATTTGTGCACGGAATGAAAAACCAGCTTCTGTCCAACCGCGTGCTTGGGGAGAAATTAAAAGAAGAACTGCAAAAAGAAGAATTGGATCGGGAGCGGATTGCTCAGTATGTGGATATGATTTCGGATATAAACGGAACCATGCTGAAGCGGATGGAGGAGCTTTACCGGAGTATCAAGTCCAATGCGCTGACGCTGCTTCCTGTGGACTGTCAGAAAGTAGCGGAAAAGACGCTGGATCGTTTCCATGAGAAGTATCCGGATGTTGAGGTGCAGGTGGAGATTCTGACGGAGGATCAGGTTCTGGCGGACATGTCTCATCTGAGCGAGGCTCTGAACAATCTTCTGGCGAACGGCTATGAGGCGATTCTGGAAGCAGGGAGGGAAAAGCCGGAACTGAAGGTCCGGGTATATGAGGAAAGACTGTATGTGACGTTTGAAATCTCCGATAATGGAAAGGGGATGTCACGGCAGGTACAGAAAAAGATATTTGATCCGTTTTACACCAGCAAGAATACAAACAATAATTGGGGAATGGGATTGTATTATGTAAGACAGATCGTAAAAAGCCATTTTGGGATGCTTCGCCTGGAAAGTACGGAAGGAATCGGAACCAGATTTTTTGTGGAGATTCCAAAATATGGACATCAGAATCGATAGTGGGAGGAAAAGATGATCAGAGTATTAATAGCGGAGGACTTTCCGGTTCTGCGGGAGGATCTGAAGGAAAAGCTGGAGCAGGCACCGGACATTGAAGTGGTCGGGTGTGCGCAGTCCGGAAAGGAGATCGAAGCGCTGGCTTCCGAAAAAGAAGCGGATATTATTCTGATGGATATTGAGATGGAGACGATGAATGCCGGAATCCTGGCGGCGGAGCATATCCGGGAAGTGAAGCCGGATCAGAAAATCATTTATCTGACTGCACATGAGACCGAACAGATGATTATCACAGCAATGGGGACCGGAGCCGTGGACTACATTGTCAAAGGAGAGCCGGTGGAGCAGATCCTGTATCATATCCGGGCGGCCTTTGACGGGCATCCGGCTATGAAGGCGCGGATTCAGGAAACAATCATGAATGAGTACAAGCGCCTGCAGCGTTCAGAGAAAAGTCTTCTGTTTTTCATCAACAATGTTTCTCAGCTTACGGCGGCTGAGCGGGAGTTGGTCCGGCTGCTGCTGGAAGAAAAGAAAGTGAAGGAGATTGCAGCCATCCGGTGTGTGGAGGTGATCACGGTCAAGACGCAGATCAAGAGCCTGCTCCGTAAATTCGGATGCAGCAGGAGCAAGGAGATTGTACAGCTGATCCGGGAATTGAATCTGCAGCATCTGTTTGGGGCATAGTGCGGATGTACAATCGTTTGAGTAAATCAAAATGCTTATTTTGCGTAAATATGATATGATAGTCTTAGAAGTAATCCGTGTATCATAGGAGGATTGTGAGAGAATGGGGGAATAATCATGAAGACGATATGGAAAAACGGTAATTTTTATCTGAACCACGGATTTGTGAAAGGAGATCTGCTGGCTGAGGACGGCATCATCCGTGAAATCGGAACCGTGACGTCCTGTGATGATGCAGAGATCATGGATCTGGAGGGAAAGACGACGATCCCGGGATTGATCGATATCCACACGCATGGTGCGGTTGGTGTGGATGTCAATGGAGCAGATGCGGAAGGATTTGAGAAAATCTGCCGCTTTTTTGCTTCCCAGGGAACGACCGGCTGGCTGGGATCCGTCTTGACAGACACCAGAGAGCAGACACTCTGGTCCATTGATCAGTATAAGGCGTGGAAAAAGCTTCCGCATAAAGGAGCGGAGCTGATGGGCATTCATCTGGAAGGACCGTTTTTGTGTGCGGAGTACAAGGGAGCCATGCCGGAGCATCTGCTTCGGAAGCCGGATATGGAGCTTTTGAAGGAATATCAGGAAGAGGCGGAAGGAGATATCCGGTATATCACGGTATCTCCGGAAGTGGAAGGAATTCCGGAATTCATTCCGTTCATGAAGAACCTGGGGATGCAGGTGGCAATCGGTCATTCCGGAGCGGACTATGATACGGCCAGAAAGGCCATTCGCAACGGAGCGCTGGGCGCTACGCATACGGGCAATGCCATGAAGCTTCTGCATCAGCATTTCCCGGCAATCTGGGGTGCGGTTCTGGAAGATGATGATGTGTTCTGCGAGATGATCTGCGACGGACGTCATCTGCATCCGGGTACGGTTCGCTTCATCATCAAGATGAAGGGACTGGATAAGGTGGTAGCGATCACCGATTCCATTATGGCAGCCGGGCTTCCGGATGGAAAATACAAGCTTGGCGTTAATGATGTTGTGGTTGTGGACGGCGATGCGAAGCTGGCGGACGGGGGAAGCCGCGCGGGAAGTACGCTGACGACCGGACAGGCCCTGAAAAATGTGCTGGAGTATACCGGGCGTTCTCTTCAGGAAGTGATTCCGATGTTTACGGAAAACCCGGCGCGTCTGATCGGCGTATATGATCAGGTTGGATCTCTGAATCCGGGGAAGGCTGCCAATCTGGTGGTACTGGATGAGGAATATTCCGTGATCCGGACTTATGTGCGGGGAGAGGAATGCTGGGTGAAAGCCTGATTGAATTTGCGAAGAAAGTGGAGAGAAAGTGATGAGTATTTATTTGTATGTATTATTCTGGTTGATCAGTTTTGGCGCATCGATTGCAGGTGCGATCTGCGGAATCGGCGGTGGTGTGATTATAAAACCGACACTGGACGCGTTTGGTGTGCTGAGTGTTTCTACCATCAGCTTCCTGTCCGGCTGTACCGTGCTGGCTATGACCTGCTATTCGGTCATCAAAGGCAAGCTGAGCGGAGAATCACTGATCGATATGCGGACTGGAACTCCGCTGGCGGTTGGTGCCGCAATCGGCGGAGTAGTTGGAAAGACCATGTTTCAGACGCTTTCCAATCTGTTTGCAGACAAGGATATGGTCGGAGCTGTTCAGGCTGCGTGCCTTCTTCTTATCACGCTGGGAACCTTGATTTATACGCTGAAAAAGGACAGCATTCCTACCATGAAGGTGACACATCCTGCAGTATGTGTGGCGATTGGCCTGGTACTTGGCGTTTTTTCTTCATTCCTGGGAATTGGCGGCGGCCCGATTAATCTGGTGGTACTGTTTTTCTTTTTCTCCATGGATACGAAAACTGCGGCACAGAATTCGCTTTATATCATTCTGTTTTCGCAGATTACCAGTCTGATGAATTCTCTGATTACCAGAACCGTTCCGGATTTTTCGATCTGGCTTCTGGTGATTATGACAGCCGGAGGTATTCTGGGCGGCATGAGCGGCAGAAAGATCAATCGGCGGATGGAAAGCTGCATGGTGGACAAGCTGTTTATTGCTCTGATGGTGGTCATTATGGGAATTAATGTCTACAATATTTATCAGTTTTTACATTGAGGGATGTATGGATAAATTATTGATTGTAGCGGCTGCATCATTAGCCGGAGGGGTGGTGCAGTCGGTTACCGGTTTTGGGGCGGCGATTCTGATCATGATTTTTATGCCTCTGATTTTTTCCATGACAGCGGCTCCGGCGATCAGTGATGTGATAACTATGACCATTGCGTTTGCCATGTTCTGGCGATACCGGACATCGGTTTCACTTCGGAAGATGCCGCTGGCGATTCTGGTATATCTGATTGTCAGTACTTGTGCGATTCATCAGTCAGCTTTTCTGAACACGGGGATTCTGAAGCTTTTGTTTGGAATCTTTCTTGTGATTCTTGCTGCTTATTTTCTGCTTTTCTCCGGTAAGGCAGCAGTAAAGGATTCTCTTTTCATGAATGTCTTCTGCGGAGGTCTCGGTGGTGTCTGCGGAGGTCTGTTTGGAATTGCCGGACCTCCGGTCAGTCTGTATTATCTTGCGGTCAGCAAAAACAAAGAGGAATATCTGGGAACCATGAACGCGTTTTTTTCTATCACAGTGATCTTTAACGTGATATCACGGATTCGCAGCGGTTTCCTGAATGTCGGTCAGATTCCGTATGCGGTGTGCGGAATTGCGGCCATTCAGATCGGCTGCGTGATCGGAAGCAGGATTTCCGGCCGGATCGAAATGGAAACCATGAAAAAATGTGTTTATGCCCTGATGATCTTTGCGGGAATCGTATCCATTATTCAGGGAGTCTCCTGTATGTAGGAAATTATGGCATAGTGCGGGGGGAAATATGAAACTGTATGAGCAGCCGTTGAAACTGAAAACAAATCTGATTTCTTACCTGATCCCGGGCGGGCATCTGATTGAGCATTTCCTGGGAGAACCGGAGCGCGCGGAAGCACCATCCCAAATGTGGGTAGCATCCGTGGTATGGTGTGCTCTGAAGGGAACCAGGGACAGCAGGTCGCAGGTAATCTGTGCTGACGGCGGGGAATTCTGTCTGGCCGAAGCGTTGGAAGCAGAACCGGAAGAGTATCTCGGAGATACATTCTCTGCCCGTTTCGGGGCGACGACCGGATTCCTTCTGAAGCTTTTGAATTCCCGGGACCGCCTGCTGGTCCAGACGCATCCGGACAGGGAAAAGGCGATGAAATATTTTGGCTCCCGATTCGGGAAAACAGAGTGCTGGTATGTGATGGATACGGAACCGGGAAAGAGGGCGTATATCTGGGCAGGGTTTCGGAAAGATGTGACGAAGGAACAGTTTCTGGAACTGGTGAAACGTCAGGATACGGATGGAATCCTGAAATGCCTGCATCGGTTTGTGATCAAACCGGGTGACGTGATTTTCATTTCTGCAGGGCTTCCCCACGCTCTGGGGGCGCACAGTCTGGTTGCAGAGATTCAGGAACCGACCGATATTACGCTGCGTGCGGAGCGTTTCCGCCCAGATGGAAGCGAGCTACCGGAGGAATCGCTGCATTCCGGTATCGGTTATGAGGGGCTGATGGATTGCTTTTGCTTTGATTGTGAAGAGGAAACGTTGGTGCGCAGCCGTATTTTCCTGAGACCTCAGAGCCGGAAAACCGAGTGGGGAGAGGAAACGATTCTGGTTGGAAAAGAGACTACGTCCATGTTCGGAATGAACCGGATTCACTGTACGAAGTCCTGCGTGCGGGGAAACCGGACGTTTTCGGTTGCGCTGGTGCTGAACGGCAGCGGGTGGATCGTCGGCGGAAAAGAGGGAGCTTCGCGTATTCCGCTGAAAAGGGGAACGGAGCTGTTTCTGCCTCACGGGCTGAAGCAATATGAATATGTACCGGATGAAGAGCTGGAAATACTGGAGTGTTATCCGCCGGAGATTTGATCCGGCGGAAGAAAACGAAAAAAGTGTAGAAATCTGCTTGACATACACACGAGTGTATGATAAAAATGTAGTATACATACGAGTTTACAAAAGAAAAACTTAGAAATAATAACAAATCAAAAGAAGGAGAATCGTGTTATGAAACAAAAACTGCATCTTGGATTTGTAACTACTTATTCCGGGCGCTGGCCGAAGGAACTTCCGGAGCAGAGAGACCGGGAATATGGAACATGGCTCAGGGAGCAGCTTCCGCAGGTTGATGTGGTGAAAGCAAGCCAGATCGGCTGTAGCAGCAAGGCACTGGAAGAGATTGTGGAAGAGTTCAAGCAGGCATCTGTGGATGTGATCGTGATGGTATATGGAGCATTTACCGGTGATGATGCCGCATCGTATCTGACGGAGATGCTGAATGTTCCCATCATACTCTGGGCACCGTATGAGGTTCCGTTTGAGAAGAACACAAGGCTCTATGCCAACGCACTCTGTGCCATGACGATGAATGCGGCAGCGCTTCGCCGTCTGGGTGCTGCATATCATACGGTTTATGGAAGCAAGGAAGATGAGCGCGCGGCTTCGAAGGTGAAAGCTCTGGTTATGGCATATCATACGGTGAAGGCGATGCGTCATACGAACCTGGGACTCCTTGGGTATCGTCCGACAGCATTTTACAATTGTGCATTTGATGAAGGGCTGATTCGCCGGACATTCGGAATCAAGATTGAGGAAACCGATCTGAAAGTGGTATTCGACAGGATGGCAGAGATTCCGGAAGATATCTGTCGGGAAGATATGAAGAAGATGAAAGATACCTATAATATGGATACACTTCCGGAAGGTCATCTGGAGAATCATTCCCGTCTGTATCTGGCTTTGAAAGAAGTGATGAAAACCCAGAACTATGATTTTGCAACCATCAAGTGCTGGCCGGAGATGGGCAATTTACATACGACTCCCTGTGCGGTGCTGGGACGCCTGGCAGATGATCAGGTAAATATCGGCTGCGAGGGAGATGTGGATGCTGAGATGGCGCAGATTGCAGAGCATTATCTGACCGGTCTTCCGACTTTTATTACCGATATGATCAATATTGATGAAGAAAAGAACGTCATGACGTTCTGGCATTGCGGAAATGCTGCTCCATCCCTGGCCAATCCGAAATATGAGCTTCTTATGAGAAATCATCCGCTGGCAGGTCAAGGTACTGCATTCTGGGGCGCTCTGAAGCCGGGTCAAGTGACGATTGCAAGGTTCTGCAACATGGATGGTGCTTACAAGCTTTTTCTGATGAGAGGGGAAGCGATTGATATGGATCGTTATACGAGAGGCATCATGGCCAATGTCAAAGTGCAGCGACCGGTGCGAGAGGTGATTGAGCAGATCATGGAAGAGGGAATTCCGCATCATTACAGCTTGGTATGGGCTGACGTGGCAGACGAACTGAAAGAAATCTGCAGCTTGCTTCAGATTCCGGTGATTGAATTATAATAATTATAAAAATGCCCAAGACGCTTGACAAATAGTACTTAATATTGTACTATTTAAACAGTACATACGAGTGTACATTGCAAGCAAAGGAAGTTCTACCATGGGCGAAAGCAGAGAGCGGGTGACACGGGCAGATGTGGCAAAGCTGGCAGGTGTCAGCGAGACCATCGTCTCTTATGTCATCAATAATAACCGTTATGTCGCAAAAGAGAAGCGGCAGCGTGTGGAAGAAGCAGTCCGGATACTGAATTACCGGCCGAACAACGTGGCACGTGCTCTGAAAGGTAAGAAGAGCAATCAGATCCTGTTTATTGCAGATCATATCACGAATGAATATTTTGCAAGCATTGTCAGTGAGATGGATCAGTATGCTTACAGTGCAGGATATCTGATTTCCCTGTGTGCGAACCGGAATTCGCCGGAGTTTGTGTCACAGGTGATCAGCAGGCAGTATGATGGGATTATTGTCAGTTCCGCGAGTTTTCCTTCGGAATATGTGCAGCAGTTTTCACAGGCTGGTATTCCGGTCGTGGTATTCCGGCGGTTTCGTCATCAGAAGTCATCAGCCGGGGTGGCGCTGCTTGGCACAGGATTGTATACCGGTGCGAGAACAGCAGTAAGACATTTGATCGATACGGGATGCCGTCATATTGTTTATGCTGACCGAATCAGTGCAAGAGGTCATGTGAGTCCGCCGGATGATCTGAGGTTCAGTGGATTTGTCGATGAGATGGAAGCCAACGGTTTTCCGACAGGACCTGAGAGCATCATTTGCGGATGTCACAGTCAGGAGGAACTGGCGGAAGAGGTCAAGAAGAGACTTGAATCAGGAGTAAAGCTCGACGGGATTTTTGGCCGCAACGATATGATTGCCTGTGTAGCGATGACGGCGGCTGAACAGATGGGACTTTCCATACCGGAGGATATCCGTGTGGTTGGGTTCGATGATTCCAGTATCAGCCGATTCTGTTCACCGAAACTGACTACGATTCGGGTGAATCAGAGAGCGATTGCAGAGACGGCGATTGATATGCTGACAGAGATGATCGGCGGGAAGCAACCGGAAAATGTAGATTTTGACAGCACGCTGATTGAACGGGACAGTACAATTGGAACATGAGCATGAAAGAGTGCTCATTTCCATTTACTAAATATACACACGAGTGTACATTGGCAGCAGAATTACAAACGGGGAAACTGCACAGGAAAACTGTGTAGAAATAAAAGCAAAGAGAGGAAGGTAATGTTTATGAGAAAAAGAACATTGGCACTTGCAATGGCAGCAGTTATGGGGTTGACGACCGCATGTTCCGGCGGCAGTCAGAGTGCGCAGACGACGGCAGCACCGACAGCAGCAGAGACAACTGCGAAAGCAGCAGCGGAATCCAAGGGGGAGGAGTCCAAAGCAGCAGAAGCTGAGATTACAGAGCCGGTAACCATTAAGTTTGCAAACTATGCACTTCTGGAAGCGGGCTATGACGCATACTGGAATCAGCTTCTGGATGAGTTTAAGAAGCAGAATCCGAATATTACGGTGGAACTGGTAACTGCTCCGTATGGTGAGATCGTGAATACGGTGGTGAATATGGCCGGCGGCGGTGATATGGTAGACTTGATGTATGGGGAACTGGACTGGATTCCTACCATGGTAGAGGCCGGAATGGCAGCTCCGGTTGGCGACGTTCTGAGTGAAGAACTTGTCGCTGATATTTATCCGAATATTCTGGATGCATGCAAGATTGACGGCGAGGCGTATGGGGTACCGATGTATGTTTCTCCATTCCTTATGTATTACAATAAAGATCTGTTTGAGAAAGCAGGCTTGGATCCGAATACTCCTCCTACCACCTACGATGAGATGCTGGAAATTGCTCCGAAGCTGGCTGCTCTTACCACAGACGACGGCAACAAAGTTTATGCATTTGGTCTGACAACTGCATCTGTTCCGGTATCCGGTGCATGTCTGACTTCTTCGATTCATAACTTTGGCGGAACCGTTCTTGATGCAGATGGTAATCTGGCAATTGATCAGGGATTCAAGGATGCTGTTTCCATGTGGAAGACGTTGCATGACAAAGGATACAATCCGGAGAACAGCAAGCTGAAAGATCTGCGTAACCTGTTCGCATTGGGACAGCTGGCTATGTATTATGATCAGTCCTGGGGATTCAACGGTGTAAAATCCATCAACCCGGATGCAGCTGACTTTATCGCTTCCGCAGCACCTCTGAAGGGCGGAAACGGAAATGGTGAGTCTGTACTTCAGGCAGGTACTCTGATGGTTATGAACAATGGTGATGCAAGAAAAGCAGCAACTGCGAAGCTGGTAGACTATATCCTGTCTGAGGAGAAGATTTCCCAGTATTTTGAGACAGTAACTCCGGCATATCCGTCCAGACAGTCTATGGAAGACCTGGAAGTTGTGAAAAATTCCGCAATTTTGGCAGGTGCTGCAGGTGCTGTAGGCAATGTAAAACCGGTTACCTTTATTCCAACATTGTCTGACCTGAATCTGGAGATCTGTACGCTGGCACAGGCGGTAACGGTGAGCGGAACCGACGTAGATAAGGCGATTGTTGATTTTGAGACGGCAGCAAAAGGCGTGATTGAATAAAGAGAAAGAACTGGTGCAGCTTATGGAAAAAAAGGCAAGTATCGGAAGATTTCATATGACCGCCAGAGAACGGAATGACAGAGTCTTTGCGGGAGCACTTTTGCTCCCGTCCGTTCTGATAACGGTTATTTTCATTCTGGTTCCGGTTGTGGATTCAGTTATCAAAAGTTTTTTGAATTATAAAGTAAAAAATATTATTTCCGGAAAGCCGGGAGAATGGAACAATTTCGCCAACTATATCAAATTATTTCAAAATGGAAAACTGGGAATGGCGATTGTACATACACTGCTCTTTGTAGCAGCAGTGGTCATTGCACAGTTTCTGCTTGGAATGGCGCTCGCACTGATCCTGAATTCAGATATCCGGTTTACCCGGTTTGTAAGAAGCATCATGATGGCACCCTGGGTTGTACCGACGATTATTTCCGGTCTGATCTGGATGTGGCTTTACCAGCCGCAGTATGGACTTTTGAAATATCTGATTGGTCTGGTCACAGGAGGAAAAGTCTCGGATTTTGCAATTCTGAACAATCCGTCTACGGCGATGCTTGGTATCACCATTGCGGCGTTGTGGAAACAGATTCCTCTGACAACATTGCTTCTTGTATCGGGGCTTACAAATGTACCCGGTGATCTTCTGGAGGCAGCCACCATCGATGGGGCAGGAAGTGTTAAAAAATTTCTTTATATTACGGTTCCCAGTATCATGAGCGTGATCAAGATTACGGTGTCCATGTCGATTATCGAGAACTTCAAGCAGTTCCCGCTGTTCTGGACGATGACGGGAGGCGGTCCGGATAATGCCACGACAACGCTGGCTATTCTGAGCTACCGTGAGGCATTTGTATCCAACAACCTGGGATCCGGTGCCGCGGTAACAACTGTCTGGATGCTGCTGATGATCGTTGTGGTATTTGTATATAATCGGGTTTTTAAAGATGTTGATATGAATTAGGAGGCATAGTATGGGAGCAAAAGGAAAAAAGAAGCTTATTGCTGCATTTCAGTATGCGGTTCTGATCCTGATTTTGATTTTTTTAATGTTTCCGCTTTACTGGGTACTGATGACCTCCTTTAAGACCAATATGGAAGCATACCGGTTCCCGCCGACTATGATTCCTGAGGCACCGACGGTTCACAGTTATATTTCCCTGTTTACGGAAGACAATTTCTTCTTTATTTACTATAAGAATAACTTCATTGTATCCGGCATTACCGCAGCCATTACTCTGGTACTGGCAATCATGTCAGGCTACGCGCTTTCAAGATTTAAGATCAAATGGAACAAATGGATTGTGGCGGCGTTTCTCTCGGCGCAGATGTTTCCTATCGTCAGCCGGATGATTTCGCTGTATGATCTGCTGGGGAAAATTCATCTGATCAATACGAGAACAGGTTTGATCCTTGCTTTAACAGCAGCGATGCTTCCGTTTACCATTACATTGATGGCAAGCTTTTTTGATGGAATTCCAAAAGAACTGGAGGAAGCAGCAACTGTAGATGGAGCTGGCCGCTTCCAGACATTGTTTCAGATTATCATGCCTCTGGTCAAATCCGGAATGGTTGCAGTAGGTATTTATGCTTTTCTGATGACCTGGGATGATTATTTACATGCAGTAACACTGATTCAAAATGATAACTTGAGAACGCTGTCTGCGGGTGTCGCACTCCGGTATCTGGGAGAACTGTCTTACGACTGGTCGAAGGTCAACACGATTTCCGTAGTCGGAATCCTTCCGATTATGTTCCTGTTCTTCTTCTTCCAGAAGTATATGGTCAAGGGACTTGTTGCGGGAGCGGTAAAAGGATAGGGAGGATAAACATGTTAATGACAAGCAAGGAAATGCTGCTGGATGCAGAGAAAAATGGTTATGCAGTGCCGGCGATCAATACGCAGGGCGGTAATTATGATATTATCTGGGCGGTATGCAAGGCGGCGGAGGATTTAAAATCTCCAATTATTCTGGCACACTATGTCAGTACCGGTGCTTATTCCGGTCATGACTGGTTTGTAAATGTGTGCAAATGGTGTGCGGACAAGGTGTCGGTCCCGGTAGCGATTCATCTGGATCACGGCGATGGGTTTGGTATCTGCATGGAGGCACTGAAGCTTGGCTTTACTTCCGTTATGATTGACGGTTCCACCAGGCCGATTGAGGAAAATGCTGCCATGACCAACGAGGTGATTAAGGTTGCCAGATGCTTCGGCGTGCCGGTAGAAGCGGAGATCGGAGAATTACTGCGTCTGGACAATATGGGCGCAGTGATGGAGAACAAGAACATTGTAGATCCGGAGGAGGTTCGGAAATTCCTGTCCCTGTGTCAGCCGGATTCTCTGGCGATTGGTATCGGCAACGCGCATGGATA
Organism: Lachnospiraceae bacterium; assembly: GCA_022776445.1. GTDB lineage: Bacteria > Bacillota > Clostridia > Lachnospirales > Lachnospiraceae > Brotaphodocola. Next base: position 32,582 of record JALFHZ010000039.1, read on the forward strand.
TTATAAGGGCGAGCCGGATATTCACCTGGATGTACTGGAAAAGGTGCGGCAGTTTACAGATATTCCGCTGGTATTGCATGGATGTACCGGCATGAAGGAGGAGATTATCAAGGAGGCTATCCGACTGGGGGTAGCCAAGATCAATTTCGGTACGGAAATTCGTTACAAATATGTGGAGCATTATGAGGAAGGCTTAAAAACCATGAATCATCAGGGACATTCCTGGAAACTGTCACAGTTTGCCAATGAGAAACTGCAGGAGGATGTAAGAAAAATTATCCGTCTGGCAGGTTCTGATGGTAAAATTAAGTAGAAAAGAGAGGATGAGTGCAATGAAAAACAGTGAACTTACTTATAAAGAAATCTATGGTCAGCCGGCTTCATTCCAGGCGATCAACGATACGCTTGGTGACATTTATCAGGTGCTGGACCGGGTGTTCAGCGATACTTATGATGAGCTGATCTTCACAGGCTGCGGCACCTCCCTGTATCTGGCTCAGTCTGCAGCCCATGCATTTGCAAGCTGCACCAGTATTCCGGCTAAGGGAATGTGCTGCTCAGAACTGTATTATTTCCCGGAGACGTACGTGGGCAAAGGCAAAAAGGTTCTGGTGCTTCCGATTACCAGAAAGAGCTATACGACAGAAGTGCGCATGGCCATTGATAAGGTACGCAGCTTCTCCGGGGTTAAGAGCCTTGCGATTACCTGTGATCCGGACAGTGCCAAATACAACGACTACATGATCCTGTCTCCGGAGACGGCAGAGGACAGCGTCATAATGACCCGTTCCTTTACCAGCATGATCTATCTGTCTGTCATTCTGGCATATTATGCAGGCGGACAGAAGGAAAAGATTGAGGCCATGAAGGATTATGCGGCACAGTCTGAGGAATTTCTGAAGGCTACGGATGCGATGGCAAAGAAAATTGTGGCAGAGCATCCGGATCTGAATCTTTACATTACACTTGGTCAGGGCATCAATTACGGGATTGCCAATGAGTGTATGAACAAGATGAAGGAGATGAGCCTGAGCAATTCCGAAGGATATTACAGTCTGGAGTATCGTCACGGACCAATGAGTCTGGTGGATGACAAGACGATGATTATCCTGCTTGGCAATGAAACTACGGTAGACGGTGACGCAAAGCTGATGACGCAGATGAAGAGCTATGGCGCGACGATTCTTGCAATCGGCAATACAGCTTCCAGAGACTTCACAGATGTGGATTACACGATGGATATACCGTATGGATATGACAGCCTTCAGAACGCAGCCATGATCGGGTTTATCGGTCAGCTGATGGGATATTATATTGCAGAGCAGAAGAATCTGAATGCGGATACACCGCGGCATCTGTCTCAGGCGATTGTAATTAAATAATGGTTTTGAACGGGGTAGTTTCTGTTGAAAAATGGGAAATATCCCGTTTTCGTATAAAAATCACTTGGAAAAGTTTATGTTTCATCCTATACTGTTTGTAAAGGCTGAAAAAGCCGGGCAAATACATTTTAAGAGGAGAACATTATGCCGCCAATCAATCTGTTGATCAAACCTGCGTCAGGCAACTGCAACCTGCGCTGTGAATATTGTTTTTATTACGATACGATGGAGAAACGGGAAAAAGCTTCCTACGGATTCATGAGCGAGGAGACGCTGGAAGCAGTGCTCCGCCAGACTCTTTCTTATGCAGAGGGGAGCTGTACGATTGCGTTTCAGGGTGGAGAGCCGACTTTATGCGGGCTGGATTTCTATCGGAAGGTGATGGAGCTGGAGCAGAAATATAACATCAATCATGTTCGGATTGACAATGCGCTGCAGACCAACGGTTATGGCCTGGACAGGGAATGGGCGGAATTTTTCCGTGACAATCATTTCCTTGTGGGGGTATCACTGGACGGAGGTCCGAAGCTGCATGATTATTACCGGAAGAACCGGAAGGGAGAGGGCAGCTTCTATAAAGTGATGGAGCACGTGGAACTACTTCAAAAGACAGGGGTGGAATTCAATATTCTTACTGTGGTAAATGGAAGGACCGCACCCCAGATCCGCAGAACCTATGAATTCTATCGAAAGAATCAACTGAATTATCTGCAGTTTATTGCCTGTCTGGACCCGCTGGGGGAGGAACCGGGCAAGCGGGAATATTCCCTGACGCCGGAAGTCTACGGAAAGTTTCTGATAGACCTGTTTGAACTGTGGTATCAGGATCTTTTGCAGGGCAGGCAGCCATATATCCGTCAGTTTGAGAATTATATTGCGATCCTGCTGGGACAGGTGCCGGAGGCCTGTGATATGCGGGGCATCTGCGGCATGCAGTATGTGGTGGAGGCTGACGGTTCGGTCTATCCCTGTGATTTTTATGTACTGGACGCGTATCGCCTTGGAAACTTTCGTGAGCAAACGGTAGAAGAGATCGACCGGGTGAGAGAATCGATCGGGTTCCTGCAGGAGTCTCTTCACAGAGAGGAAGCATGCGGACAGTGCCGCTATGCGTCACTCTGCCGCGGCGGATGCAGAAGAAACCGGCAGAAGGATGACGGATATCATCAGTATTTCTGCCGGTCTTATCAGATGTTTTTTGATGCGTGTCTTCCGAAACTGGTGGAGATCGCCCGCCGTGTCAGTACAGGTATGCAGAGACCTGTTTGATCACCAGTGCAATAATTTCATTCATATTCAGATTCTCACAGCCTACGACGTGATTGTTGCAGCGATTGACGGGCATAAGGATCTTCTGTGCATGGCTGCGCCCTACGGCTGCAGCCATGGTTTCGGTTACTTCACCAAACAGGGCATCTGCGATGACGATGCCGATCGGTCCGATGATCATATCTGAATCCCGTGCAGCAACGATGACCGGATTCTCTCCGGTGGCGCCATAGTCAGCGCCTGCTTTCATCATGGCAGCTGTCGCAATGCTGTTGGTGCCGATCGCGAGCAGCTCCTGCTCCGGAAACTGTTTCTTAAGCTGTTCTATTATGGCTTTCCCCATGCGGCCGCCCTGACCGTCGATAATTGTTATCTTCTTCATAACTGTCTCCCTGTGTACAAAATTTGCGGATAAAAATCAGATATAAAGTAGTGTACCATAAATATATTTATTGGAAAAGCAAAAAATCAGGTTATATCTGCCATTCCACAATATTATAATTGTAATAGCTACAACCTATTGACTTTAGCATGCCGCTGTGGTAGACTACACACATTGAGCAGCAAAAAAGATGCCAAAGGCGGCAGCACTTTTATTAAGTGCTGCCATTTTAATAAAGGAGGAGCAGAAGATGGATAATACGTTTATTGCGCAGTCCTATGGAAGATCGAGAAATTATACAGACATACCAAGCAATCTTTACAAGGAATACAATGTAAAAAAAGGTCTGAGAAACGAAGACGGCACCGGTGTATGTATTGGTCTGACAAGGATTTCGGATGTTGCGGGATATCAGTTTGTGGATGGCAGGAAGGTCAGTGCTCCCGGTGAGCTTTATTACCGCGGTTACCGGATTAATGACCTGGTGAAAGGAAAGGGCAATTCACATCGTGGATATGAGGAAACCTGTTTCCTCCTGTTGTTTGGATATCTGCCAACCAAGGCGGAACTCCGGCAGTTTTGTGACACGCTGACACAAAACTATGAACTGCCGCCGGAGTTTCTGGAGATGCACATTCTGCGGCAGCCTTCCAGAAATCTGATGAATGCATTACAGCAGTCTGTTCTGAGTCTGTATGATTATGATCCGTCTCCGGATGATGTGGATCCGTACCGGGTATTGCTGAAAGGCATGAACATTATGGCGAAGCTTCCGTCTCTGCTTTGCTATGCATACCAGAGTAAGGTACACTGCTATTATCGTGACAGTCTGTTTATCCATTATGCAAGGAAGGACTATTCCATCGCGGAAAATATTCTCTACATGCTTCGGGAAGACAGGAAGTTTACGGAAAAAGAGGCAGATATGCTGGATGTCCTGCTGATGGTACACGCAGACCACGGCGGCGGCAACAACTCCACATTTACGAATGTGGTGATTTCTTCAACGAATACCGATGTTTACTCGGCCATTGTCGGTGCACTTGGATCTCTGAAGGGACCGAGACACGGTGGAGCTAACGTCCGCTGTTCGGAGATGATGGAGGCGATTACCAGAGAGATCGGTTACGAAGCCAGTGATGATGCGATCCGGGATATCATTCATCGGATTCTGGATAAGGATTTCTATGATCAGTCCGGACTGGTATACGGACTTGGTCATGCGGTATATACACAGACAGATCCGAGAGCGGAGATTCTGAGAGAATACTGCAGAGAACTGGCAGAAGAGAAGAACCGGATGCAGAACTTTGAATTTATGGTACGGTTTGAGAATATTGCCAAAGATGAGATTTACAAAATGAAAGGCAAGGAGATTGCTACCAATGTGGACTATTACAGCGGATTTGCATATGAGATGCTTGAGATCCCGCGGGATCTGGTAACGCCGCTGTTTGCTCTGAGCCGTACAGTCGGCTGGGTGGCACATAATATTGAAAATAAGCTGTATGATGGAAGGATCATGCGTCCGGCTACCAGATATGCAGGTACGATTGAAGAATACAAGAATATGGAGGATAGATAAGATGGCAACGATAACAGTATTTAAAGGCGACGGTATCGGTCCGGAGATCACGGATGCAGTTCTGGACATTCTGAAAGCTGCAGGAGCAGATCTGGAATTTGAGGTATTTCGTGTGGGCAATCAGGAATATCTGGAGAACGGAGCTCTGATTCCGGACGCGGCATTTGCTTCTTTTGAGAAGACAAAGGTTCTTTTGAAATCCCCGATTACAACCCCAATCGGCAAGGGCTTTCGTTCGTTGAATGTGACCATGCGTGAGAAATATGACCTGTATGCCAATATCCGTCCTGCAAAATCCAATTCCGCGGTCAAGACCCCGTTCCCGGATGTGGATATTGTTACCTTCCGCGAGAATACGGAGGATCTGTATGTGGGAAAAGAGCGCTGGGTGGATGAGAATACCGTCATCGCAGATAAGATCATTACCCGCAGGGCCAGCGAGCGCATTATCCGTGATGCGTTTGAATATGCGGTGAAGCAGGGCAGAAAGAAAGTAACCTGTGTACATAAGGCAAATATCCTGAAGATGTCTGACGGATTGTTCCTGGATATTTTCAATCAGGTGAAGGCGGAGTATCCGACCATCACGGCTGAGGATAAGATTGTAGACGCGGTCTGCATGCAGTTGGTGATGAAGCCGCAGCAGTTCGACGTGATGGTGATGCCGAACCTGTACGGCGACATTGTATCGGATCTGACCAGCGGTCTGATCGGCGGACTCGGACTTCTGCCGTCCAGTAACCTGGGTAAGGATTATGCCATGTTTGAGGCGGTGCATGGAAGTGCACCGGATATCGCGGGCAAGGGAATTGCCAATCCAACCGCACTGTTATGGTCTGCATGCATGATGCTGGAGCACCTGCAGCAGAAGGAAACTGCAGCAAAGATCCGCAGGGCTGTAGACGTGGTTCTGGCAGAAGGCAGGGAAACAACTCCGGATATCGGCGGAACCGGAACCACAGAAGGTTACAAGAATGCGGTGATCGCACATCTGAACTAAGAAGAATCGGAATCAGGAAGATTACAGGAAAAGGAGATTACAGATGGTAGAATTATTAAGCGGCGGAGCTTATCTGGTCAATGGAGAAACTCTGGTAACGGAAGCAGAAGCGGCGGAAGGCAGACTGACTGCCCTGACCGGAAAGGAAACCGATAAAGAGACAGCAAAAAAAGGTACGATCGCTTATTCCATCCTGGAAGCGCATAATACCTCCGGCAATATGAACAATCTGAAACTGAAATTTGATTCCATGGCATCTCATGATATTACTTTTGTCGGCATCATTCAGACGGCAAAGGCATCCGGCATGGAGAAGTTCCCGCTTCCTTATGTGCTGACCAACTGCCACAACTCCCTGTGCGCGGTGGGCGGTACCATCAACGAGGATGACCATGTGTTTGGTCTCACGGCGGCAAAGCATTACGGCGGTATTTTTGTTCCTCCGCATATTGCAGTCATCCACCAGTACATGAGAGAGATGATGGCAGGCTGCGGCCGCATGATTCTTGGCTCTGACAGTCATACCCGCTATGGTGCGCTGGGCACCATGGCGATCGGAGAAGGCGGCGGTGAACTGGTGAAGCAGCTGCTCTGTGACACCTATGATATCGCATATCCGGGTGTGGTGGCCGTATATCTGGAAGGAAAACCGGCGCCGGGGGTCGGACCGCACGATGTGGCTCTGGCGATTGTCGGCGCAGTATTCAAAAGCGGCTATGTGAAGAATAAAGTCATGGAGTTTGTGGGCCCGGGTGTGGCTTCCATGGATACGGATTACCGCAACGGCGTGGATGTTATGACAACGGAGACGACCTGTCTTTCTTCTGTCTGGAAGACGGATGAAGATACGAAAGCATATCTGGCGCTGCATGGCAGAGCAGAGGCTTATCAGGAACTGAATCCGGCAGAGATTGCCTACTATGACGGCGTTGTAAAGGTAGATTTAAGTGCGGTAAAACCGATGATTGCGCTTCCGTTCCATCCGAGCAATACGTATACGATCGAGGAACTGAATGCCAATCTGAATGATATTCTCCGTTCAGTGGAGGCTGAGGCGGCAAAGATCAGCGGTAAGAAGGACGGAAGCTTCTCTCTGACTGACAAGATCAAAGATGGCGCACTCTGGGTGGATCAGGGTGTCATCGCAGGCTGTGCTGGCGGCAACTACAGCAATGTAATGGAAGCAGCACACATTCTGAAGGGCAAAAGCTGCGGCAGTGATATTTTCTCTCTGGCAGTTTATCCTTCTTCTCAGCCGGTATTCATCGACCTTGTGAGAAAGGGTGCGATCGCGGATCTGATGACGGCCGGTGCTGCTGTGAAGACGGCATTCTGCGGTCCGTGCTTCGGAGCAGGCGATACCCCGTCGAACCATGCACTGAGCATTCGCCACACCACCAGAAACTTCCCGAACCGGGAAGGCTCCAAACCGGGGGCAGGACAGATGTCCGCCGTTGCACTGATGGATGCAAGATCGATTGCAGCTACTGCGGCAAACGGCGGCAGACTGACAGCGGCTACCGAGATAGTGGATGATTACACCATTCCGGCTTATGAGTTTGACGATACGGTATATGTGAATCGTGTATATCAGGGCTTCGGCAAAGCAAAGAAAGAGGAAGCTGTGGTATATGGACCGAATATCAAGGACTGGCCGTCCATGAGTGCTCTGGCAGACAATATTCTCCTGAAGGTCTGCTCCAGAATTATGGATGATGTTACCACGACGGATGAACTGATTCCGTCCGGTGAGACTTCTTCCTATCGTTCCAACCCGCTTGGCCTGGCGGAATTTACCCTGTCCAGAAGAGATCCGGCGTATGTCGGCAAGGCGAAGCTGGTAAATGAGGTCGAGAAAGCGAGAACAGCCGGAAAAGCTCTGAGTGATCCGGAGTGGAAGCAGGTGTTTGACCTGATCCGCACGATTCCGGGCCAGGAAGGTGTGAAGGAAGCGGAAACAGAAATTGGAAGCATGATTTATGCGGTGAAGCCGGGTGACGGTTCTGCGAGAGAACAGGCGGCAAGCTGCCAGAGGGTGCTGGGAGGACTTGCCAATATCGCAAAAGAGTATGCGACCAAGCGGTATCGCTCAAATGTGATGAACTGGGGCATGGTACCGTTTTTGATGGATGAAGAACCGCAGTTCGATGTGGATGATTACATTTACGTGCCGGGTATCCGCGCAGCTTTAGACGGGACCATGGAACACATACCGGCTTATGTGATCCGCGGCGGCGCAGTAAGTGAGATTGATCTGCACATCGCTGATATGACGAAGGAAGAGAAGGAGATTGTCAAGGCAGGATGTCTGATCAATTACAACCGGAATCGTCGGAAAGATGCGTAAAAGGTTGAGAACCGGTTATGAACTGTGATATAATCAAATAGCAGAAAAGCTGTCCGCAGTGTGGGAATGAGCCTCGCTGCGGACTTTTGTCTGTTATGTTTAAAGAAAAGACGGATGAAAGTGAGGAATAAAAAATGGCAAAGGTTTATGCGATGATTGCAGACGGAACGGAGGAAGTAGAGTGCCTGGCAGTGGTGGATATTCTGAAACGAAGCGGAGTGGAGACGGTGCTGGTTTCTGTGGAGAATACCCGTGAGATCGTCAGCTCCCATCAGATCCGGATTCAGGCGGATGCGACAGCAGCAGAAACAGATTTTTCTGACGGCGATGCGATTTTCCTGCCGGGCGGTCTGCCGGGATCGGAGCATCTGTCCGCGTGCAGTTCCCTGATTGCGGCAATTCGTCAGGCTCTTGCAGACGGCAGAAGAGTTGCGGCCATCTGCGCGGCACCGGGCGTGGTTCTGGGACGCCATGGTTTTCTGGAAGGAAAAACCGCAACCTGTTATCCGGGATTTGAGAAAGAGTTCCAGGGGGCGGAATATACGATGCAGGGCGTTGTGACCGATGGAAACATTACGACTGCGAGAGGACTGGGATTTGCGATTGATCTGGGGCTGGAGCTGGTGAAACTGCTGGTGAGCGGTGAGGCGGCTGAGAATACGAAAAAGCAGATTCAGTATTCCTAAGACGGACAGTGAAAAATAGGATATAAATATTCGTATATACGAAACCAGAACGGATATGTGAAAATGACAGAAAAGTGAAAGTGCTTACACGGATTTTTGCAAAAATTTGTACAATTTTTTCCCGATTTTTCAAGAAAAAAACTTTACGGAGCGGAAAAATATGGTATACTATTACCGAATCGTCGGAGGGCTTTTTTCTGTTGCATGAAATTGTCTTTGCTATGGGGACGGAAGCGGAGAAACTGCAGCCAAAGACGAGTGACACAAAGCGTTGTGTTTGTAACACACATTGAGGAGGAAAACAAATGGCAAAGAAGTGGGTTTATTTATTCACAGAGGGCGATGCCAGCATGAGAAACCTGCTGGGTGGTAAAGGCGCTAACCTGGCAGAGATGACCAATATCGGTCTCCCGGTTCCGCAGGGCTTCACGATTACAACAGAGGCCTGCACACAGTATTATGAGGATGGCCGTGAGATCAATGAAGAAATTCAGGCACAGATTAATGAGTATATCGTAAAGATGGAAGAGATCACCGGCAAGAAGTTCGGCGATCTGGAGAATCCGCTTCTGGTATCCGTACGTTCCGGCGCACGTGCTTCCATGCCTGGTATGATGGACACCATCCTGAATCTGGGTCTGAATGAAGAAGTTGTTAACGTAATTGCTGAGAAATCAGGCAATGCGCGTTGGGCTTGGGACTGCTACAGAAGATTCATTCAGATGTATTCTGACGTAGTTATGGAAGTCGGTAAGAAGTATTTCGAAGCTCTGATCGATGAGATGAAAGAGAAGAAAGGCGTTAAGCTTGATGTTGAGCTGAATGCTGAAGATCTGAAAGAGCTGGCTAACCAGTTCAAGGCTGAGTACAAAGATAAGATCGGCGAGGACTTCCCGGACGATCCGAAGGTACAGCTGATGGGCGCTATCAAGGCTGTATTCCGTTCCTGGGACAACCCGCGTGCAAACGTATATCGTCGTGACAACGATATCCCGTATTCCTGGGGTACCGCTGTAAACGTACAGTCCATGGCATTCGGTAACATGGGTGATGACTGTGGTACCGGTGTTGCATTTACCCGTGACCCGGCAACCGGTGCTAAGGGCCTGTTCGGTGAGTTCCTGACCAATGCACAGGGCGAGGACGTTGTAGCAGGTGTTCGTACTCCTATGCACATCAATGAGATGGAAGAGAAATTCCCGGAGGCATTCAAGCAGTTTAAGGAAGTTTGCAAGACTCTGGAAGATCATTACAGAGATATGCAGGATATGGAGTTCACCGTTGAGCACGGTAAACTGTACATGCTGCAGACCCGTAACGGTAAGAGAACCGCTCAGGCTGCTCTGAAGATCGCATGTGATCTGGTTGACGAGGGCATGAGAACCGAGAAAGAAGCAGTTGCAATGATCGATCCGCGTAACCTGGATACTCTGCTGCATCCGCAGTTTGACGCAAAGGCTCTGAAGGCTGCAACCCCGATGGGTAAAGGTCTGGGCGCTTCCCCGGGTGCTGCATGCGGTAAGATCGTATTCAGCGCAGAAGACGCTGTTGAGTGGGCTGAAAGAGGCGAGAAGGTTGTTCTGGTTCGTCTGGAGACCTCTCCGGAAGATATTACCGGTATGAAGGCTGCACAGGGTATCCTGACCGTTCGTGGCGGTATGACTTCTCACGCAGCAGTAGTTGCACGTGGTATGGGTACCTGCTGTGTATCTGGCTGCGGCGATATCAATATGGATGAGGAGAACAAAAAGTTCACTCTGGCAGGCAAAGAGTTCCATGAGGGAGATCCGATCTCTATCGATGGTACCACCGGTAACATTTACGATGGCATTATCGCAACGGCAGACGCAACCATCGCTGGTGAGTTCGGCAGAATCATGGCATGGGCTGACAAATACAGAAGACTGAAAGTAAGAACCAACGCGGATACTCCGGCTGACGCTAAGAAGGCAAGAGAGCTGGGTGCAGAGGGTATCGGTCTTTGCCGTACCGAGCATATGTTCTTCGAGGAGAGCAGAATTGCTGCATTCCGTGAGATGATCTGCGCTGACACCGTAGAAGAGAGAGAAGCTGCTCTGGACAAGATCCTTCCGTATCAGCAGGGCGACTTCGAAGGTCTGTTCGAGGCTCTGGAGGGCAACCCGGTTACCATTCGTTTCCTGGATCCGCCGTTACATGAGTTCGTTCCGACTGAGGAAGAGGATATCAAGAAACTGGCTGATGCTCAGGGCAAATCCGTGGAGGATATCAAGGCTATCATCGCTTCTCTGCATGAGTTCAACCCGATGATGGGCCATCGTGGATGCCGTCTGGCTGTTACCTATCCGGAGATCGCTGTAATGCAGACCAAGGCTGTGATCCGTGCAGCACTGAACGTTAAGAAGGCACATCCGGACTGGAATGTAAAACCGGAGATCATGATTCCGCTTGCTTGTGAAGTAAATGAGCTGAAATATGTTAAGAAAGTAGTTGTTGAAACCGCTGATGCTGAGATCGCTGCTGCAGGCGTTGATCTGGAGTATGAGGTAGGTACCATGATCGAGATCCCGAGAGCAGCTCTGACCGCTGATGAGATCGCAAAAGAAGCTGATTTCTTCTGCTTCGGTACCAACGACCTGACTCAGATGACCTTTGGTTTCTCCCGTGATGATGCTGGTAAGTTCCTGAACGCTTACTATGATGCGAAGATCTTCGAGAACGATCCGTTCGCAAAACTGGATCAGACCGGCGTTGGCAAACTGATGAAGATGGCAATCGACCTGGGCAGACCGGTTAATCCGAAACTGCATGTAGGTATCTGTGGCGAGCACGGCGGAGATCCGTCTTCCGTAGAGTTCTGCCATAAGATTGGCCTGGACTATGTATCCTGCAGCCCGTTCCGTGTGCCGATCGCAAGACTGGCAGCAGCACAGGCAGCAATTGCTGAGCAGTAATGATTCTGGAATTTGAAAAATTTTCAGATAGAGTGTAAAGTAAAAAAGAGAGATATTCGATAGAAATACCGGATATCTCTCTTTTTGTGTAGAAAACCATATGTGATGGGAAATCATGAGCAATGTCTAAAATACTTGTCGAATAAACTGGTCAATCTGTGCGGTAGACTGTTCCCATTCATCGGTGCGGGCAATGGTGAAGCCGTGATGGCTGTTTAAAAATCTGCGTGCGGTCACGGTGATGCCTGCTTCGATCAGCATGGCGGCGAAACGTTCGCCTTCCTTGCACAGTTTGTCATACTGGCAGGTGAGAATCAGAGTGTTCGGGAATTCTGTGAGCAGGGACTGATTCGCATAGACCGGTGATGCGTATGGATCGCGGCCTTCTCCATTCGGACAGTAGCTGGCATTATAGATATTGGCGTCTGCCGGAGCACTGTCTTCTTCTCCCTGTGGTTTGGAAGCCGGATCGGAAAATACATCCAGCGGCGGATAGTCCATAATCAGACCGACCGGACGGAAAGCTTTTGTCTCACTGGTACGCATGCATACCGTAGCAGCAAGGTTGGCACCGGCACTGTGTCCCATCAGGAGTATGCGGCTCGGATCAATGCCGAGTTCCTCGGCATGCCGGAATGCGTATTCTGCTGCATGATAGGCTTCCTGTACAGCGGCGGGAAAAGGATCCTCCGGCGCGAGGCTGTAATCCACATCCCACACGATGCACTGATGGGTCAGAGCCATGCGTCTGCAGAACAATCCACTTTTTTTACTCCAGCCGCGGATGAAGCCGCCGCCGTGATAGTCAATGATCAGCGGAACCGGAGCTTCCATGGCTTCCGGTGCGTAGCGGTATACATGAATCGGTTTTTTGGAGCCGTGAGAAATAGAAAATTCGCTTTCATTCGCAGGCCATGCAGCCAGTTCTTCTTCAGTCGGTTCGCCAGGCATCACACGATCCCGGAGTTCCTTGACTTTTTCCAGTAGTTCTTTTTTATTCATTTTGATCCCCTTCTTATAAAATGATCAATTCCTTCGGAAACTCGGTCAGGTTGACTGTGCCGTTTTCAGAAAGCCATACCATATCTTCGATTCGTACGCCGAATCTGCCGGGAAGATAGATACCCGGTTCCATGGTTATGACGTTGCCGGTCTGAAATACATCCTGACTGCCCGGTGCAGCACGCATGCCGTCATGACAGATCAGCCCAACAGAATGTCCAAGGCCGTGACCGAAAGTGCCGGCATATCCGCCTGCATCAATCACATCTCTTGCGGCACGGTCTGTCTCATCACCGGTTTTGCCCGGAGCGATTGCAGCGATGCCTGCCAGCTGCGCCTGTTTCACCAGTTCATAGATCTGTTTCATTTCATTGGTTGTGTGCCCGAGGGCAAAGGTCCTGGTCATATCAGAGCAGTATCCGCCGATCTTCACACCAATATCCATCGTGATGAAATCGCCGCTGCAGAGTTTGCGGCTGCCCGGAAAACCGTGGGGCAGAGAGGTATTGGGACCGCTTAATATAATAACCGGAAATGCCAGTCCCTCCGCACCGTTGCGGTAGAACCGGTAAATGAGCTCTGCCACCAGATCCTGTTCAGAAATACCCGGACGGATCAGCGGAAGCAGTTCATGGAGCGACTGTTCGACAATGCGCTGTGCGCGGATGATGCAGTTTACTTCTGCCGGGATCTTTACATGGCGCAGTTCTTCCAGGAGGTCTCCCAGACATTGCAGTGGACACGGAAGGCTATTCTGCCAGCTTTTGTACTGACTGACAGTCAGAGTCCGATCTTCTACAGCCAGAAACTCCGGCTGAAGATCCTTCAGCAGGGCAGCAACAGGTGTCATAAAGCCGCTGTCTGCCCGTTCCAGATGAATGCCGCTTCCTGCGAAGTGAGAACCGGCTGCCTCGATGGTGCGGAAATCTGTAAAATACCAGGCGCTGTCCGGAGTCACGACCATGGCAGCGCTGGCGAAGAAGTCAGTCAGATAAAAATGATTCGTACCGGAGGTGACTAATGCCGCCGGAATGTGATGTTCTTGTAATGCATGCTGAAAACGCCGCAGCTTTTCCATAAACGGTTGCCTCCTGTGTCAGATCTGATTACCGGCAATTTCCCTCGCTTCCGGAATCAGTGAAGTATTGCTGTGATTTTTTTCATATTCTTCTATCGGTACCATGCGGAGTGCCCCGGTCGGGCAGACACGAACGCAGGCCGGTTCCATACCATACTGCAGGCGCAGATAGCAGCCATTGCATTTTTCCATTTTGCCGTTGGCATTGAACGATGGTGCACCGAAAGGACATGCCATAGCGCAGCTGTGGCAGCCGATGCAGTCGGTGTTGTCGAAGATGGTCAGATCGGTCTCCGGATCCTTTTTCAGACAGCCTACGGGGCAGGCGGTGATGCAGGGAGCCGGAGAACAGTGCATGCAGGCCACGGAATAGTGGCTGAAAACCGGTTTGCCATGAAGCTCTTCTGATTCAAAAATGGTGCGGAACGGAGCATTGCCGGTTTTCGGATCGTAATCGTTCTGATCCATGCAGGCGATGGCGCAGGCACCGCAGCCACAACAGAGAACCGGATCGAAATCCAGAATCATTTTACTCATGTTTTTCTCCTTTCTTTGCAATCCTGCATCGGTTGGAACGGGCAGCCGGAAAACCGGAATATGGATCCAGTCGGTTACGGCCGATCAGATCATTGATATTGGCTTCCCGATAGCTGTGATACAGGCTGACAAGTCCTTTCTGAATGCGTTTGGAAAGGATTGCATGAACGGTGACGGATCCGGAGGGGGTAGTGATTTCCATCAGAGAGCCCTCTGAGATGCCCAGGGATTCTGCGTCCTGCGGGTTGATTTCAGCACATGCATCCGGCCTCAGAGTTCTGAGCCACGGTACGTCGTGGAGGCGGGAGTGAAGTGCAAACGGAAGGCGTCCGCCGGATGTCAGAATCATGGGATATTCGCCGGCACCGGTTTCGTCAAATGGGGCACGATAGGTCGGGAGTGCATCCAGTCCCCATTCCGGGTGAGCAGCAATCAGTTCGGATTTCAGTTCGAATTTGCCGGTTGGTGTTTTCAGACCCTTGCTTATGGCAGCAAATTCCTGGTGCGGTTTAAATTCCGGAACCTTCAGAGGAGTATCGGCCTCCTGAAGCTGGTCAACTGTATAGGAGATCGGTTCCAGAATGTGCTCCAGACATGCGCGGTAACCCTGAATCAGCAGCGGATCATCAA
>JALFHZ010000086.1 GCA_022776445.1 Lachnospiraceae bacterium
TTATCACCGGACATATCTGCGATGACCTTGCCGGTTTCAAAATCTTTGATAACCGTGCCGTCCGGAACCTTGATAATCAGATTTTCCGCATTGGCACCATGGCACCGCTTTTTGCCGCCTTCTTCTCCATCTTTTGCAATATATTTACGAACATGTCTGAAATCAGTCAGGGTATTCAGGCCCGGATCCACTTCAAAAATAATATCTCCGCCTTTTCCCCCGTCTCCTCCGTCAGGACCGCCTGCCGGAACGAACAATTCCTTGCGGAAACTGACATGACCGTCTCCGCCTTTTCCGGATTTGATAAAAATCTTTGCATTATCTGCAAACATAGGGCACACCTTGTCCTTTCATACATCCAAAAAGGCTTCATACCAGTAATCAGTATGAAGCCTGTAAGTCAAATTATTCGTTGATTGTTCTCGGGTATACAGAAACCTGCTTTTTGTCTCTGCCCTTTCTCTCAAATCTTACAACGCCGTCTACAGTCGCGAACAGAGTATCGTCACCACCGCGTCCTACGTTCAGACCCGGATGAATCTTGGTACCACGCTGTCTGTAAAGAATGTTACCAGCTAATACGAACTGACCATCTGCTCTTTTAGCGCCAAGTCTCTTGGACTCGGAATCTCTACCGTTCTTGGTAGAACCTACACCTTTTTTATGAGCGAATAACTGAAGGTTCATTTTAAACATCATTTACACCTCCTTAAATCGAATTTTTATATACGGTTCTCCGTATGACTCCTCAATATCCTGCAGGCCAAATACCAGAGAATTCATGAGGAGCGTCGCTTCAGGACTCACCTGATCATCGGTAAAGCGAAAATGAAAAGCTCCGGACGCTTCTTCCATATCGGCTTCGAATCTGTCATCTGTAAAGTGCTCAACAGAATTCGCCATATTCAGAACCAGAGCGGATACAGCAGCACATACAAGCTCCTGCCCCTCCTGTACGTTTACGGCATAACCGGCATGGCCGGATAAGTCAATCTCACGATAGTGATGTCCGGAATCGACAAATACAGTTACGTTAATCATAATAATTAAGCGTTGATCTTATCGATCTTGATCTGAGTATAGAGCTGTCTATGGCCGTTCTTCTTATGATAGCCGGTTTTTCTCTTATACTTGTAAACGATCACCTTTTTCGCTTTTGCTTCTTTAACTACGGTTCCGGTAACGGTTGCACCTGCTACTGTCGGGCATCCGATGGATAACTCTCCGTTGTTAACAGCAAGAACCTGGTCAAACGTAACGGTTGCGCCAGCGTCTACACCAAGTTTTTCTACCTTAATGATATCGCCTTCTGCTACTTTGTACTGCTTACCACCTGTTGCAATAATCGCGTACATATGGCACCTCCTATTATCATTACTCGCCAACTGCGGTGTCCGGATAACCGGAACTTTGAAACCTCATTGTGCGGCATACTCACATATACTATCATCCATGTCTGATTTTGTCAAGCACTTTTTTATTCTTTCATCCAGGTTCTCGGTGAGAACAACAGAAGCATCGGGAACAGCTCCAGACGTCCCGCAAGCATGTCGAACATCAGGATATATTTGGAGAAAGGACTGAACAGGTCAAAGTTGCAGGTCGGACCGACCTGGTTGAGGCCCGGTCCGATGTTGTTCAGCGTTGCTGCTACTGCCGTGAAGTTGGTGGTCGGGTCAAGGTTGTCAAGACTGATGACCAGCACGGACAGCGCAAAGATGATCATATAGGTGATCAGGTATGTGTTCAGCGAGCGCAGCACGGTGTGTTCGATCGGTTTCCCTTCAAATTTCAGGATCTTGATGCTGCGCGGATGTATCAGGGAGCGCAGCTCCTTTTTGACGGTTTTGGCCGCCATCACGATACGGGATATTTTGATGCCGCCGCCGGTACTGCCTGCGCATGCACCGACAAACATCAGAATCACCAGAATTGTTTTGGAAAAACTCGGCCACAGGTCGAAATCCACGGTCGAAAAACCGGATGTCGTGATGATGGAGGCAACCTGGAATGCCGCATGGTGGAATGCCATGAAAATGCTTCCGAAGCTTCCCCGGATATTCCAGGTGATCAGCAGGATGCTGGCGAGGATGATACCAAGATACGCGCGTACTTCCTCTGAAGCGAACGCATCCTTTGGTTTGCGGATCAGCATCAGGTAGTAGGCGTTGAAATTGACACCGAACAGGATCATGAAGATTGTGATTACCGCCTGCTGTACGGTCGTATAGGCTCCGCAGCTCGCGTTCAGAATACCGAAGCCTCCGGTGCCTGCCGTGCCTACGCTGATACAGAGAGAATCAAACCAGGGCATCCTGCACAGCAGAAGGATGATCAGCTGAGCGACCGTCAGGGAAAAATAAATCAGGTAAAGGATCTTTGCTGTCGCCTTGACTTTCGGGACAAGCTTTCCGACGGAAGGGCCCGGGCTTTCTGCACGCATAATATGGATATTATAGCCGCCGGCAAGCGGAAGCACAGCCAGAATAAAGACCAGAACTCCCATACCACCGATCCAGTGCGTAAAGCTCCTCCACATCAGCATGCAGTTGCTCAATGCTTCCACATCGGATAGAATGCTGGCTCCGGTGGTGGTAAAACCGGAGATGACCTCAAACAGCGCATTCTCAAACACCGGGATTTCCCTGCTCAGGTAAAACGGCATCGCGCCAAACAGACTGAGCACAATCCAGCTCAGGGATACCGCTACAAAGCCTTCTTTCGCGTAGAAAATCGTGACCCTGGGACGCTTGTGCGCCATCAGCCATCCAACAATCATACAGAACAGACTGACACCTGCAATATAAAAACCGCTGGTTTCGCGATAGATCACGGCGATGATGCACGGCAGTACCATGAGAACCCCTTCAATCGCCATAACCCAGCCAAGAAAATAAGTAATAATACTGAGATTCATATTCTTCGCTTCCTTTTACTTTAATATGTCTTTCAGGTCGTTTAGACCGGAATGTGTGGTTACAACGATAACGGTATCACCCGGTTCAATGGTATCTTTGCCGCGCGGAGTGATAATTTTTCCTCCCCGGTTGATGCAGGCAATCAGCAGGTTGTCCTTTAAGGAAAGCTTTTCCAGCGGAATGCCCACGACAGCTGCATCCCGTTCAACACGGAATTCCAGCGCCTCTGCCTTATTTGCCACGATTTTGCACAGGGTCTCGACGTTGCTGCCCATGGAATTCTGCATGGCACGTACATAGCGGATAATGGTGTCCGCAGTAATCAGCTTTGGATAAATGATGCTGCCCAGATTCATCTGCTGGATTACATCCTCAAATGCGATCCGGTTAATTTTGGTGATCAGCTTGGCCTTCGACAGGCTGGATGCATACAGAGACAGCATGATATTCTCTTCATCAAAGCCGGTCAGAGCGGCAAATGCGTCGGTCTGGCAGATCCCTTCCTCCAGAAGCAGCTGCTGATCGGAGCCGTCTCCGTGAATGATCATGGCTTTCGGCAGCAGGTCACTCAGCTCATGGCAACGCTGCAGGTTCTGCTCAATGATTTTAATTTTGATTTTGGTGTCCTCCAGCATCTTGGCAAGATAGTAGGTGATCTTGCCGCCGCCGACGAACATAACATTCTTGATTGTATTGTTGGCAATTCCGAGCTGATGGAAAAATTCCATTGCCTCCGCGGCTGCCGCAACAAAGGAAATCTTATCCCCTGCCTGCATAACAAAGTTGCCGCCCGGAATGATGACCTCGTGTCCGCGTTCTACCGCACAGATCAGGATCTTGCAGTGAAGGCGCGGTACGACATCGCAGATCGGCATGTTGTGAAGTACCGAATTGGCTGGAATAATCAGTTTCATCAGCTCCACACGTCCCTTGGAAAAGGTATCGATCTTGATCAGGGACGGAAATTTCAAAAGTCTGGAAATCTCCGTGGCAGCCGCCAGTTCCGGGTTGATCGCCATGGACAGGTTCAGTTCTTCACGAATATACTGCACCTCATTGGCATATTCCGGATTTCGGATTCGTGCGATCGTATGGCAGTTGCCTGCCTTTTTTGCAATCAGGCAGCAGAGCATGTTCAGCTCATCGGAATTGGTGGTTGCAATCAGAAGATCGGTATCTTTGATGCCGGCCTCCATCTGTACCTGATAGATTGCCCCGTTGCCTTCCACACCCATGACATCGATGTTGTCAGTTACCGTACGCAGTTTTGCGCCGTCTTTGTCAATGACAGTGATATCATGCCCTTCATTGTTCAGCTGTTCCGTCAGAGTCAATCCGACTTTCCCACATCCAACAATAATAATCTTCATGTTACTTTTCCCCTTATCATTATGAAAGTCCTGCTTTGAGAAGCTGTTCCCAGAGCGGCTTTTTTCCTTTTTTTCTGGTCATTTCCACCAGATTCAGCTGTGTCATCTCCACTACGTTGACTTTCACCGGATCCTGTGCCGCATAACGGCGCAGAGTATTCATCAGGAGTTCTTTGTCGGCTTCGGCCTTCATATCAATGAAGTCTACCATAATGATGCCGGACAGATTCCTCAGGCGCAGCTGCCGGCAGATCTCCTTCGCGGCTTCCAGATTGGTCAGCCGGATGGTATCCTCCAGATTTTTTTTGCCGGAATACTTGCCAGTGTTGACATCAATCACAACCATGGCCTCCGTAGGCTCAATCACGAGGTATCCCCCGGACCGGAGCCATACCCGTTTCTGACGGGCCTGGTCCATAACAGCATCCAGAGAATAAAGACTTGCCAGACGGATCATGGGATCCGTATACCGGCGGAGTTTACCAGACTCCGTCGGCTGATACAGGGCAAGGTAATGGTTGATATTGTCAAATACCGTGTCATCATCGGTGATGATTTCATCCACTGTACCTTCCGGACAGCTGCGCAGGCTCTTCAGATAGCCCGGCTCTGCTTCATAAAGAACACTGAAACAGGTCCGGTATCTCGCCTTTTCCAGGACCTCCTGATATTGCCGGATCAGCGTCTTCACTTCTGCATACAGGCGCTCTTCCATCTGATAGGCATTGGTCCGGACAATCAGACCGATCATTCCGCCGGTCAGTGCCTCCAGCTGCGGGCGAATCCGTTCCTTCCATACCTTATCCGCAATTTTGCCGGAAAAACCGATCTGCTGCTTAGCGGCAGTCAGCACCGCATACTGACCTGTGAAATTCAGATTGGAAGAAAGCACCGGATCCTTGGAGCGGACAGCATCCTTCTCCACCTGGACGATGATTTCGTCTCCGGCTTTCAGCTTTCCGGAGGAACCGTCCGCAAACAGCGGCTGCGGATTGTCCACAAGGCTGTAATAACCGGTGCGGTTATCACCGAAATCCACGAAAGCAGAATTTAAGTTTTTGACAATGTTCCGGACTTTTCCTATATAAATATTACCCAGGATGGAATCCTGCTCCTCAATGGCAAGTTCTACGGCTTCCTCTCCTTCGAACATGGCTGTGAGCAGGTGTCCGTTCCATCGGGTGATCACCAGCTTACTCAATATCTTCACCAAAATCTGCCAGTGGGCACAGGTCCGGATGCTCTGTTGTACCGCGATTGCCGTATACTTCGGTTCGTGTGACCTTCAGCGCAAACTCTGCCAGAGTCTCCCCGCGGGTTTCCATATAGGTCCGAATGACCAGATCCGGTTTGATGTTGGCAGCAGAACCGGTTGCGATCTTCATCCGGATCCGGTGATCTTCTTCTGCCGTAAGCTCATAAATCAGAGGACGGAGATTCATCTCCTTCTCTCCTTTTTTGGTTTTCTTAAGAATCATGATCTCTTCCTCATTCAGGAAGCTCTGCAGTCCGGATGCAAAGCCGTCCCAGTCGGATGGCGCGTAGGCATCCCGGAAAGATACAATATAATCGGCAGCTGCTACAATGGACATGGCGTTGGCCGCATCATCCGGCAGCAGGCGGTAGCTGAGCACTTCCATCTCCTCTCCGATCACCGCATTGATCCGGCGCATCATTTCTATGGAAGAATCGGTGCTTAAAACCTCAATATCGACGTATTCTCCGCGGCTTTCCATGCCGACACCCAGCGGTGCGGCGAAGGACATGATCTGATGAGGACTGAAGCCGCCGCTGTAACGGATATTCACATCTGCACGGCGCATCACCTTCTGGAAATACCGCATAATATCCAGATGACCGATAAATTTCATCGTGCCTTCTTTGGCAAATTTAATTCTGATTTTCAAAGCAGACACCTCCTCCAAATGACCGTGCACCGCATCCGGAACATCTCTGACGGCAGTTCGGTGTCACTGTTTCTCCGATGGCATTCAGCCATTCTCTTTTTAAGAATTCTCTGGTAACTCCGGTATCAATGAAATCCCATGGGAAGATTTCATCCAGTCCGCGTTCCCGGGTTGTGTAAAAAGAAAGATCGATACCGCAGTCCTCAAAGGCCTTCATCCAGATCTCGTTGTGGAAATACTCCGACCAGGAATCGAACAGAGCGCCTCCCCGGTATGCGGCCTCCACCACATCGGCTACCTTCCGGTCTCCGCGTGCGAGAACGCCTTCCAACACAGTTAGATCGGCTTCGTGATAATTGTACTTCAGACTCTTCCAGTTTTTCATCTCACGGAATTTGTGCTTTACAATGTAGGCACGCTCCAGAAACTCCTCCTTCGTACACATGGAAGCCCACTGGAACGGAGTAAACGGCTTCGGAACAAAGAACGAAGAGCTTGCCACCACCTGTACTTTTCCGTTGCGGGTTTCCTTCGGAATCTCATCATAGTACAGCTCTGCAATCTTTTCAGACAACAGAGCGATGCCTTCCATATCTTCCCGGGTTTCAGTCGGAAGTCCAAGCATGAAGTACAGCTTCACGCGGTTCCAGCCGCCCTGGAATGCTTCCAGAGCTCCCTGCAGGATAACCTCCTCGGTCAGTCCTTTGTTGATGACATCTCGCAGACGCTGGCTGCCGGCTTCCGGTGCGAAGGTCAGGCTGCTCTTCTTCACATCCTGTACCTTGCTCATGACATCGAGTGAAAATGCATCAATACGCAGTGACGGCAGGGAAATATTGACCCCCTTGTCCTGAAATTCATCAATCAGGAACAGTACCAGTTCTTTCAGATACGTATAGTCACTGGAGCTCAGGGAACTTAAGGAAATCTCCTCATGTCCGGTGTTTTTGAGCATCTTGTAGGCATAATCCTTCAGATACTCCAGGCTGTGTTCGCGCAGCGGGCGGTATACATTGCCTGCCTGGCAGAAACGGCAGCCGCGGATGCAGCCACGCTGGATCTCCAGAACCACACGGTCCTGGGTCACTTTCAGAAACGGCACAATCGGTTTTTCGATATAGGGAGCGTCATCCATGTTCAGCACCAGTTCTTTGCGGACACGTTCCGGGATACCCGGAGCATTCGGCTGCATGGACGCGATGGTGCCGTCCTCCTGATAGGTAACCGTGTAAAAAGCGGGCACATACATGCCCGGAAGCTGCGCGGCCGCCAGCAGGAAATCCCGGCGGGTTCCGCCCTTCCGTTTATTCTCCTGGTACAGATCGAACAGCGGATCGTACTGGGTTTCGCCCTCTCCGATGTAGAACAGATCGAAAAATGGTGCCAGCGGCTCCGGATTGTAGGCACAGGGACCACCGCCGATGACGATCGGATCCTCTTCTCCACGATCCTCCGCATGCAGCGGAATGCCGCTTAAATCCAGCATCTGCAGGATGTTGGTGTAGCACATTTCGTACTGGATCGTGAAACCGAGGAAGTCAAACTGCTTGACCGGATCCTGACTTTCCAGGGCAAAAAGCGGGATCTTCTGTTGCCGCATGATCTGATCCAGATCGGTCCACGGGGAAAATACACGTTCACAATAAACGTCATCCCGCTTGTTAAACATGGAGTACAGAATCTGCATGCCAAGGTGGGACATGCCGATTTCATATACGTCGGGAAACGCAAAGGCAAACCGTATGTCCACCTGAGACGGATTTTTGACTACTGCGTTCATCTCATTTCCAATGTACCTGGCCGGTTGTTGGATCGATAAAAGTATTTCATCACTCAAAGCTAATTTTCTCATTTTCGTTCCTTTTTGCTTGATTTTTTGTATTTCATGTAAATTCGGTTGATGTAAGTATGACGGATTGCATAAACTAAAACGTAATAATGCGTACAAAACATCACACGAAACAGCATCATATTCCCCATTTTTTCATGAAATCGTTCTGAATAAGTATACGTTATTTTATTTAAGCTGACAAGCCTTTCTAAATAAATTACTCCAAGGCGTCCCTGATAACAGATTCATCTGTTTTTCTCCTCAGAGCTTCTCCAAAACAGATAAATTTCTATTATCACAGTTGCTTGGGATGCTCCAGTCTTTTTTATACACGAACGGCCGGACTTTTTGAAGTCTGGCTGTAACTTTTTTGCATAGAAACAGGGCTGCGCACTAATTTCTTAGTGCGACAGCCCCTAATCTCTTGCTTTTTTGATACCAAAATACCAATTTTATCCAATCAACACCCTTTTTCCCTGAAATGCAAACCCATAACTGCGGATCCGATCCGCCGGAATCCCGCGGGCTGTCAGCTGCGCCGCATACTGCTTT
>JALFHZ010000106.1 GCA_022776445.1 Lachnospiraceae bacterium
TTTCTGGAACAACCCCAGATACGCCATTTCCATTCAGTCTCCACCTCTCTTTCCTTCATGATCCTCATGCGTTACATGTTTCGTCTATTTGTCTCAGGATCCCGTAAATTTCTGTCCGCTTTCTCCGCTGTCTCCGCCTTCTTTTTCCCCGGATTTCCCCGACGCAGCCTTTTGTCCCATCTTCCCGGCGGCACCCTTCATGTGATCGGCAGCGCTTGCTGCTCCCATCTGGGCAGCCGACAAGGCCATGGTGGTTCCTCTGGTCAGGAATCCGGTTGCCATTAATCCCATCTGCTTTTCTTCGAATGAAATCTGCGGCGCCAGAATATCCATAATCAGGGTCTGGCCGTGATACACCGCCCAGGCTCCTCCCACAATCAGGAAGACCCGAAGCACGTTATCGATTATCGTGCCGTTGGGCAGTTTTGAATCATACAGAATCAGATTGGAGCTGGTAAAATACGGAACCACCATCAAATAATACTTCATCGCAAAAATCGAACCAAAGCCCGAAAAAAATTTCGCGATAAAAAGCTCCCTCCATCTGGCAAAGATTGCTCCGTCATCCAGCGGAATCGTCGATACATACAACGGTGACACCAGATACAGCAAAAGCAATTCAAAGATTCTCCGGATAAACTTTAATACCACCGCTGCCAGTATCAGAATCAGAAGAATCGCTGTGACAAAGCCGATAATATAATCGAAATTTGATATATGAAAATCCGCTCTTACCTGTGCCAAATCCCGATAGTCTCTTGTGCCATCCATATACGGTCCCCGGATACTGTCAGAAAAAGTCGGTGCCCGACCGGCAGACTTTTCAATCTGGCCGGTAAGCATATCCTTAGCCTTTGTTGTACTCTTGTCTGCATCCATTCCGGCTGCCAGAAATACGATGGAGCCGATGCTTCCGTTGGTGCCCTGAGCGGCTGAAAATGCAACATTCACCTGCTTTGTAATTGCGGATGACATCTGGAGCAGAAATACACACAGAAACGGAATCATCATAAAGGTTACAGCAGCCTTCATCGCGTCTGTCATCACCTTGCTGATAGGATTCCTATCATCCAGTGCCATGTCAGAGATGGATTTCACGGTCTTATAAATTGTAAAAATGATACAGATCGCCACAGCCATCACGGTAATATACAGAAAAGCCGTTGATATTCCCTTCATCTCAAACATTGCCTGCAGCAGAGTCATTCTTTGATTTGAAACCGTCACCGGCGTGACTCCGGAGAATACGTTAAATATACTTTCAATAAAATCAATGACGGAACAAAGAGCCGTGAAGAGATTAATCAACAGTTCTGCCAGAAGATTCCAGACAACATTCGTAACAAAATTAACAAATATAGTCAGAATATCGGTCAGAATCGGTGCCAATACCGTTTCGAAGATTTTTCGAAAGATTGACTGCAGTGATTCTATAAAACCAAGATAGGTATATTGCATAAAAGCACTCACCCCACATTTAACGGATCTTCATGTTTCTCTTCGTATGGAAGACAAATACTGCACCACCGGCTATCACCAGGATACACATAAATACAGCTGCAATCCCATACAGATTGATCTGATATTTCAGCACAAATTCCCTGACCGTCTCATTGCCAGCCGCATCTGATACCGTCAATTGGTACTTGCCCGGGGAAGAAATCATCGTGCCGTGGAATCCGTCAACATTTGTCCCATCTTTTACAAGGGCAATGTCAGTGATGTCATCCGACAGATACTGGATACTGGCATTTCCGCCATCTACGGTCACCTGAACCTCCGGTGCTTCCGTGTCTTTCCTCAGCACGACCTCCAGCTCATCTCCCGCATCTCCTTCCATAAAAATTGTGTAGGTTCCATCCGATTCCATAACCAGAAGCTGATCCGACTGCAGACTTTGCGGTTCATCCCCCAGAAACAGTTTTGTAAAGCGCATTCCAACCGGTGCCGGGTAATATTCCAGATCAGAGGCCTGCGATACGATCCGGAAGGAGTAAGCTTCTCCTCCTGCCTCCAGACGATACACTCCCGTATCCATCAGGCTGTTGCCATTCACAAATTCCTGTAATTCATCGTTTCGATATAACTCAATTTCCGATGGCGCATCACCCGTGACGGTAATCTCCACAGAGTCCGGACCCATGTAGCCTTCCGGAACGGTAGATATCAGCTCAACTCCGTTTTCCAGTGTCACCCGATATTTCCCGATCATTGGATCATACGTCTGCCTCCGGGAAGACTCCTCGTTTCCATTTGCGGATCCTTCTGAATTCAGATTTTCTTCTGACTTATCACTTGTGGTTGCCTCGCCCTGCGCTTCATCAGTACTGTTTTCTGTTTCAGCAGGCAAGTCTTTCTCACTTTCTGACGGGGCTTTTGAGATCTCCTCTTTCCTTGCCTCTGCCTCAAGTGCTTCCAGATCCAGAACAGCTGTGGAATTTGCAGAAAGTGAATCAGCTGCATTGTCTACGATTCCATTTGTTTCGATTTCTGCTTCCGGGGGCTTATCCTGGATACGGAACCGAAACACGGTCTGATATTCCCTCTGTTCCGAAAGCGGCAGTTCCGGATTCTCCACCGCTGTCAGTCGCAGCACATAAGTGCCTCTTGCCCCTATGTTCTGGCCGGAAGTGTATTCCATCGCTATTCCGTCTTTTTCCATGGTATAAAGTATGTTTGACGGAATATCAAGAAAAACTGCCTCATTGGTTATTCCGCCGTTGGCCACGTTGGTATAGATAAAAAACAAATTCTCGATAGACTCTTCGTAGATTTTAAAATCTTCGTGATAGTGTTCTGTTAAATTTACTTTTTTCACACCCGGTCCTGCAAACTCCGTTGTCTCCTCAATCGCTTCCGACGCTTCATCCAGATACTGAAATCCGGGTCCGACTTTTTCTTCCTTTTCCTGACCGGAAGAGGTGCTGTCGGAATATTTCGAAGTGTATGTAATGACTGCGCCATAGGAACTCACAGAAACCGTACTGACCATCAATGTCGCAGCCAGAGCAATCGCCCATTTCCTGCCTGTTCTCATATTGCTTATCCCTCCTGTGTTTCCTGTACTTCCTGATTTCTCATTGATTCTGCAATGTAATTCCGTTCTTCCAGATCATAGTAAACGTCGTCACCAAAAAATGCATTCATACGGA
>JALFHZ010000172.1 GCA_022776445.1 Lachnospiraceae bacterium
CAGGCATTCATCTGGCTTCCTACTTCCGTGCACGCCAGATTGCCGTTCATCTGATTCGCAGACGTTCTTTTGAAACCGTAGATACCTATCTGGATTATGCAAACAGGAATCAGATCCGGAACCTTCTCTATCTGGAGGGCCACGGAGAGCAGATCCTGGCATACAATGCCGAAACCAGAACCTGTGATACGCTTGCATATACCGATTATATCAGCTGAGGAGGAGCAACATGAGATATTTGACTTTTGCGCTGGCCAAGGGACGGCTGGCGAACAAATCTCTGGAGATGTTTGAGAAGATCGGCATTACCTGCGAAGAAATGAAAGACAAGAACTCCAGAAAACTGATTTTTACTAACGAAGAACTGGGGTACCGGTTTTTCCTTGCCAAGGCGAATGACGTTCCTACTTATGTAGAGTATGGTGCAGCCGATATCGGTATCGTGGGCAAGGATACGATTCTGGAAGAGGGCAGAAAACTCTATGAAGTGCTGGATCTCGGCATCGGACGCTGCCGGATGTGTGTCTGTGGACCGGAGGCGGCGAGAGAGCATCTGATGCATCATGAGCTGATCCGTGTGGCGACCAAGTATCCGGCAATTGCCAAAGATTACTTCTATAATAAAAAGCATCAGACCGTGGAGATTATCAAACTGAACGGTTCCATTGAACTGGCACCGATTGTCGGTCTTTCCGAGGTGATCGTGGATATCGTGGAGACCGGCTCCACGCTTCGCGAAAACGGTCTGACCGTTCTGGAAGAGGTTTGTCCTCTTTCTGCCCGCATGGTGGTCAATCAGGTCAGCATGAAACGGGAAAATGAAAGAATTACCAGAATTATTCAGGACTTAAAATGTCTGATTCAGGAACAGCAGGAGGTACAGCAATGAGAACGATCCGATTAGATGAGGAAAGCAAGAAGAATATTCTTGCCGATTTACTGAAACGTGACCCGAACAATTATACGGCATATGAATCCACGGTACAGGATATTGTGGAAGATGTACGTTCCAGAAAGGACGCGGCCGTATTTGAGTATACCAGAAGATTTGACGGCGCGGATATCAGTGCAGACAACATCCGCGTGACGGATGATGAGATTCAGGAGGCGCTTTCCCTGGTGGAGCCGTCACTTCTGGATGTCATGAAAAAATCCATGAAAAACATTCGAGAGTATCATGAGAAGCAGAAACAGTACAGCTGGTTCGACAGCAAACCGGACGGCACGATTCTGGGACAGAAAGTGACAGCACTCTCCAGCGTCGGTGTCTATGTTCCGGGAGGAAAGGCAGCTTACCCTTCTTCGGTTCTGATGAACATCATTCCGGCAGAGGTTGCAGGCGTTCCGCGTATTGTCATGGTGACCCCGCCCGGCAGGGACGGCAAGGTCAATCCGGTGACTCTGATTGCGGCTCACCTGGCCGGCGCCACGGAGGTCTACAAAGTCGGCGGTGCACAGGCAGTCGCCGCGCTGGCTTTCGGGACCGAGTCCATTCCGCGTGTCAACAAGATCGTCGGCCCTGGCAATATCTTTGTCGCACTTGCGAAAAAGGCAGTTTACGGTCATGTGAGCATCGACAGCATTGCCGGACCGAGTGAGATCATGGTTCTGGCTGATGAGACGGCCAATCCGCGTTTTGTAGCAGCCGATCTGCTTTCCCAGGCCGAGCATGATGAACTGGCTTCCGCGATTCTGGTGACCACCAGCATGGAACTGGCTGAGAAGGTATCTGCAGAGGTCGATGAGTTCGTAAAGAAGCTTTCCAGAAAGGATATTCTGGAAAAATCGCTGGAGAATTACGGTTACATTCTCGTTGCGGATACAATGGATGAGGCCATTGCCACAGCCAACGAGGTCGCAAGTGAACATCTGGAGATCGTGACGCGCAATCCGTTTGAAGTGATGACAAAGATTCAGAATGCCGGTGCGATTTTCCTGGGCGAATACAGTTCCGAGCCTCTGGGAGATTACTTTGCAGGTCCGAACCATGTGCTGCCGACCAATGGAACCGCGAAATTCTTCTCCCCGCTGGGCGTGGATGATTTTATCAAGAAATCCAGCATCATTTATTATTCAAGAGAAGCTCTTGAGCCGGCACATCAGGATATTGAACGCTTTGCCGAGGCAGAGCATCTGACTGCGCACGCCAATTCGATCCGCGTTCGCTTTGAATAGGAGGCTGTTTTATGGCACGTACTGCTGTGATTGAGAGAGATACGAAGGAAACACAGATTCGTATGACACTGAATCTGGACGGAAGCGGAAAAGCGGAGATTGCAACCGGCATTGGTTTCTTCGATCATATGCTGAACAGTTTTGCCCGGCACGGCATGTTTGATCTGAGCCTGACTGTGAAGGGGGATCTGGAGGTTGATACACACCATACCATTGAAGATACCGGAATTGTGCTGGGCAGAGCGATCCGCGAAGCCGTGGGGGACAAAAAGGGCATGGTGCGCTACGGTTCGGCCATGCTTCCGATGGATGAAGCTCTGATTCTCTGCGCACTGGATCTGTGCGGCAGACCATATCTGGTATATCATCTGGATCTGAACCGGGAATTTGTCGGTGATCTGGAGACGGAGATGATCCGTGAGTTTTTCTACGCGGTGTCCTACGGGGCTGAGATGAATCTGCATCTGAAGCAGCTGGACGGTACAAACAACCACCACATCATCGAAGGTGCCTTCAAGGCATTTGCCAAGGCGCTGGATCAGGCAACCCGACTGGATCCGCGGATTACCGATGTGCTTTCCACGAAGGGAAGCCTGTAGACCGATACAAAAAGGAGGAACAGCCTCATGCAGTTATATCCTGCAATTGATATGAAGGGCGGCAAATGCGTTCGCCTGACACAGGGCTTATTTGATCAGGTAAAAATATATTCTGACACCCCGGCTGATATGGCCAGACTCTGGGTCAGCCAGGGTGCAACCTTTCTGCATATTGTAGATCTGGACGGCGCACTGGCGGGCCGCTCTGTCAACGAGGAAGCGATCCGCGCCATTGTAAGCAGCGTCGATGTTCCGATTCAGCTGGGCGGCGGAATCCGCAGCGCCGAAGCGGTTCAGTATATGCTGGATCTTGGCATCACCCGCTGTATTATCGGCACCCGCGCCGTACAGCAGCCGGAATTCATCCGTGATCTTGTGGCGCAGTTCGGCACTGAGCGCATCGTTGTCGGCGTAGATGCCAAAGACGGAATGGTAGCAGTAGAGGGCTGGGAGAAGGTCAGCAGTCTCACTGCCAGAGAGCTGTGCATGCAGATGAAGGCATATGGCGTAGAGCACATTGTCTACACCGATATTTCCCGGGACGGAACCCTGACCGGTCCCAATGTGGAAGCCACAAAGGAACTGACAGAGCTGACCGGAATGGATATTATCGCGTCCGGCGGCATGTCCTGTATGGAAGACCTGGCTGCACTCCATGAGAACGGTATCCGGGGTGCAATCATTGGAAAAGCTTTATATGAGAAGAAAATCAGCCTGCCGGAAGCAGTGGCACGGTTTGAATAAAGGAGAAAAGCAAGATGGCAGATATGAAACGGCTGATCGCCGCAATCGGATGCAGGGAAGGTCAGGCAGTCCTTCCTGCGAACGGCACTGTATGTACCCGTTCCTTTCAGGAGCTTGCCCACGATTATAATAACAACGGAGCCGATGAACTGATGATTTTTGATCGTTCCGAGTCGGATGAGGATCACGAGAAAACCATTGGCCTTGTCAAGGAGATTGCCCGCGAGATTGATATTCCGATTCTTCTGGGCGGACGGATCAAACGCCTGGAAGATGTCAAAAAATACCTCTATGCCGGTGCGAAGGCAGTATTTCTGGATGGTTCCAGTGATGACAACATTGATCTGATCCGGGAAGCTTCCAACCGGTTCGGAAATGAGAAAATTCTGGTTCTGCTTTCCGGTACGGAGCAGCTGGCACGTGTCAGCGAATTTGCTCAGCTCGGGGCATCGGCTGTGATTTTAAATCCGGGTGACACGCCGGAATTTCCGGAAATTCCAGTACCGTTATATCTGATAACGGAAGACAGAAGCATCGGGAACCTGAACCAGTTGCTGCAGCAGGAAGCAGTCGCCGGCGTGATCCTTATGGATACGGAACACGATTCGGACAGCTGTATGGATCTGAAACAGGCGCTTTCCTGTTCCGGAATTTCCATGGATATTATGACCAGTTCCATCCGCTGGGAGGACTTCCGCCCCAACGCCCATGGGCTGATGCCGGTGATCGTACAGGATTATAAAACCGCCGAAGTTCTGATGCTTGCCTATATGAACCAACAGGCTTTTGAAGATACTCTGCGTACGGGAAAAATGCATTATTACAGCCGAAGCCGCAAGACACAGTGGCTGAAGGGAGAGACTTCCGGGCATTTCCAGTATGTCAAATCCCTGCACCTTGACTGCGACAACGACACCATTCTGGCAAAGGTTCATCAGATCGGCGCCGCATGCCACACCGGTTCCCGAAGCTGTTTCTTCCAGACACTGGCTGAAAAAGAGTACCGGGAAACCAATCCTCTGAAAGTATTTGAGGATGTTTTTGCGGTGATTCAGGACCGCAAGGTGCATCCAAAGGAGGGTTCCTACACGAATTACCTTTTTGAAAAAGGCATCGATAAGATTCTGAAAAAAGTAGGAGAAGAAGCAACAGAGATCGTTATCGCTGCCAAAAATCCGGATCCCGAGGAAATCAAATATGAGATTTCCGATTTCCTGTATCACGTGATGGTTCTGATGGCCGAAAAGGGTGTCACCTGGGAAGAAATCACCCGGGAACTAGCCAATCGATAGGCAAAATAAAGGAGAAGAAGACATGTCAGCAGTAGTTGATAAATTTTTGAGATATGTGTCGGTGGATACACAATCCTTGGACGATCAGGAGTGCTATCCAAGCACGGAAAAGCAGAAGAATCTGGGACGTATGCTGAAGGAAGAGCTGAGTGCCATGGGTGCATCGGAGGTAAAGATGGATTCTTACGGATATGTGACTGCCGTGATTCCATCCAATACGGGCAAACAGGTACCTGCACTGGGGCTGATAGCGCATATGGATACGTCACCGGCATGTTCCGGTGCGAATATCAAAACGCAGATCATCCGGAATTATGACGGCGGTGAGATCATCCTGAATGCAGAAACGGGAGAGACCATGGGACCGGAACAGTTCCCGGCACTTTTGGATTATTGCGGGCAGGATCTGATCACGACCGACGGCACGACCCTTCTTGGCGCCGATGACAAGGCCGGAATCGCAGAAATCATGGCGACAGCCGAGTATCTTCTTAATCATCCGGAGATTCCGCACGGAAAGATCTGCATTGCCTTTACACCGGATGAAGAAGTCGGACGCGGAACGGATTTTTTTGATGTGGATGGCTTCGGTGCCGATGTTGCGTATACGGTCGACGGCGGTTCCCTGGGTGAACTGGAATATGAGAATTTCAATGCGGCATCCGCCAGGCTTACCATTCACGGTGTCAGCATACATCCAGGCTCCGCAAAATGGAAAATGAAAAATTCCATTCTGATTGGCATGGAACTGCAGTCCATGCTTCCCGTGTTTGAAAATCCGGCCTGCACGGAGGGCTATGAAGGATTTTTCCATCTGGACAGCTTTGTCGGCGATGTGGAACAGACAATAATGAAGTACATCATCCGCGATCATGATATGGCAAAGTTTCAGCAGAAGAAACAGCAGATGGAGGATGCGGTCGGATACCTGAACCGTAAATACGGAGCGGGTACCATTGACCTTGATTTGAAAGATTCCTATTTTAATATGCGCGAGAAGATAGAACCGCACGCATACCTGATTACAACCGTGGAAGCGTGTATGAAAGAGCTGGGCATTGTTCCGAAAATTTGTCCGATCCGCGGCGGCACCGACGGAGCAAGACTTTCCTTCAAGGGACTGCCCTGTCCGAATCTCTGTACCGGCGGCCACAATTATCACGGGCGTCATGAGTACATCTGTATTCAATCCATGGAAAAAGTGACAGAACTGCTGCTTGCTATCGTGAAATCGTTCGAAATGAATGGAAAATAAAGAAATCTTAAGTTTTAGATTATAATAATTTAATAAACACCCATAGTCGTAACCCCCTTTTTTCGGTATAATAGAAGATATTGAAAAAGGGGGTTTGCTTCATGAAACGTAAACGAATCCTGATCAGCATGCTTACCTTGCTTCTGTCTGCCTGCTTTGCACTTCCTGCCTTCGGGGCTGTCTACCGCAGAACCAATGAACGGTATCCCAAGGGCGATTTTATGATTATTTTTGAGTCGAAAGGCAATGGTACCTATGCACTTGGCATCGATCAGGGAAAATGGGTCCTGCGTCCGCTTATTGATGTGTCGGCTGTGAAGAATGATGATACCGGCTTCCTGTTTCGCTTTGAATCACGTACTTCTGACCGCAAGTGGGAAGGCAATGACCGTTTGTGGAGTATAAATCACGCCATGGCGATTCAATGTAAGGGAGGATATCTGGACTTCGACAGCACTGGAGTGGATTTCTTTCAGTCTGTTCCGACAGTCGTTAAGACTCCTCAGTATCACTGGCAGTATATCGACCGCAGCAGTTCCGACGGGGCGAGCTATCTGAAATTCAGAGGTTCCTATGAGACAGCCGGGAAATCCGGAGCCATCTGGGCCAAGGGCAATGCCGAAAAGACGATTATCATGCTGACCACCTGCGGAAAAGGTTCTTCCGTTTATCTTTATGAAGAATCTGTGGGAGAGGAGATGTCCGGTCCCGTTGCCGGCGGCTGGCAGGAATATACCAACAGCTATCAGCAGCACGGCTGGAAATACATCAATCCGGATGGAACGCTGAAGCAGGATGAATGGCATCTGGAAAATGGCAAGTATTATTATCTGGGATCAGACGGTGTCACGCTGTTCGGATTTCACCAGCTTCCGGATGGTAAGTATTATTATTTCCGCCCGGAC
Organism: Lachnospiraceae bacterium; assembly: GCA_022776445.1. Lineage (GTDB taxonomy): Bacteria > Bacillota > Clostridia > Lachnospirales > Lachnospiraceae > Brotaphodocola. The sequence continues at coordinate 6,971 of JALFHZ010000172.1, forward strand.
GGAAGTCTTCTGACCAATTCTGAAATCAGTGTGGAGGGAGTACCATACCGGATCGGCAAGGATGGTGTCTGTCAGAAGGTATCCAGTAAGGCACCCGAGCGAAAGCGCGTCCGAACACCGCAGCATGAAGAGGACGATGAACTGATCAACTGGATCAACCTTAAGCGGGCCGAGCTTGGACTGGAACCTTTGTACAGGGACAATCGCCTGGCTTCCATGGCAGATGATATTGTCAGAATCGATGCGGACCTGGATGACTGGCAGATACTGGACGATATCGCCGATGAAAGCGGTGTGAATTTTGAACGTCAGGCCAATCTGCGTATGACCTGGAATGAGAAAATCAAAAGCCTGTCCCTTGAAACCTATTACCGCAAGGGCAGCTTTTATCAGCTGGTGAACGATCCGAAACTGAATCACATCGGTGTGTACAGCGAAGAGAAATCTGCTTCCGGGACGAGGGATGTGCTGATTATTGTCGGATATTACGATTGAGGCTGGAAAATTGAAAAAGCGATGAACATTTTCGTAAAACGTTCATCGCTTTTTTCTTCTGATTAATCAAGCAGCTTTCCGGCCTGATTGATCACCAGTGCAATCATCTCCAGCGGTTCCTCATTCGGATTTTCCACCGCATGGCTCTGACCGACTTCAATGACACACACATCACCGGCCTTCACTGCCGTTCTGGAGCCATCGTTGTCCACGAAGATTCCCTCGCCTTTGATAATGTAATACGGCTCCGTATTCTCCACATGCTGATGAAAACCAAGCGTCGCGTGCGGAGGGATCACCACATGCGCATACATGGATGCATGACCCATCAGCTCATCCTTGCTTAAAATATGGCGGATCTCGATGGTACCCTCACCGCCTCTGAGATTCGCTACATATTTAACATCTGTCTTTCTTACCATAATGAAACCTCCTGATTGTTTTTCTATGAGTATATCACAAAAAAACTTTATCGGCAAACAATCTGCCCACAGTCATCAGTCGCTCTCATTCAGATCCTTAGCGACCGCTTCCTGAATATCCGGGAAAGCGGACAGCATAGGTTCTTCTTTGATACCCCGGATATGACGGTCAACGTAGTTTTTGGTAATCCTGCATACCACCGGGGACAATGACAGCACACCAATCAGGTTCGGAATCGCCATCAGTCCGTTGAACGTATCCGAAAGATCCCATGCAAGATCAAGGCTCATGGTCGCTCCGCCGAGAATGAATACAATAAAGATCACTCTGTAAATAATCGTTGCGCCCGGTCCGAACAAATACTGGAAAGCAATCGTTCCGTAGTGGCTCCAACCCAGCACGGTGGAGAAAGCAAACAACAAGATCGCAAGAGCGATAAACGCCGGACCTGCCTGACCGAACACAGTTGCGAACGCTTCTCCAACCAGAGCGGAGCCCTCAGAACTGCTGGTGACAGCACCGGTCTCCAGATCTACCAGACCGGAAGAAAGCACAGTAAATGCGGTCAGGCTGCAGACTACAATCGTATCCGCAAATACTTCGAAAATTCCCCACATACCCTGACGAACCGGTTCTTTCACATTGGAACTGGAGTGTACCATAACCGAAGAACCGAGACCAGCCTCGTTGGAGAATACTCCTCGTTTCATACCCCAGGTCACCGCAAGCTTGATTCCGGAACCAACAATACCGCCGCCGACAGCTTTCATGGCAAATGCTCCCTTAAAGATTGCCGCCAGAACCGCACCCATCTGATCTGCATTGGCGATGCAGATGACCAGAGCACCGATTACATAGAAAACAGCCATAAAAGGCACCAGCTTCTCAGTTACAGATGCGATTCGCTTGATGCCTCCCAATATCACCAGACCGGCCAGAATCGTCAGAATGATACCGGTTACCAGATTCGGAATGCCGAAAGCTGCTTTCATGTTGCCGGCGATGGAGTTGATCTGGCTCATATTTCCGATACCGAAGGATGCCATCAGGCAGAAAACGGAAAACAGAACTGCCAATACCGCTCCGATACCTTTCATGCCGGGTTTTGCACCAAGTCCATCCTTCAGGTAGTACATGGCACCTCCGCACCATTCCCCTTTTTCATTTTTTCTTCGATAATAAATGCCCAGAACATTTTCAGAGTAGTTGGTCATCATTCCGAAAAAAGCAACGATCCACATCCAAAAGATAGCACCCGGACCGCCAAAAAGCAGAGCAGAGGCCACACCAACGATGTTGCCGGTGCCGATCGTGGCAGCGAGAGCCGTGCAGAGGGACTGGAACTGGGAGATGGATTTGTCATCCGCATCCGTGTGTCTGGTGATGTGTTTGTCTGTAAAAATGCTTCCCAGTGTATGCTTCATCCAGTAACTGATATGGCTGATCTGAAATACTCTGGTCAGTACGGTCATTAAAATACCCGTTCCCACCAACAGCACCAGCATGGGAAGTCCCCAGACAAAACTGTTGATCTTTCCGTTGATGTTTGCAATCATTTCAATCATACTTCATTCCTCCTGATCTTGTGAACCTTGCCATCCGGCACTTTTACAGCAAAGAAAAAGCAGGGGGATGATTCCTCCTGCTCTGTACAATACGATAGCAGATACCGGTTGGTATGAAACATCATAAAATATCTGCCCCATTGCAAATACCAGCTGTCTTTTCTCTGTTCACTTTTCTGTTTTAAAATATCACAGTGAAAAAGAACTGTCAAGAGAATCTATGATTTTTTCCAAGCGTATTGCTGTCAGTTTATACATCATTCCTGCAAAGATCCTCAAAGGATTCTCTTCGTACCGCAACGTAATGCTTTCCTCCGGACAACATCACAATCGGCGGACGGCAGAGCCGGTTGTAATTGGATGCCATGGAGTAGTTGTAAGCACCGGTGGTACAGACCGCCACGATATCTCCTCTGCCAATACTGGATGGCATCATCACATGTTCCTGAATAATATCGCCGGATTCGCAGCAGCGCCCGACAACAGAACAGGTAAAATCGCGTGCTTCGTCCATTTTATTTGCCGGAAGACAGGTGTAATCCGATCCGTACAGTGCAAAGCGCGGGTTATCCGTCATGCCTCCGTCAATGGATACGTAATTTTTATAACCGGGGATTTTCTTGACTGTACCGACAGTGTATAAGGTCATTCCTGCGTCTGCTACGATACTCCGTCCTGGTTCCATATGAATCTCCGGTACAGCCATGTGAAGTCTTTCACAGGTTCCCCGAATGACAGCGGCAACCTGTCCGACTTTTGTCTCAATATCCAGATACGGATCACGCGCTACATAGCGGACACCGTAACCGCCGCCAAGATCCAGCATCGGTGCTGAAAACCCATATTTTTCTTTCATTTTCGCCATGAATTCCAGCATTACAACCGCAGCCCGTTCGAAAATATCTTCTCCAAACACCTGAGAACCTACGTGGCAGTGGAAACCAACCAGTTCTACATGTGGCTGTGCCAGAGTAAATACGGTAATTTCCTCTGCCTGCCCGGTTTCAATGGCAGAGCCGAATTTGGAATCTACCTTACCGGTGGCGATGGCCTCGTAGGTGTGCGGATCTATGCCGGGAGTAAGACGCAGAAGCAGCTTCTGACAGATCCCCCGACGAGCAGCTTCAGCTTCTACAGCCTTTACTTCCTCTGCATTATCCGCCACAAAATAACCGACACCGTTTTCCATCGCGTAGCGGATATCTTCATCTGTTTTGTTGTTGCTGTGGAAGTATGCGTGAGAAAGATCAAAACCGGCTCTGAGTGCTGTGTAGATCTCTCCGGAAGAAACCACGTCAATCCCCATGCCTTCTTCTTTCATGATTTCATAAATGCGTTTGAAACTATTTGCTTTGGATGCATAGAGCGGCTGAGCTGAAGGTCCAAAGTGCGTTTCAAACGCATGTTTGTAAACTCTGCATTTTTCACGGATTTTGTCTTCATCCATCAGATAAAGAGGCGTGCCGTATGTCTCCGCAAGTCTGGTGGTATCCTGTCCCGCAAAATAGAGGATGCCGTTCTCAATGGTAATATTGTCACAAATCATTGGTATAGTCCCTTTCAAAGTATATATATGAATCACTTCGTTCTGTTTAGTATACGGTTTGACCGCAAAAAAAGCAAGTGGATATATTCATATTTGCTTTTTACGCATGGAACCCTTATAATAAAAACGGAATTGGCGTATGCGAAGACTTCTGTAAGGAGAATTGTTATGACAAAAACTTATGAACGATTATTGGAATGCTATCAGTGTGTAAGGGAAAAAATTGATTTTCAGCCAAAGGTCGCCCTGGTGCTTGGCTCAGGCCTGGGAGATTATGCCGATACGATTCAGATAGAAGCGGTTCTGGATTATCATGAGATCAAAGGTTTTCCGATTTCTACTGTAAGCGGACACAAGGGACGTTTCGTATTTGGTTACGTCGGTGAAGTTCCGGTCGTAATCATGCAGGGACGTGTGCATTATTATGAGGGATATTCCATGGAAGATGTGGTGCTTCCGACACGGCTGATGAAGATGATGGGAGCGGAAATCCTGTTTTTGACCAACGCGGCCGGCGGTGTGAATTTCGATTTCCGGGCCGGTGATTTTATGATGATCACGGATCAGATCAGCAGCTTCGTACCGTCACCTTTAATCGGTCCAAATGTGGATGAACTGGGTCTGCGATTCAGCGACATGAGTGAAATTTACAGAAAGGATCTCTGCCAGATCATTCGCGATTCCGCAGCGGACCTTCAGATTCCGCTTCGGGAAGGTACTTATATTCAGTTGACCGGACCAAATTTTGAAACTCCGCATGAGGTGAAAATGTGCCGGATTCTGGGTGCCGATGCGGTTGGTATGAGTACCGCATGCGAGGCAGTTGCAGCTAATCATATGGGAATGAAGGTTTGCGGTATCTCCTGTATTTCCAATCTGGGATGCGGCATGACGGACCAGCCGCTGAGTCATGAGGAGGTTAAGGAAACTGCTGACCGGGTAGCTCCCCTGTTCAAACAGCTGATCACGGAATCGATCAAACGGATGGGCTGTGGGCACGTGAAAAACTGAAAAAGAGCGTCCTTCAAACGCATGCATAATTCTGACACTATCAATTCTACCACCAGTAGGTTGACGGAACGTATCGTGTTTGTTAGAATAAGATCATTGAGAGACAAATCAGAGGAGAAACGACCATGACTACCAGAATGATCCGTCTGCAGGAACAAAAACGCCAGGTAAAACGCGCTTGTAAGAAAGCGTGCTCTTATCGTGCCGTTTTGGATGAGCCACATACGGATGTATCAGGATACCAGACTGTGCCTTATGTCTCCTGACTTATGTTGCATTCGCCGCTGTCCGAACGGACGGCGGTTTTTTATTGTCAAAAACGCTGTGCACTGCAGGTCGCTGGAACAATCCTCGCTCCCGCAGTTTCATGGGCTGTCGCCTAAATGGTAAGGCACCAGATCTTGACTCTGGCATATGCCGGTTCGAGCCCGGCCAGCCTGGCTTTTCAGCCTATAACCAGATGGTTAAGGCGCCGTTTCCAAATGAAAGAAAAAGGAGGTTTTTTCTTATGGAACTCCCTGTAATTGACCCGGTAGCAACCGGGAGACGAATCAACGAGTTGAGAACCGCGAATCATTTAAGCGTCGCGGATATTAAGGAGTATTTGGGCTTTGCTACTACAAATGCCGTCTATAAGTGGCTGAAGGGCGAATCCATGCCAACGGTTGATAACTTGTTGGCATTAAGTCTGCTATTCCGCGTGAGTATGAATGAAATGATCGTATATCACTAAAGCGGAGAAAAGATGCGTCTATTGACAGGAACGTATGTTTGTGATAATATTTTACTTGCAGAACAAATGTTCTGCACAGGATTTGATATGGAAACTTACGTGAAAGACTTGAAGATTTAGGATATGTTATGATCGAGTCAAACGCTATATTGCGTCCATACAAATCAACACAGGTTAGAAATGTTAAACTAAACAAAGGATCATAAAACAATAGAGATATTGAGAGAACAGGAAAAAATAAAAAGATCTGAGGTGCAGGATGTGTGGAAGATATTATGTCGATGAGACAACTGCAGAGGAGGTTCGGAATGTTGTCCGATGGATAGATAAGAGCTTGATAATTCAGGCAGGCGATGTGCATCCATCGGATCAGGCCGTTGTTCTGACCGGGATCCAGCCTTGTTTGACGGCAGAGCAGATGGCATGGGGTTTTCCACAGTATACCGGGAAAGGTCTGCTGATCAACGCAAGAGCAGAGACGATTTTTGAAAAATCATCCTTCCGGGACAGTGCCAGACAACGGAGGTGCATCCTTCCTGCCGGGCATTTTTATGAGTGGAGCCGTGCAAAAGAAAAAGCGGAATTTTACAGGGAAGATTCCCGGGTTATCTATATGGCTGGAGTCTGGAACCGTTTTGAAGACGGGAACCGATTTGTTGTACTTACCACCCAGGCAAATGCTTCGGTGTCACCGGTACATGACCGTATGCCGGTGATTCTGAAGGAACATGAACTGCAGGACTGGGTATATGAGGAAAGGTTTGCAAGGTACATCCTCGAAAGAACACCGATTCTTTTAAAGCGCAGACAAGAATATGAGCAGCAATCGCTGTTTGATTTTGAGGAATAATCGATGATATCTTATTTTTTGATATGCATCCTTTTTATTCTTTCCGGATCTCTTTTAATACACGTGATTCGCAAAAAACTATGGCTGCGAAAAGAGTTTATGCGCCGGCAGCAGATCGGAAAAGCAGGAGAGGAGAAAACCGTAAGGCAGTTGGAAAAGCTCCGTGGCTACAAAAAGATTCTGAAGAATCTCTATGTCCCTTTGCCTGACGGAACGAACACTACGGAAATCGATGCTGTAATCATCCATGAAAAAGGGATTTTCGTGGTTGAAAATAAAAACTACTCCGGGAAGATATACGGAGATGAGAAGGCGCGCTATTGGACGCAGATTCAGAAAGAAAAAGGGAAGAAAAGAAAGAAGTGGAAGAAGCATTTTTATAGTCCGCTCCTGCAAAACCAGGCTCATATCCGGATTTTGAAGAAGCATCTGGATGAGAAGGGAGACTGGGAGATGCCTTATGTGTCCGTCATTGTTTTCAACGACAGCGCAAGACTAAGACGGATCCGGATTCATTTTGAAAACACTCTGGTTATTAACTGCAGAAAATCCAGAAAGAAGCTCAGGAAAAAGATAAGATGGTTTCCACGGGCACTGACGAGACGGCAGGTAGATGAAATTTTTAAAGAAATGAAGGATCTGGAAAATCCGGGTATGAGAATAAAAAGAAATCATGAAAAATTGTTCTTATGACTACAGAACGATGGGAGATGTCAGTTTGAAACGATAGATCCCGGCCGCTTTGAAAAGAAAGAAGGAAATTTTTGGAAAAAGCTTGACTTAGAGTATACTTTAAGTTGTAAGATATAGGAAGCAAAATGCTTGGAATTTTTTACATAAGGAGTATGAGTAAAATGTCTGAAAAGAAATTAGGCTTCGGCCTCATGCGTCTGCCGTCTCTGGACCCG
>JALFHZ010000186.1 GCA_022776445.1 Lachnospiraceae bacterium
CTGACCCTGGTATCATCATATCATAAAATTTAAAAGAATGCTGTATCTTTTCTGTTTTTTCCTGTATGATAGCAGAAAAAGATATTTTGCCTCTATCATTGTAAAAGGAGATGTGACAAATGGAAATCGAACGAAAATACCTGATTGAAACCCCACCGGAGCATTACCGCTCCTATCCGTCATGCAGCATCGAACAGGCTTACCTGTGTACTGCCCCGGTTGTACGGATTCGAAAAGAAGATGATACGTACTATCTTACCTACAAATCCAAAGGACTGCTGGCACGGGAAGAGTACAATCTGCCTCTGACGGAAGCAGCCTACCGCCATCTGCTCGCCAAAGCGGACGGCATCATTCTAACCAAGCGCCGTTACCGGATTCCACTCGAAGGTACGGATTATACCATCGAACTGGATGTCTTTGCAGGTCATTACGACGGTCTGATACTCGCGGAAGTCGAATTTCCCACACTGGAGGAAGCAGAGCGTTTTCAGCCGCCTGCCTGGTTTGGCAGAGACGTCACCTTCAGCGGTGAATACCAGAACAGCCGTCTCAGCATGGGAATGCTCCCGGACAAAGGTCTCTGACAAAAAACTGCGGCAAAAGCCAAACGGACGTTTCCGCCTGCTTCTGCCGCAGCTCTGCCACATAGCGTGGCTGCTGTTTTTTTCTTATTTCTTTGCAATGTACTTTCTGATATCCAGTGCAATTGCAACGATGATAACGATACCCTGGACAATATACTGATAATTGGTCTGAATACCCAAAAACTGCATGGAGGATTTCAAAAGCTCAAATACCAGAACACCGATCACTACGCCGGAGATACGACCGATACCGCCGTTTACGGATACGCCGCCGATGGTACATGCAGCGATTGCCTCCAGTTCATATCCCTGACCCATGTTAACACTTGCGCCGCCTGCCTTTGCGCCTAACAGGAAACCTGCGATTGCATACAGAGCTGCTGCGGTAACATAGATAATGATTTTGGTTTTCTTTACGTTAACACCGGATACCTCCGCTGCTGCCTCGTTGCCGCCGATTGCGTACATGTATTTGCCGTGACGGGTATAGTTATATACAAACCACATAATCAGACCGATCACAAATGCAATAATAAACATGTATGGAATGCCTGCCAGTTTACCGGTTGCAATGATGGTGTAAGCCTTGCGGTAGCCGCCCAGAGGGGTTGCGTTGGTATAAACCAGACAGATGCCGTATACCATCAGCTGCATGCCCAGAGTGCCGATAAATGCCGGTACGTTCAGGTAGGAAATCACGATACCGTTGATCAGACCAAAAATCGCGCAGACCAGAATACAGATCAGCAGTACACCCAGAACCGGCATATCACCCAGATTCGGAAAGAACTTGCCGCTGTAGTCCATATTCTGAAGCAGCGTACCTGCAATACAGGAAGCAAGACCAACCTGACGTCCTGCGGACAGGTCCGTACCTTTGGTGATCAGACATCCGCTTACACCGAATGCAATGATTACACGTGCAGCGGTATTTACGGAAATATTGGACAGGTTATTGAAGGAGAAGAAATTATCCTTCGTAAAACCGGTGATCAGAACCAGCAGCATCAGAACAATAATGATGCCGTTGTCCAGCAAAAGTTTCTTAATATCTACATTCTTCTTTGTCATCTTCAAATCCTCCCTCAATTAAACTGCGTTGCCAGGCTCATGATATTCTCCTGCGTTGCCTCTTCTCCGGATACTTCTCCGGTCAGCTTGCCGTCACACATAACCAGAATCCGATGGGACATACCGATCAGCTCCGGCATCTCAGAAGAAATCATAATGATCGCTTTGCCCTGTCGTGCCAGACTGATCATAATCTGATAGATCTCGTACTTGGCTCCGACGTCAATGCCTCGGGTAGGTTCATCCATGATCAGAACATCCGGATTGTTGGCAAGCCATCTCGCAATGATCACCTTCTGCTGGTTGCCGCCGGACAGAGACTGAATATGTGTCTTGCTGTTCGGTGTTTTAATACTCAGTTTTGCAACATTTTCCTGAACCAGCTGTTCAATCTTGCCGGTATCCAGCATTGGTCCGACTTTCAGATAATTGTTCAGAGAAGAAATGGATACGTTGTCAGCGATGGAAAGGCATCCCAGAATACCGGTACCGCGGCGGTCCTCCGTAATCATTCCGATTCCTTCTTTGATCGCGTCTCTCGGCTTTGTCACATGAATTGGCTTGCCGTTCATAATTACTTCACCGCTCTTGATATGACGCATACCGAAAATTGCTTCCATCAGCTCAGTTCTTTGCGCGCCTACCAGACCGCCAAAGCCCAGAATCTCACCCTTTTTCAGTTTAAAACTGATATTCCGGAAAGAGCGCTCGTGAATGCTGCAAAGATCTTTCACCTCCAGCACCACTTCATCCTTAACCGTGTTCTCCTTTGGCGGATATACATTGGTCAGTTCCCGACCTACCATCAGACGCACGATGTCATCATCCGTCAGATCCTTGACCTCCCATGTACCCACATAGGTTCCATCACGCATGATGGTAATATCATCAGCGATCTCACGAATCTCTGCCATCTTGTGAGAGATATAAATCATGGATACGCCTCTGGATCTAAGATCCCGGATGATGCGGAACAGAGCTTCTACCTCGTTGTCCGTAAGAGAAGAAGTCGGCTCATCCAGAATCACTACTTTCGCACTCATGGATACTGCTTTCGCAATTTCTACAGACTGCATCTGTGCAATGGAAAGAGATCCCAGCTTCGCCTTGGGATCATATGGCATCTTAACGTTTTCCAGCCATCCTGCAGCCTCTTCGTTCATTTTTTTGTGATTGATCACCTGAAGCGGACCAATCTTTGTCACCGGATATCTGCCCAGATACATGTTCTCCGCAATCGTTCTGTCCGGAATCGGCTGCAGCTCCTGATGTACCATGGCAAGACCTTTATGTAATGCATCGTCCGGATTCAGGATGTTCATCTTCTCCCCATCCAGATAAACTTCTCCCTCGTCCATTTTGTAAATACCAAACAGACATTTCATCAGGGTGGATTTGCCGGCGCCATTCTCGCCCATCAGTGCATGAACCGTACCGGGACGAACCTTCAGATGAATGCCATCCAGCGCCTTCACGCCCGGGAAGCTTTTTGAGACACCTTTCATTTCCAATCTGTACTCTGCCATCCCCTTCTCTCCTTTCTGCTGACACCCAAATATCATTTCTTAAAAATCGGGTGTGTCA
>JALFHZ010000204.1 GCA_022776445.1 Lachnospiraceae bacterium
GTTTCACCGCTCATAGAACCCCTCCTGTTCTTTCTTTGCGATTACCACTCTTTAATCTCAGCAATCCGCTCTGTCAGTTCCTGAATTCCTTCTTCTACTGTATAGGAATGAATCATAATCATCTCATGCACTTCATTCAGAACGGTACGGATTTCCTCAATCTTTGGATCCAGAGGACGATCAAAGCTGTAATGCGTATAGCTCAGTGCTTCAACGTTGCTTTCGCCTTCCGGGAAATATTCTGCTGATGCGATGGTTTTCATCGATTCTTCGGTCTGAATACCGGTGAAAACACCCTGTGCTGCCAGAATTTCTGCCGCTTCTTCGGACGTTGCAAACTTCACAAAATCCCAGGACAGGTCCGGCTCATCTGTAAATGCACTGATGGCAACCGGAGTTAATGCACCTACTGTATAACCGGTCTCCGTATTGGAAGGATGCGGAATTCTTGCAACACCCCAGTGGAAGTTGGTTTCTCCGGAAGCCTGAGACTGCATCATGGTTGCAATAAACCAGGTACCCATTGGCATCATCGCGCACTGCTGATTCTTAAATACAGAACTGTAATGGATATTGGCTGTTTTCAGTGTAGAGTAATCCTGAATATAACCGTTATCCTGCAAAGCAAGAGCTTCTTCATACCATGGTGCCAGGAAACTGTAATCTTTCTCTACGACCGTATGCGTGCCATCCTGTACAGCCCAGTTGGTGACCAGTGCCTGCCAGGTATGATTGTGACTTCCGTACACCTTCGCGCTGCCTTCTCCGCTTGTCATTTTTGCTGCCAGATCATAATACTCTTCCCAGGTCATATCATTAGACGGATATTCCACGCCTGCAGCATCGAACAGATCTTTGTTGTAATAAAGAACATACCAGTCATTTCGATATGGAAGTGCATAAGATACACCGTTATACTGAAGCTGTTCTGCGGCTCCTTTATAAATAGACAGGTCAAAATTATCCTTCTTCATGAAATCGTCGATCGGGAGCAGCTGTTTCTTGTCTGCCATCTGCAGCATAGAACCCATATCCTTCACCCAGATCACATCAGGATCCGGCTGTGCCGCTGACAAACTGATTCCGAGAGAATTATTGTACTCATCCGCAGAGGTATCAATGATCTTGATCTCCACATCCGGGTTCTTTGCTTCATAGGCATCAATAACCGCCTGAAACTGCGGTGTGGACTCATTATCCCAGGTAGTCACAGAAAGTGTCTTTTTGCCTGATGCTGCTTCCGCTGCTTCTGCTGCCGCACCACTTTCTTTCTTTTCTTCTGCCGGTTTGGAAGAGCCGGCACAGGCGGTCAGACCTGTACATGCCATTACAACAGTCATCATCACTGCTACTTGTTTTTTTCTCATAAGAGTGAACCTCCCAATATTTTTTATTTTTTGTGATCACGATATCATCATCAGTACACGTGTCCTGATTTCTCCTATATCTTACCAGAGCCAACCGGAAAGCAAAATCCATGATTATGGGAAAACCATTACATTTTGCAGTTCTTCTTGATGCCATTCCGTTTCAATCTTGTACTTTTCTCATATTCTGTTACTATTTTCATTTTCTGTTCCCATTCGATTGTAAATAATGCTGATTTTGTGTATGATTACGATTACAAGGAGGATATCCTAAAATGAAAAAGAAACTTCCGAAAACATTCAGTGCGCGTATGATTTTATGTAATATGCTGATCATCTTCTGCATTGCTGCTTTTATCAGTATATATAATTATCGTTCTTATCGGAATGACGTCATACAGAATGAAACCGTCAATTCGGAAAAACGTCTGGAATCTCTGTCCGCGCGGCTGACAGTTGCGTGTGATGAGATGATTAATATTGTTCAGAATTGCTCTGATCGGCAGACATTGTTTCTCTTTACATCATATAAAGATTACCTTCCGGTATCTAAAGAACAGTCTGCCATTTATGCCGCCAATGTGCTGAAAGACTTCTGTGCTATTTCCGGCTACAGTCAATACCTGTATAAAATTACCATCTATAATCAGGATAATCCTCTGATTCAAAGCGGAACATCCTCCGGAAATCGGGACGATGTGAAATGCCTGACTCAGGCTCCCTGGTTTTCCGAGCTTCTGCATCGGGAGGCAAACTGGTTTCAGCTTTCCCTTGTTGACAATCCGTTTCCTCTTGGGAGCACAACAGAGCCAAAGCTTTTGCCGCTGCTGCGTCCGCTGAATTATTACTCTTCCAGGAATCCGGAGGATGCATGGGTATTTTTGGCCATATCCCCAAGTCTGTTTCAGGATTCGCTTTCCGTCATTCCCAGCTCCAGTCATCTGGCTATCATGACTGCTGAATCTGATATCATTGCCGGACAGAATCTGAAAGACTATGATGTTCAGACCATATATCATCGGATTCAGCAAAGCTGTCCGGATACTGCCGTTTATGAGTCCGGGAATTTCCGTACTCAACTGTCCGGAAAAGACTCTGTTCTGACCTGGCGTCAGCTTCCGGTATGCAATCTCATGATCTATGAGGTTTTGCCCGTAGCTGATATGCCGTTGGATCATCATATGGTTCAGCACACAATCGGGCTTATCTTCTGCTTCTGTATCGGAATCGGGCTGCTGCTTTCCCTGCTGTTCTCCCGTTATCTGACTCTGCCGATTGAACGGCTGTCCCGGCATCTGGACACGGTTGCAGACGGCAATTTTGCTCCAAATCCGGAAATAGAATCGGATGATGAAATCGGCTGGATCGGCAAGCGCATCAACCGAATGAGCCGGCATATCCAGGAGCTGATGGAAAACCGGATTCTGGCAGAAAAAGAGAAAAAAGATCTCGAGATTAAAATGCTCCAGGCGCAGATCAACCCTCATTTTCTTTACAATACCCTAGATTCCATCAAATGGATTGCAAAAATGCAGCATAACAATGGAATTGTGCAAGTTGTTACCGCACTGTCTTCTCTGTTGAAAAACATGGCCAAAGGATTCAACGAAAAAGTTACACTCAAACAGGAACTGGATTTTTTAAATGATTATGTAATTATCGAAAAGATTCGCTACATCGAACTGTTTGATCTGGAAGTTGAAATGGAAGACCCGAAACTTTCCCAGGCTCATATCGTCAAACTGACCTTGCAGCCTATTGTAGAAAATGCCATCTTCTCCGGGATCGAGCCAAGCGGCAATCCCGGGCTGATCAAAATTCGAATTTTCACCGAAGATCAGACTCTTTTTATTACTATCACAGATAATGGCATCGGAATCGACGAAGAAACCATCCAAAAGCTTCTGACTGATACAGCACGGGTAAGCAAAAGCTACATGAGCGGAATCGGATTACCGAATGTAGACCGTCGCTTAAAACTGGTATACGGAGAACCATACGGACTTTCCATTACCAGCGAGATCGGATCCGGAACAACTGTTTCCATTTCGCTTCCATTAGAATATTAACCGAATAATAAAGTCCAGCTAAGAAATGTCAATAGGTAAGATAAAAAATGTTAATAAAATTTTTTCAAGCAGCTGATGTAAAAAAGGGTAACTTTAATAAACCCATCGCTATGGGATTTTTAAAATTTGATTCAAATCTTCATCAGGCAGC
>JALFHZ010000216.1 GCA_022776445.1 Lachnospiraceae bacterium
GGCGGTCGTCTGCCGGTGTATGGATCAGGGCGCGGATGGAATCATTCGTCTTGCGAGAGCAACCACGCACAGCCAGAAGCCGGAGCCGGGACAGCAGCATGATAGCAACCATGCTGCGCACATGCTTGGAAGGATGGCGGACCGTGTCTGTGCCTTCACAGACAGCCTTCCGGTGCCGGGAAGACGCAGGGGAGAGAAAACACGGAAATCCATGGTTCCTGCTCTGGTACGCAGAGAGGAAGAGATGAAGCGGACGCTGAAACTGGTGGAAGAGAGCTTTTCCTTTGGACTGATGCTGTTCTGTGTGGGCCTGTGCCTGACGCTGGGGTATCTGCTGGTGATTTTCATGATGAGATAAATGGCCCGGGCCATGATGCAAAAAGAAGGAGCGACAGCCGGATCCGTATGGAACCGTTTATCGCTCCTTCTTTTTATTGTACGCTGCTTATTCAGACAGCTGCCTGCTTCATTCTTTGCACTGTAATACTTCGGTATAGAACGTATCCATCTCTTCTTTGGTCTGGAACGTAGCCACATACATCTGGTTGCCCATGGCACCGGAAAGAACATCCGGAATCCGGTCCACCATCTTCATATGGCTGCCATATTTCTTCATGATGTCATCATGGCTCATGACGAAATTCTTGCCGTCGCGCAGTCCTGCAAATGCACAGAATGCATGCTCGCCGACCGGCATCGTGGAACGGTCAAATGCGATCATATCAGCCCAGATCTTGTACACGTTGGTGCTGTGGGCGAAGTTGATCATATCCGGAGTGAAGCCTCCGCATGGACGCATGTTAACCTCCAGGGCAATCACCTGTCCCTTCTTGCCCAGACCTTCATGATCCTTCAGCAGGCGGAAGAACTCGAAGTGAACGAAACGGCTCTTAACGCCAAAGCTCTTCACCGTTGCACGGCCTGCGGTGCGGGTATCATCCGGAAGATCCTTGACGATATAGTAGATCGAGTTGTCATTGTTATTGACGATGTCCATGATGGAGTTCGGAGTAACATTGCCGGTCTCAAACATCGGCTCGCCGTTGGAATCAATGATGGCATCATAGGAGTTGACCTCCGCGTCGATGAATTCTTCCATGATGTAAATGGTGTCATCCCACTTGGTTGCGAAGAAATTCTGAAGATCTTCATCATTTTTTAACTTGTATGTATGGGAGGCACCCACGCCGTTATCCGGCTTGGTTACAACCGGGTAACCAACTTCTTTGATAAATGCTCTGCAGCCCTCGATGTCGTCCACGATATGATGGCGGGCAACCGGAATTCCGGCTTTGATGTAGAATTCCTTCATTTTGGATTTGAACTTGATGCGTGGAATATCGGATGTCTGGAATCCGGATGTGATATGGAAATCCGTGCGGAGTCTGGCATCGCGCTCCAGCCAGTATTCGTTGTTGGATTCCAGCCAGTCAATCCGACCGTGCTTGAATATGAAGAAAGCAACAGCACGGTATACCTCATCATAGTTCCCAAGACTGCTGACCTTGTAATATTCGTTGAGGCTGTTCTTCAGATCCTGGCTCAGCTCATCGTAAGGCTGATCGCCGATACCCAACACATTCATCCCATTATTCTTCAGCTCCCGGCAGAACATCCAGTAGTTCGTCGGAAAGTTGGGCGAAATAAAAATAAAATTCTTCATACCCATTTGTCTCCTTTTATTTGTTATACGGTGCTGTCAGTCCAGCAGATACGGCAGGAAATATACAACCTGTTTGTACCACCACGGCCAGTCATGTACACAGTCATATCCCCAGTAATCAAACCATACATGAATGCCCTTGCTGCTGGTAATCGCGTCCAGCTGTCTGGTGGAATCCGGCATCTCCCAGCTTCCCTGTCCCACACAGATCACAGCCTTGCGTGCATTGAACATCTCCACATAAGGATGGTCAGCAGGCAGGTTAGCCATATAGTGAACCGGCGAGTTGGCATAGACCAGATCGTCCATGTATCCGCCGAAACCGTATTCAGCCGTGTAGATACCGCTCAGTGCCAGCAGGCGGTCGAACAGATCCGGGCGGCGGAAATACAGGTTCGCTGCATGCGTCGCGCCCAGACTGCAGCCGAAGACCATAACGCCCGGAAATCCGTCCCAGCCGTTGCGCTCGTTAGCAACAGCACGCAGAAACGGCACCACTTCATCGGTAATGTAATGCATCCACTGCTCGTGACGGCAGATCCGCCAGCGGCAGTCACCGCCCTTGTTGGACCAGGTCTCCTGGTCGATGGTGTCAATGGCACATACCATCACCTGACCGGACTCAATCCAGGGGCCCCATACGTCTGTCATCTTATAGTTCTCAAAATCATAGAAACGTCCGTCCTGGCATGGAATGAAGATGACCGGACGGCCGGCATGACCGTAGATCTTGCACTCCATATCACGGCCAAGTGCCGGACTGTACTGCTTAAAATATTGCGTTTCCATTGGAATTCCTCCTCTAGTAGAATAGTGTGTTCATGAAAAACGGGATCTGCATCTCCCAGCTGGCTTCCGTGTGCGTACCGCCCGGAACAATCCGGCAGTCCAGATAGATTCCGCGGTCCAGAATTTCGGTTACGATCTTGCCGAATTCGCGCCGCATATTGGTATGGTTTTCAAACTCCTCGGAACCGTAGTCCATATAAAGAACCGTATTCGGATCCAGAGAAGCGCGGCGGATCAGCCGGATCAGCTTGTCCGGAGAAGTCCAGAGAGACGGTGAGAGAGCCGCTGCGCGGGAAAATACATGGTTGTACTCCAGCAGTGCGAAAAGGCTCATCAGCCCTCCCATGGAGCTGCCTGCGATAAAGGTATGCTCACGGTCCGGAAGCGTCCGGTAGTTCTCATCCACATCGTGTTTGAAAACATTGACGAACCAGTCCATGGTGCTTCTGCCGCGTCCGGTGATCTGACCGAAATACGGATCGCGGAAGGTATACGGTGAATATTCCTTCAGACGTCCATTGTCCGGACTGTGGTTGCATTCCACGGCAGCGATGATCAGCTCCGTCTGAGTGGAATCCATATATTCCAGCATCCCCCAGGATTTGCCATAGGTGGCATCTTCATCCAGAAATACGTTGTGTCCGTCAAACATGTACAGCACCGGATAGCGTTTCTCAGGATCATCCTCGTAGTTATCCGGCAGATAGATATAGGCCATCCGCTCCTCTTCTTTGCCGCGCGGCAGAGGAACGGAGACAGGGAATCGTTCTAACATAGCAATCTCCAATTTACAACTGTAAAGTGCTAAACAGCTGGTTTGTTTTCACTAAATATAGCATAGGATACGAAATATGGCAAGAGAATCTATGGAAGCTTTTGGGAAAAAATCGACATAAGGGCCCGAATTGTGATATAATGAAAGTCCGGGCGGCGAGGCGGCCGCCATGGGAAAGGCTGTGAAAGGAATGGAAAGAATGGAAGACAGAGAGAGAAAAACGACGATTATCCTGGCCTCGGCGTCTCCGAGGCGCAGGGAGCTTCTGGCACAGGTCGGCATTGCTCCGGAAGTATTTCCAAGTCAGGTTGATGAGGTGGTTACCAGCACACAGCCGGATCACGTTGTGATGGAGCTTTCCGCACAGAAGGCGGAGGACGTGGCTGCCAGGTATCATGACCGCGCGACGATGACCGGCCCGGATATCGTGATTATCGGTTCTGATACGGTGGTGTCTGTGGACGGTGCGATTCTCGGCAAGCCTCACGATACTGAAGATGCAGTCCGTATGCTGACCATGCTGCAGGGCAGAACCCACCAGGTCTATACTGGTGTGACGATGATATTTGGAAGAAGCGGAGAGTGTGTGACCTTTGCGGAGAAAACGGAGGTTCATGTCTATCCGATGACAGAAGAGCAGATCCGGCGCTATGTGGCGACCGGAGAGCCGATGGACAAGGCCGGCGCGTATGGTATTCAGGGGTATTTTGCTGCATATATTCAGGGAATTTCCGGTGATTACAACAGCGTGGTGGGACTTCCGGTCGGCAGAGTCTGCCGGGAACTGTCCGTGCGGGGAGTTGAGATCGGATGACCGCATACAACAAGAACGATTTGGAGGGATTTTGTTTTGAAGTTATATAAGAATGCATCGGCGGCCATGCTCCCGGTGCTGCCGATGGCAGAGATTTCCGGATTTCCGGTCAGAGCGGGTATGTATGAAGTAAATGGTGCCATGGAGCTGCCATACGGAGTCAATTTCACTGTACACACGCATCACGGAACCAGCTGTGAGCTGCTTTTGTTTTACCGGGAGCATGAAGAGCCTTATGCGGTTTTGCCGTTTCCTGAGGAATACAAGATCGGTGATGTGTACTCCATGATTGTATTCGGTCTGAATATTGAAGAGTTTGAGTATGCGTATCGTGTGGATGGTCCCTATGATCCGGAGAAGGGACTGCTGTTTGATAAAAAGCAGATTCTTCTGGATCCTTATGCCAGAGCCGTGACCGGACAGAGTGTCTGGGGAGAAAAGAAGATGGGCAGTTATCATGCACGCGTGGTGCATGATGCGTTTGACTGGGGAGCTATGCCCCAGTCCAAACAGAAGCTGAGTGACCTGATTATCTATGAACTGCATGTGAGAGGATTTACCAGGCATGAGAGCTCAGGCGTCAGACATCCCGGTACCTTTGCGGGGCTGCGGGAGAAGATTCCCTATCTGAAGGAACTGGGAATCAATGCGGTGGAGCTGATGCCGATTTTTGAATTTGACGAAACCGTGAATGCCCGTGAAATAGACGGAAGAAAGCTCCTGGAGTGCTGGGGGTACAATACGGTGTCCTTTTTCGCTCCGAATACCAGTTATACGGCTGCGATTGAATATAATAATGAAGGAACGGAGCTGAAGGAGCTGATTCGTGACCTTCATAAAAACGGTATCGAAGTGATTCTGGATGTTGTTTTCAATCATACGGCGGAAGGCAATGAGAATGGCCCCTGTTTCTGCTTCAAGGGCTTTGACAATAAAGTGTACTACATGCTGACTCCGGACGGCAACTATTATAATTTCAGCGGCTGCGGCAATACGCTGAACTGCAACCATCCGATTGTGCATCAGATGATTCTGGAATGCCTGCGCCACTGGACGATCAATTATCGCGTGGATGGTTTTCGGTTTGATCTGGCGAGTATCCTGGGAAGAAATGAGGATGGTTCTCCGATGAACAATCCGCCGCTGCTGCGTGCGCTGGCTTACGACCCGGTTCTCAGCAATGTCAAGCTGATCGCGGAAGCATGGGATGCGGGCGGGATGTACCAGGTCGGCAGCTTCCCGGCGAGCCGCCGCTGGGCAGAGTGGAACGGCCGTTATCGCGATGCGCTGCGCGGATTCCTGAAAGGAGACTGCTGGGAGGCGCGAATCGCAGCCTGGAGCATCTGTGGTTCCGGTGACCTCTATGGCGGATTTGATCAGGAGTACAAAGGTGATTATGCCGGATATAATTCCAGTGTGAATTTTCTGACCTGCCACGATGGATTTACGTTGTATGATCTCTATGCTTATAATGAAAAACACAATGAGATGAACGGCTGGGACAATTCGGACGGCTCTAATGACAACCGGAGCTGGAACTGCGGAGCGGAAGGGGAGACCTCCAATTATGATGTGCTGAGCCTGCGCTATCGGATGATCCGCAATGCCTGCGCCGTGTTGATGTGCAGCCGCGGTACGCCGATGTTTCTGGCGGGAGATGAATTTGGAAATACCCAGTTTGGCAACAACAACTGCTATTGCCAGGATAACGAATTCTCCTGGCTGGACTGGAGTTATCTGCACAAAAACAGGGAGTTGTTCGAGTTCTTCAAGTATATGATTGCATTCCGGAAAGATCATCGGGTGATTCGGGAAAAGCTGCCGGATGCGGTGTGCGGCATGGAAGGGATGCATGTGCACGATATACATGCAGAGCGGCAGATGATTGATGAGAACGCGAGAACGTTTTCCGTGAGCTTTATCGGTTACGACCGGAAAAAGGGACACGATGATATGGTATACCTGTCAGTGAACACCTACTGGGAGCCGGTGACGATCACACTGCCGAACCTGCGTAAAGCCGGTAAGTGGTATCTGTGCGTGGATACCTTTGGGGATGAATGCGGAAGGTATTATTATAGGAAAGGACAGGAACGCAGAATTGAAGGAAACTATACGCTGCAGCCGCGGACGGTGGCAATTTTCTGTGCGAAGACTTTTTAAGGGTTTTCAGAAACTTTTACAGAAGGGCAGGAAACAGCTATGAGACTGGAATACAGTTCCTGGGCGCAGGTTCAGGAATATTTTAAAGAGAACGATATGGTTGTTGTTCCGCTGGGAAGTGTGGAAAACCATGGTTCCCATATGGGACTGGGAACGGATTTTCTTGTTCCGACGAAGATTGTGGAACTTCTTCAGGATCGGAGTGATGTCCTTTGTCTTCCGGCTATGCCGTATGGTATGGCAGATCACCATACGGATTTTTCGGGAACGCTGACGATTGGTCATGACGGACTGTATCTGGTCATGTCCCGGATTGCACAGCAGCTTCGTACCATGGGAGCAAAGAGGATCGTGTTTCTGAATGGACACGGTGGAAATACACCGGTTCTGACTCGTGTCGGCCTCGACATGGAGAAACAGGGCGTGTTGTGCGCGATCATCGACTGGTGGGTGCTGGCAGGACAACTGCATGCAGAATGGAAGGGCGGTCATGCGGGCGCCCAGGAGACATCTGCCATGATGTATGCAGCGCCCCAGGGCATTCACATGGAATATGCAAAACCATTTGAACCGAAGAATCTGACGGATGAGCTGATCTATGGAGGTTCCAATAACGTACTCTGCAGCGGGATTCCGGTGCAGGTTCCGAGGCAGACTGTGTCCTTCTCCGAAGCCGGCTGGTTTGGACCGGATGATATTCAGACGGCGACGCCGGAATGGGGAGAACAGATGCTGAACGAAGTCGCAGATTTCGTTGCAGACTTTCTGCGGAAGTTTGAAAAAGCCTAAGGCTTGATATAGGAGCGGAATCCGGAACTGAAGGTCTGGCTTCCGCCCGGTTTGGTGCCGATGGCCCGGGTGCTGCCGCCCACACTGATCAGTGCATGGGTAAACCCCTGTTTCTGAAGGGAGCGGCACACCATCTCTGCGGCATAGCCTTTGGCGAACGCACCCACATCCAGACTCATATCCGGATCTGCGAGATAAACGGTGGAAGCGAAGCGTGCCCGGGATCCTCAATTCCCTCTGTGCCATAGTCATGCCACAGGGAGAGTACGCTGCCCATGGCAATTGGTTCGATACAGGAATAGTTCCGGTTCCCCTTTCCGGCCGCAGCCGGAGAGAAGAACGGAAGCTGTCATCAGCAGTACTGCAATCTTTCTTGTATGTTCTTCTATAAAATATCCCCCAACATCATTTACTAAGAAAGTCCCGGATTACGAATACCGTCGGCGATTGCGAGAGTGCGCTAAGCACGGAGCAATCGACTTTCATATATGGTGGTGATTCGCCGTCAGGCGAATCATGTCCGTTTTCAGACCAAAGTGTTTCTGGAAAATTAAGAAACAGTTTATTGTGTTTTACATAAAATTCAATTACAATAAAAGGAATCAATAAATAAGGAGAGTGACACAGGATGAAATTCTGGAGAAAAATTGGTTATTCCATTATGATATCTGCTGCGGTGCTGAGTTGGACTGCTTTACCGACCTGGGCGGGCGAATGGCAGCAGCTGGAGGACGGCAGCTGGAAGTATGAAGAAGATGGTGCGTATGTGACCGGATGGAAACAGATCGATGGAATCTGGTATTATATGGATCCGGAGACAGAGCTGTGGGATGCTGCTCCGGCGCTGAATGAGACATCTGCCTGTTATCTGCTGGAGAATGCGGTGAACAAGGCCGGCTGGTATCGCAATGAAGAGAGCCATATGGTATATAAAGTGGACAGTTCAGATCCGTATACCATTACGGTTTCCATTATGCTTGAGAAAGAGCCGGATGTGCTGACCAACACATTGAATACGTTTGATATCAGGAGAAAAGAGAAAACTGCGAAATCACAGCAGACAAAAGAGGTTTTGAATCTGTATCAGTAAGCATTCCTGGAGCGTGGAAGTTCTATAACAAAGTCTGTAATAAAATGCCTGGATCAGATCCTAAGCGGATCGTCATCCAGGCATTTTTGCGTGATTTCGGCCGAGATGAAACAGCAGCAGCAGACCGCCATAGCAGCAGCTCAGGAACCCGATCTGTATTGCTGTCCGGAAGAAAAGCGGAAGCCTTGTGGTGATGGGGCAGATTCCGTTGACAGCGTAGAAGACACCGATGGATATGATCAGAAGGACTGCAGGCTTTGCGATCATATCCGAAGCATTCCAGGTAAATGTGACCAGCCGGTTCAGAGACCACAGATGCATCAGTGCCAGCAGAAGTTCACTGATCAGCATGCCGCAGAGATAGGCATAGATCCCGAAGCGGGGGATGCCGATCAGCACGAAGCCAATGCGAAGCATCAGTGCTGCGGTATTCTGAAGAAAGGTCGTGCGGGTGCGGCCAAGGCCGTTCAGGATGCTGCCCATGGTGGTGGCAAGGTAGAGAAACGGGCAGAGCCACGCAAGAATCTGAATAAAATATCCGGAGTCCTGGTTGTGGAATACGCTGATTCCCAGTGCTTTTCCGAACAGGGTAAAGATGCCGATACAGAGGACTCCCATGTACAGGCTGTAACGCAGGGACATGGAAATACTGGAGGTGATCTGCTGTTTCTTGCCTGCCGCCTGGGCCCGCGCAACGCTGGGAAGCAGAAGGACGGCCATGGAATTGGTGATGGCAGACGGAAAGAGAATAAACGGCAGTGCCATACCGGTCAGCACCCCATAGATCGAAAAGGCATCGGAATTGGACAGCCCCGACATCTGAAGGCGGCTTGGAATCCAGATGGCTTCCGCGCTGGCAAGCAGGTTCAGCACGAGCCGATTTCCCATGAGCGGAAGAGCAAGGGTCATCAGTGAGAGAGCCGTATGAAACATGACATGCTCCGGTGTGCCGTCTGCCCAATCCCAGGTTGTGCCGCCGTATGCATCATCAGACTGCGGCGGGAAGATACACAGGCAGAGAAAGGTAAATGCCGCGGATGCCATTTCTCCGATCAGATGTCCGATGACGGCCAGATGCACCGTGATGACTCCGCCGTCTTTGGTCCAGGCATCCGCAATCAGAAATACGAGACTCATGCGGATGACCTGCTCTGCAACCTGTGAGAAAGCAGGAACCCGGGCCTTCTGCACCCCATAGTAATATCCGTTGATGCAGGCGTGAAAGGCCGCAAACGGTACGGAGATACCCATGAGCGGCAGATAGGGAGCGCAGCGCGGCTCCATCAGCACATGGACAGCCAGAAATTCAGCATGGCGGCAGATCAGAGCCGCCAGCACGACGGACATGGTCATGGAGATGGCCATCCCTGTGCGAAAAAAACGTTTCCCGTGATTCAGATGGGAAGCGATCATCTGAGACAGGGCTGTCTGGATGGAACCGGCACACAGTGCAAAGCAGATACCGAATACCGGGTGAATCATATTGTAAATGCCAAGCCCCTCCGCACCGATGGTGCGTGAGAGAAAGATCCGGTAGAAGAATCCGAGTACCCGGCAGATAAAACCGGTTCCTGTGAGAAGCAGAGTTCCGGTCAGAAAAGCCAGCTTTTGCGGAGAAAGGCGGGAACGGAGCAGATTCATGCGGGCAGACTCCGGGATGAGGATTTGTATAGTATATGACGCCGGTTATTTCTTTATGTAACGCTCTACAAGCAAACCGCTGTGGTAAGCTTTCAGAAGGAGCTCCAGATCCTCAATCTTTTCCCGGAGGATTTTGCCGGTGTCCGTGTCACCGACCAGTTTGCGCTGGGTGACACGTTTGACGATGATGCTGTCGGAATGAATGTCGATCTCGTGTTCTATGGCCGCTTCTGTGGATTCAAATGGCTCCAGGGCTGCCAGAATCAGGCCGTAGGAGTTGTAGGTCAGAGAATATCCGGCAATACCGGTTTCTTTCTGATAAGCCTTGGAAAATCCGCCGTCGATCACCAGCACCTTGCCGCCGCATTTGACCGGG
>JALFHZ010000242.1 GCA_022776445.1 Lachnospiraceae bacterium
ACAGTCAGATTATTCCAATCAACATCGGAAGTATTTTTATGCAGATATCTCTTACAATATGCACACCATTATGAAAGATGGCATATGTCAGCACATCATCAATCTCACAGGATAATTCAGCCCATTTTTCGCCCTCTTCACTGCCGCCGGCTGATCCGCTTCCCGCCGGCTGATCGGACCATCCGCAATTGGAAGATCACGAATCGAGTCACTTCTAATATCGTCCTCTGCCCAAATACCCCAATTTCGAATGGTAAAAAAGGAGAGACCGCTCTTCTGCAATCCGGTCTCTCCTCCAACGATATTATTTTGCTACAAAGTTAACAATTTTGTTCGGAATATAGATCTCCTTCACAAGGGTCTTTCCTTCCAGGAAAGCAGCGACTCTTTCGTCTGCCTTTGCAATGGCAAATGCTTCTTCCTTATCACAGTCTGTCGGAATGACAACATTTCCTCTGATTTTTCCGTTAACCTGCACGCCAATCTCAGTGGTCTTGGCAACCGTCTTATTCTCATCAAACTCCGGCCATGGAGCTACGCTGATAAATCCTTCTCCGCCAAGGCTCTCCCAGATTTCTTCACAAAGATGTGGAGCAAACGGACAAAGCAGCTTGATAAAGATAATCAGATCATCCTTGCTCAGATGGCCTTCTGCCGTAATGTCATTGATCAGAGTCATCATGCTGGCAATGGCGGTATTAAACTTCAGACTCTCGATGTCAGAAGAAACCTTTTTGATCGTACGGTGAATTTTCATTTCCAGTTCGTCGGAAACCGGTTCTTCTGTTACGATATCTGTCAGACCTGCAACACGATCAAGGAATTTCTTACAGCCCTTTACAGAACTGTCATTCCAAGGAGTAGCAGCGCCATAGTCACCCATGAACAGTACATAGGTACGAAGCGTATCTGCACCATATTCTTCCACAATATCCAGCGGATCCACAACATTTCCCTTGGATTTACTCATCTTATCGCCGTCCGGTCCGAGGATCAGTCCCTGGATGGAACGCTTCGCATACGGCTCCGGAGTGTTGACAATACCCAGATCATAGAGGAAATGATGCCAGAATCTGGAATAGATCATATGTCTGGTAACATGCTCCATACCGCCATTATACCAGTCAACCGGCATCCAGTATTTCATCTTATCCATATCTGCCAGTGCATTGTCATTGTGCGGATCGATGTATCTCAGGAAATACCAGGAAGATCCTGCCCACTGAGGCATCGTGTCCGTCTCACGTTTTGCAGCTGCGCCGCATTTCGGACAGGTACAGCGTACAAAGGAATCGATCTTGGCCAACGGAGACTGTCCGTCTTCACCAGGTTCAAAATCCTTCACATCCGGCAGACGCAGAGGAAGTTCTTCATAAGGAACAGCTACCACGCCACAGTTTGGACAGTGAATCAGCGGAATCGGCTCACCCCAGTATCTCTGACGGTTAAATGCCCAGTCTTTCATCTTGTACTGAACACCGGCCTCACCGACACCGGTTTTCTCCAATTCTTCCAGCATTCTTTCAATAGAATCATGCTTATTGGTATATCCGTTCAGGAAACCGGAATTGACCATCTCACCGTCACCGGTGTATGCTTCCACAGAAATATCTCCACCCTTGATAACTTCGATGATATCAATGCCGAATTTCTTCGCAAAATCATAGTCACGCTGGTCATGCGCCGGCACTGCCATAATGGCACCTGTACCATATCCCATCATGACATAATCTGCAATATAAATCGGAATCTTCACGCCGTTGATCGGATTGATTGCTTCCAGTCCCTGAATTCTTACACCGGTTTTGTCCTTTACGAGCTGAGTTCTCTCAAACTCTGTCTTCTTAGCGCACTCGCTGCGGTACGTGGTGATTTCGTCCATGTTGGTAATTTTGTCGGAGTGCTGGTCGATAATCGGATGCTCCGGAGCGATTACCATGAAGGTCACACCGAAAAGGGTGTCCGGTCTGGTCGTATAAATCTTTAATTTCTCATCCAGTCCGTCAATGGCAAAGTTTACAAAAGCGCCCTTGGATTTTCCGATCCAGTTGATCTGCTGCTGCTTGACATTGTCCGGATAATCTACATCCTTCAGGCCTTCCAGAAGCTTGTCTGCATACTGGGTGATTCTCAGGTACCATACGTCTTTGGATTTCTGTACGACATCGCTGTGGCAAATATCGCATTTACCGCCCTGGCTGTCTTCGTTGGAAAGAACTACCTTGCAGTGCGGGCAGTAGTTAACCAGTGTTCTGTCTCTGAATACCAGACCGTTTTCGAACATTTTCAGGAAAATCCACTGCGTCCACTTGTAGTAATCCTCGTCCGTTGTATCGATCACACGGCTCCAGTCAAAGGAAAAGCCCACTCTCTTCAGCTGATTGGAAAATTTCTTGATGTTCTCATCGGTAATGATACGCGGATGGGTTCCGGTTTTTACCGCATAGTTCTCCGTCGGCAGACCAAACGCGTCAAATCCGATCGGGAAAAGTACATTATAGCCTTCCATACGGCGCTTTCTGGAAATAACCTCCAGACTGGAATATGCCTTAATGTGTCCGACATGCATGCCTGCACCGCTCGGATATGGAAATTCTACCAGACCATAGAACTTAGTCTTATCACTGTTGTCTTTGGCTTCGAAAATTTTACTCTCTTCCCATTTTGCCTGCCACTTAGGCTCGATCTTTTTAAACTCGTATCTCATTTCTGTGTTTCCTCCACATAGATTGTCTCTAAACGTCCATTTTAATTCAATACGGTCGGTTTGTCAATTTAACCTTGCAATTTCTCGTTTATTCTCGTTTATTTCCGGCACAATTTTACGCAGACTTCACAATGCCCCACCATCGGAAACATATCCACCGGCCACGCCCCTTTAGCCTCGTATCCCAGCTTTTTAAACACGTCAAGGTCTCTTGCCAGAGTATCCGGTCCGCAGGACACATAAACCACCGTCTTTGCCTTCACTGCGGACACTGACCGGATAAATTCCTCCGTACTGCCGCTTCTCGGCGGATCCATCAGAACCACATCCACCGGTTCTCCGTCAGCTGCCATCTTCGTCATGAATCTGGTTGCGTCATTGCAATAGAACCGGATGTTCTTTCTGTCATTGCACTGCGCATTCTGCACGGCGTCTCTCACCGCATCAGCATTCAGTTCCACGCCAATGACCTGTTTTGCCAGTCTGCTCGCCACAATACCGATTGTACCGATTCCGCAGTACGCATCCAGCACCGTCTCGCTGCCGGTCAGTCCTGCCAGTTCAATGGCTTTTGCATACAAATATTCTGTCTGAACCGGATTGATCTGATAGAAGGAGCGGGAGGATATGCGGAAACGGCAGCCGCAGAGCACATCCTCAATATACCCCTTTCCATAAAGTACATGCTCTTTCTCTCCCAATACCATACTGGTGCCGCGCCCATTGATGTTCTGGACAATGGTTGTGATCTCCGGGTGTTTTTCCCGAAGCGCTTTGACGAAATTATTTTTCGATGGAAATACCGGGGAAGCCGTAACCAGAACCACCATAATCTCGCCGGTTGAAAA
>JALFHZ010000161.1 GCA_022776445.1 Lachnospiraceae bacterium
AGGCACTTTTTTATGAAAAAGGTAATCATGTGTTTCATCGGAGCCATGATGATTTTATCATTAACCGCATGTACTCCGACTACGGAGAAGAACAAAACCGGTGAGGTAAAGCAGACCGAAGCGGCTGCAGAAAGTAAGGCGCCGGAAAAGAAGCCGGATCCGACCGCACCGAAGCTGGATGTGGTTTCTGTTTATACGGTCAGTGATGACGGCAGCAAGCTGGAAGGCACGATGGATGCAGTGGATGATTTGAATGAGCAGGCGCTGGTAGATCTGTTGATCCAGTACGGAGTGTTGGAAGAGGGCACAGAGGCAGTCAGCTTTGTTGCTGAGGGAGAGCCGTCAAGTGAAGCGGTTGGCCCGGGTGTCGGGAAAAATGCCGGTGAGGGATCCGGGAGCAATGCGAAAGAGTACGGTACTCTGGAACTGAATCAGGTTCCGGATGAGAAGGATGACATGATGCTTCAGGCGGTAGCCAATACGTTTATTGAAAATATGGATGTTACGTACCTGACGATCATGGTAGATGATGAGATCATCGGTGAGAATATGACGATGATGGAAGCCGGGAAGTAAGAAATAATAATGAGATCAGAATCCGGTTCTGTGTCCTTGCGTAAGAGCAGGGAGATAGAAGCGGATTTTTTTGTCAATATCAGGGCGTTTTTTGCAAAGAAGTGCTGATCGACCTGAATGCTTTGTATGATAGAGACAGGAATAAGCAAGGGGGAAACAATGAGGATTGCAGTTTGTGATGATGAAAAAGCAGCAGCAGAAATGCTTGCAGATAAACTGAATATGCTCTCAGACGGACATCAGATCCGGGAATTCATCTCCATCCAAAGATTTCAGGAAGCGATTGATGACGGAGAACGGTTTGATGTGATCCTGATGGATATTGACTGGAAGCAGGAAAGCGATGGGATTGATTTTGCGGAGGAATTGGAGCGTACCAGTCCTTCGGCTCAGATTATTTATGTGACCGGGTACAATGAACGTTATTCGCAGCAGATATTTTTAAAATCGTCAAATCTGTGCGGTTATCTGGTAAAGCCGGTCGATATAAAGCTTCTGGAAAAACTATTGCAGAAGGCGGAAAAAGCGATTGAACGGCTGGAACAGGAAAAACTCATGATTCAGCAAAAGGGGATTGTGTATGCGATTCCGTTCCGGAATATCTGCTATCTGGAAAGTATGCGCCATCAAATTATCATTCATACCACTGGAGAACAGATTGTCTGCTATGATCAGATTGATCATTTGATGCAGCGGCTTTCGCCTGCATTTTTACAGTGCCATAAAAGTTTTGTTGTCAATATGAACTATATTCGCCGGATTGATAAAAACCGGATTCTTCTGCAGACGAGAGAAGAGATCCCGATCAGTAAAGCGCGATACGCAGAGACGCGCACGGCGTATTTCCGGTATATGGGTGAACTGTTGTAATAGAGGAGGGGCAAGAGATGAGGTCGTTCTACTTTTGGGTTAATTTTGTGATTGGTGGGATTCTGTATCCATATGGCATTGCATTTGTATGGAGCTTTATGCTGACCTCACGCTGGAAAAAATGTTCAAAATTTCTGGCAGCGACTGCGATGGTTTTAGCAGTGCTGGGACCGGGCGTTGTGCGGATTCTGGATATCGGCGGTCCTCTGTTTGTTTTGATGGAGATTGTGCAGCTGATTCTGTTCATTCTGTATTTGGGGATTTTTTTTGTGGATCCGTGGTGGAAGAAGCTGATGACGTTTGTTTTTTTTGTGGTACTGGCGCATGCGGCAGAGATCATTGTGCTGCCTTTCTTTACAAGCATGGGACTGGTTTACAATTTTGACTTTGGTACTTACGAACTGTTTGTGTTTCAGACTTTATGCTGTATTGTAAATCTGAGTTTGTCTACCGTTCTGGTTATGGTATGGAATGCGGTGACAAAAAGACAGAGGCCGCCGCGGAATGCGGGAGTTTTTCTGCTGTTCCCGATCAGCCAGCTTCTATTGATGCGTAATGTGAACCGTGTGTACATTCCGGAGACTCCGGTGCTTCACCAGATGTTGTTTGCGACGCTTGGTATTGCATTGAGCTTTGTGGCAGATCTGGTATTTTTCTATCTGTTGATGGCACAGGGGGAGCGGGATGCATTGGAAGAACAGGTGCGTGAACTGGAACATATGCGTCACGTGGAACAGCTGCATTACCAGAGCGTGGAAGCACGCCGCAAAGAATTGGCTAAAATCCGCCATGATTTTAATAATCAGCTTACGGTAGCATTGCATCTGGCTGGAGAAGGATTCAATGATCAGTCCAGAAAAATCCCGGAAGAACTGAAGGAAAAAATTGCGAAGACCAAGGAATATGCATGGTGTGGCAATGCGGTGGTAAACGCGGTTCTGGAAGAAAAAGCAGCGGACTGCCGTCGCGAGAAGATTATTTTCAGTGCTGAGCTGGAAATCGGAAATGAAAATGAAATCGAACCCATCCATTTGTGCAGCATTTTTTCCAATCTGATGGATAATGCGATTCGGGCGGCATCCAAGTGCAGTGAAACGGATCGCAGAATTTCGCTGCGTGCAGCCAGAAAAGGAGATTATCTCCATATCAAGGCAGAGAATACAGCGCTTCGGCCGACAAAGGAAACGCGGCCGAAGGGGCGGCACGGTTATGGACAGGAGATTCTGCGGGATATTGCAGCGCAGTATAACGGAGAATTTCGGACAGAGTGGTCGGATGGGATTTATACGGCGGTTCTGTCGCTGGAATTGATAAAAACAGTCTGAGTTCCAATTATGCCGGATTCAGGGTCATTTGTGCAGAAAAAATGTGGTGTGTACGTTCTATGCTATGATAGTTTATGTCGTTAAGACATAAAACAAAAAGACGGCAGAAGCTGTCGGAGGGAGCGTGGGCTATGAAGAGAATAAAGCAGATGACAGCGAAAGTCCTGATTGCGGCGATGCTTGCAGGAAGTTTTTCTGTTCAGGCGGATACATGGAATCCCAGGGTATTTGCTCAGATGGGGGAAAGCAGACAGTCGGCGAGTCCGGGAGATGCAGAAACAAAAGATTCGGTTTCTTTGTCGACAGGAAGTGATGCAGAAACTGCGACAGGAAGTAATGCGGGATTTTCCTGGGAAGAGATCGTAGATGGATATTCTTTACATTTTCAGGCAGAAAAAGGAGATTTGCCGGAGGATGTAAATGTTTCGGTTGAAGTTGTGGACTGCGGAGATTATCAGTTGAGCGATTCGGATCAGAACTATGATCTGAATGCAGAAATAGAAAAAATAGCTGCTTTTGATATCCGTTTCCAACAGAATGGGGAGCAGATTCATCCGAATAAGACTGTTCATGTCAGTATCGGGCTGAATGAAGTGTATCTGGATACAAAGGCATATGCAGCTTTTGTGGAAGGAGAAAACCTGTCTGTTTTGAAACTGGATGATGTATCCGATGAGACGGTTGATTTTACAATTCGTGAAAGCGGCATATACCAAATCGGATGGCTGATTGAGGAAGATTATCCGGCATTTTCCTGTGTTCAGACCATAGATGGAGTGCAGATCAATATTCAGGCAGAGGAAGGTGTGCTGCCTGAGGGAACCGAAGTGGTGATTACTCCGGTGCAGCAGTCGGAGATCTGTGATCTGGTATCCGCAGACGAGGGCGAAGAGCTTCTTGCGTTTGATATTCAGTTCGTGGCGGATGGAGAAGAAATCCAGCCGCTGTCGGATGTGAAGGTGACTTTTACTTCAGAAGCGATTCAGAAGAATGCCGAGGTTTTCCATATCTCCGATGAGAATCAGGTGGAGACTGTGGAGAATACCGCGGATGAGGATGGTACGGCAGAGTTTCTGGCGGAGCATTTTTCGGTGTATGGAATCCGGCAGGCAGCAGGATATTCAGCCGGAACTTTGAGCAATCCGGTGTATGGCGGCACAGCGGATGGTGACTGGAAAGGAAATTATGTTTATTATGGTTGGGATAATTATGAAGGGAATCAGGTCGGGGAACATTATCCTAGTATGAAAAAATTTGCGGATTCTCTAAATATGTATAGCCCTTATACATGGAATGGAGAAAAGTTCATGGGCAAATTGAAACGCAGGCCAGTAAAGTGGAGAATCCTAAACAATGATGGAAACAGTTTACTTTTAATGGCGGATCGCATTATGTACGTGCACAATTACAGTGATGAATATTATGGGATTCCGACATGGGAGACCAGCACCATACGAAAATGGCTTCGTGAAACGATTATTCCAGAAATGTTCACAGAAGAAGAGCAGATGGATTTGTGTGATAATGTGGTTACGGATACGGTGTCCATAACATCTGGCTTGGAAAATGGAAACTCAACAGTGGATGAAATTTTTCTTCCATCTTTGGAAGATATTACAAATCCTTCCTATGGTTTTCCAGAAAATGATAAATCGAAGTCCCGCGCAGCAGAATATATAATCAGTGGTATGGATTATAAAAACACTGCAAATGATAAGAGTTATTGGCTGCGCAGTAGAGGATCTGGATCACTTGCCGGTGCATTATACCCGTATTATGTTCTCAATAATGGATTATGTAACTATGGTGGAAATCGTTATAATACATGGAATTTAGGTGTTCGTCCTATGATTCGTGTCGCGATTGGAAGTGATTATCTGGCGACTGATGAAACGGATGAAAAACTGTATTACGGCATTCAGTTTAATCATAAAGAGAAAACTCTTGCACCTGGAGATACGTTTGTTTTAGTGACCGAAGGGATCGGAATGTCTATCAGTGCATCTGAACTTACTTGGGGAAGCTCTGATGAGGAAGTTGTGAATGTAGATGATCAGGGCAAAATAACAGCAAAATCAGTTGGAGAGGCATATATTTATGCGCACAGAGGTCAAAATTTTGCAGGATGTAAGGTGACAGTGACAAATGAACCGATTAAACCTGTGAAAAACTATACAGTTATCTTTATGGATGGAGATCTCTTAGTTTCTTCACAATCAGTAGAAGAGGGAAAGAATGCTACAGCACCAGTGTTGGAAAAAGAAGGATATACTTTGAGTTGGGATAAATCATTTGCTCAGGTCAGCAGTGACTTGACGGTGAATGCAGTGTGGACGTTGATTCCAGTTAAATATAGAATTACCTATGAATTGAATGGTGGAGTTAATAATATTTGGAATCCAACGGAATACGTAGCAGGAGAAAGTGGACCGGATCGAGTTCTTCAAAAACCAAGTCGTGAAAATTATAAATTTTTAGGCTGGTATACTACAGCTGAGTTTAAAAAAGACACAGCAATATCTGTGATACCAAAAACGATGACAGGAGATCTGGTATTATATGCGAAGTGGTATCGGTTGTTTAATGCAGAACTGGATGGATGGCCGATTTTAAACTCCAGAACAGGTTTGGGTTATAAACGTGAAGAAGGTATTAGCATGTACCAAGATGTATATAAAGATATTTACTTGTCATACCTTTACTCTATAACGGCAAGTAATTGGAATGGCAGTTGTTTTGGGTTAAGTGCTACTGCCGTTGCAGATTATCTTGGTATTGTAAATATGGAAGATTACATAAATAAGGAGGCATCTGGTCCGCTTTATTCATATGGATATAATTCCGTACAGCAAGCTTCGGATAGAGAGAGAGGAGGAAATGTTTATTCTATTAAGGGAAATAATGCATTACGTCATTTCATAGAGCGCTGGCATATTTCACAGAGATCAAAAGAAATGTATGACTGCGAAGTATTTGAGGATGATTTATATTTTGATGAACTGATAAACTTCCTGAATTCAGATATGCCTCGACCATTGGTGGTTTCAATGCATGCAGGATCACCACATGCAGTGGTTACAGATACTTCTGTAAAACCCTATCATAAGGAGAACGATGACTGGTATTATATAAAACTGTATGATTCTGATAATCCGGTTGGAGATCATAAGTTGGAAAATCCCAATCCATGTTATCAACAAGATCCATCTTATCTTGCGGTAAATGTAGAAAATGGGAAGTGGCAATATTGGGTAGGAAAAGATTTAAAGACTTATGCAGATCCATATCAATACTATTCAAATGAGAGCTTAGGAGGGGAACTGCTAGATGGATTGAAGTCGCGATCTATCCAATTCTTTGATTTAAAAGATGCGGAGTCGATTACTAACTCTTCATTAACGCTTGCTTTGTGGGATGAATTATTGGTTAGAGTCCCAAAAGCGGCTCAGTATACTTTAGAGAGTGAAAAAGGTCAGGAATATTTGAAAATACGAAACAATCAGATCATCGGATGTTCAGAAGATGCTACTTTAGTTCCAATATGTAATGGAGAGGAGAAAACAGATGTAGACGTATGGCTTCCGAAGTTTTCTGATAAAATGTATTTTAAAGGAGAAAATATAAGTACATGTTTATATACAGAAGAGGGGATTTGTTTTATAGAAACTTCTGATTGTGTTCATGGTGAAATTGATATAATAAATAACTCAACTTTCCCAGCATAAATCGCCGAATAATGCCTGAATAAATAAAGGCTGTGATGCCATCCAGTCGTTAACTTTACTTTTCAGCATTTCTGTGATATCAGCTGACACCATTGATACGATTTCTGTAAACAGAGACATG
>JALFHZ010000013.1 GCA_022776445.1 Lachnospiraceae bacterium
AACGCAGAACAGGAGGAAAGAAACGTGGCAAAACGTGGTGGATTCCCGGGTGGTATGCCGGGTAATATGAATAATCTGATGAAACAGGCGCAGAAGATGCAGCGCCAGATGGAGGAGACAAGCAAGGAACTGGAGGCAAAAGAATATTCTGCTTCCGCAGGCGGTGGAGCTGTTACGGTAACGGTTTCCGGCAAAAAGGAGATTACCGCAGTGAAGCTGGCGGAAGAAGTGGTGGATCCGGATGATATTGAGATGCTTCAGGACCTGATTATGGCGGCTACGAACGAAGCACTCCGCAAGATGGAAGAAGAATCCTCAGCAGCGATGGCGAAGCTGACCGGTGGTCTGGGCGGCCTGGGCGGAGGTTTCCCATTCTAAGATGGATTACTACAGCAGTCAGATTACAAAATTAATCGAAGAATTGTCAAAACTGCCTGGTGTTGGGAACAAATCGGCTCAGCGTCTGGCGTTTCATATTATCAATATGCCCCAGGAGCAGGTGGCGAGCCTGACGAATGCCATTATGCAGGCAAAAACCAATATCCGTTATTGCAGGGAATGCTTTACCCTGACGGATCAGGAACTGTGTCCGATCTGCAGCAGTGAGAAGCGGGATCACAAAACCATCATGGTTGTGGAAAACACCCGGGATCTGGCTGCTTATGAAAAAACAGGTAAGTATGATGGTGTGTATCACGTGCTTCATGGCGCGATTTCTCCGATGCTGGGGATCGGTCCCAATGATATCCGTCTGAAAGAACTGATGCAGCGTCTGCAGGGGGATGTGCGGGAAGTGATTATTGCGACCAATTCCAGTCTGGAAGGGGAGACTACCGCCATGTACATAAGCAAGCTGATTAAGCCGACCGGAATCCGGGTGAGTCGGATTGCCAGCGGCGTGCCGGTGGGCGGTGATTTGGAGTATATTGATGAAGTAACCCTGTTGAGAGCGCTGGAAGGGCGTATCGAGCTGTAGCGGAGGATTCCGGCAGGTGTAAGGAGTGCAGAAGATGTATAAATACGAGTTCAGTATAAAAGTTGAACAGATACGAAAACTTGTGAATAAAAACGACTATGAGACGGCTATGAAGATTGCAGATACGATTGACTGGCGCAAGGTCCGCAATGCAAATCTGCTTTCCATGGTGGCTCAGGTTTATGAGAAAAATCATGAATATCAAGAAGCGAAGGATATATTGCTGCTGGCATTTGAACGTGCGCCGATCGGCAAACGTCTGCTGTATAAGCTGACGGACCTGGCATTGAAAGAAGGCAATGCAGATGAAGCGGAGGCTTATTATCGTGAATTCTGTGATCTGGCCGGAGAAGATCCGCGTCAGTATCTTCTCCGCTATATGATTCTGAAACAGAAGAATGCGCCGGTTGAGCAGCTGATTCATGCGCTGGAAAGCTATACGGCTGAAGAACTGGAAGAAAAATGGATGTATGAGCTGGCAGAGCTGTATCATCAGGCAGGAGATTCGGAACGCTGTGTGAGTACCTGCGATAAAATTATGCTGATGTTCGGTCTGGGCAAATACGTCGATAAAGCTATGGAACTGAAGCAGCAGTATGCACCGCTTACGTCCTACCAGATGGATCTGGTAGAGAACCGTGAGAAATATGAAGCAAAGCTTCGCGCGGTTGAGCAGGCGTTTGACGGGGAATCTGAAGAAGTGGAAGAATCTGAGACTGAAATGTCTGCGGAGACGGAAGTGTCTTCGGAGGATGAACCGGTGGAGATTGCTGCAGATGAAGAACCGGTCAAACCGGCAGATAACATTATTCTTCACCCGGAGGTGTTTGAGAAGGAACATCTTGCTGCCGTAGTGAAGCAGGAGGAAGAAGAGGAACGTCTGGCGAAGGAGATGTCCCGCCTGGCTGAGGCTCCGCAGGATCAGGAACAGAAGGAAACAGAAGATGAACTGGGGAAAACCCGTGTTCTGAAGGTGATTAAGAGAGCGCAGCAACCGACAGAAATCACAGAAGAGCCGGAAGAAGAGCCGGAGCTTCCGAAGATGACCAATCATCTGATGATTGAAGCAAGAACTCCGGAAAAGGGACTGGAGATGGCACTTCAGACATTAAAACAGATTCAGGCAGAGACCGGTGTGAAGAATCCGGTGGCGAAGATCACCGGTTCCAAATTGAACAAACGCGGTATTCTGGCGAGTGCAGACAAATTGGCCGGCAGAGATCTGGTGATTGAAGAGGCCGGAGATCTTTCGGCAGAAATGCTGAAGGAGCTGGAGACACTGATGATTCGGGACAACAGCGGCATGCGTATGATTCTGATTGACAATCCGAAACAGATGGAGATGCTGCATGCGCAAAATCCGTCTCTGGCTGGCAGATTTGAATGTATTGGCTGTCAGGAACCGGAAAAACCGGCTCCTGTCGATGACCGTCCGGTGAGACATATTACGCCGGTACTCGATCAGGTTACCCGTGTGCCGGATGAGGCTGATCGGTTCGTTGATGAACATCCATATGATGACGAGGAGCATTACGAAGAGCCGGATGCAGAGGCTGATGCAGACACGGAGATGGATATCGATGAATTCGCGCAGTATGCCTGTCAGTATGCGACAGAGATTGACTGCAGCATCACCGGCAAAAGTATGCTGGCTTTATATGAGAGAATCGAGATTATGGAAGAGGATGGCATTCCGCTGACGAAGGCCAACGCAGAAGATCTGATTGAGGAAGCGGCAGATCGTGCGGAGAAACCAACGGTCGGAAGGCGGATCAGGGGATTATTCTCTCCAAAATACGATAAAGACGGTTTGCTGATTTTGAAGGAAGAACATTTTATCTAAAGAACTGTTAATGGATTGATAATTATGGAAATGATTAAGTTAATTGCGTTGGATTTGGATGGAACGCTTCTGGACAGTCAGAAACGTCTCTCTCCGAGAAATGAGCAGGCTCTGTTAGCGTGTATGCAGCGAGGTATTGAGATTGTACCCTGTACCGGACGGATCTGGAACGGGGTACCGGATGTGATTCGAAATCTGCCGGGTATTCATTATGCGATTACGGTAAACGGCGCGGTTCTGGAAGATGTCAGCAGACATCAGGTGTTGGATGAAAGGAAATTAAGCTGTGAACAGGCACTGGAGATCCTGGAACTGGCGAACGGTTTCAACACCATGTATGATGTGTATATCGGTGGTCAGGGATATGGAGAACTTCGCTTTATGGAACATATGGACCGGTATGGAATCGCTCCCGTGCTTCAGGAAATGGTGCGGAAGACCAGAAAAGC
Source organism: Lachnospiraceae bacterium (assembly GCA_022776445.1). Lineage (GTDB taxonomy): Bacteria > Bacillota > Clostridia > Lachnospirales > Lachnospiraceae > Brotaphodocola. The sequence continues at coordinate 3,269 of JALFHZ010000013.1, forward strand.
CGTGGAAAGTGTACCGGAAGAGGTGAAGCGCATCCACATGCCGGTGGAGAAAATTAATTATTTTTTCAATGATCAGGACGAGCGGCTTCGCGCCAGGAAAGCATTGGAAGCACGTGGAGATGTGCTCGTAAGTTCTTCATTTCGGAACAATCTGGAAATCAATGCGAAGGGTGCCGCAAAAGGGGAAGGCATTCTGCGGCTGGCTGCTCATCTGGGCCTGAAGCCGGAGCAGACCATGGGCTTCGGTGATGGAGAAAATGATCTCAGTATGATGAAGATGGCCGGTATAGGTGTCGCTATGAGCAATGGAGAAGAGAGCGTGAAGCAGGCGGCTGACTATGTGACGGATACGAATGATGCTGATGGAGTAGCGAAGGCAATTGAGAAATTTGTTCTGCAGGCATGAATCGTGATACCTGCGCAGCAGGTGTGGGGGTAAATACAGAAAGGCCTGGATAGGAAGATATGGAAATTTTAATGGAGCACTGGCTGTCCCTGGGGACGGGAGCTTTTCTGCTGGCTATGATATTGTATGGACATTACAGAGGATTTATACGGCTTGCAGTGTCATTGGCAGTGCTGATCCTGAGTGTTGTTGTAGTGCGCACTGCGATGCCGATGGTCAATAATTATCTGAAAAACAATACAGAAATTTATCAGTCGGTAGGAAACGGGCTGCTGAAGCTGACGGGAGGAACCGTCTGGAGTGAAGGAGATGCTGATGATTCGAATGGAAATCGGGACATTTCAGGGCCTGCACAGCAGCGGAAAATTATTGAGCAGCTGAAACTTCCGGATCAGATGAAAAAGGCACTTCTTGAGAATAATAACAGTGAGATATACGGGATTCTTGGTGTGGATGCCTTCATTGATTATGTAGGGGCTTATCTTGCGGGGATGGTCCTGAATCTGATCGGATGCGTGGTTCTGTTTCTGCTGATTTATATCGGGATACGGTTGCTTATCCGATGGGTGGATCTGATTGCCCGCCTGCCGATTCTGCATGGAATCAATCAGATCGCTGGGGCTGTCTTGGGAGGCGTTCATGGTCTGCTGCTTGTGTGGCTGTTCTTTGTGATTATTCGGATCTGTGAGGAGATGCCCTGGACGCAGACATTTTTATATCAGATCAGAGGAAGTCTGTGGCTGCGGTTTTTGTATGATAACAATATTTTTAACTGGGTGTTTATTTGGATTTTAAGTGTGTTCACCTGAAAATTGTGTTTATGGTATATGCAATAGATGCAATTCCGCGGTTTCGGGTTTTTATGTCAGAAACCGTGGAATTTTTTTGACCACAAAATGTAGTAAAAATAAGGAAAAGAGGGCATATTTAGTAATACGAAAAAATTGTTTAAAAAAATGACACAAATCGCTTGACAAAAGCAGTGATTAAGTGGTATATTTAAGCTCCACCACGGAAATGGTGGTTGAGTTAAAAACTTGTAAAAAGAAAATAAAAAGTTGAAAAAAGTTCTTGACAGACTAAACAAGTTATGATAAAATGAACGAGTTGCTGCTGAGAACGAAAGCAACAAAATGAACCTTGAAAATGAAAGATTGAACAGTGTTTAAAACCCTGAAAATTCTAATAAAAAAGAGTCTATGGTTAAGACATCTTTGAATGAGAAAATTCAGAACATTCGCGATACAAGGTTCAAGCATGACTGCTTGCAGGCATGGGGGAACCGAACGCGATGAGCAGAACGAAGTTCTGCGAAGACACAAACCAAACAACAGTAGAACGGTAAAATTAGCTAGACGTTAATTTTGACCGGGACACAAACTTTTATTTGAGAGTTTGATCCTGGCTCAGGATGAACGCTGGCGGCGTGCTTAACACATGCAAGTCGAGCGAAGCGATTTTGATGAAGTTTTCGGATGGAATTAAGATTGACTGAGCGGCGGACGGGT
>JALFHZ010000061.1 GCA_022776445.1 Lachnospiraceae bacterium
GATTCCGGCAGTCTTTCTGATTGTACTGCTTCTTTTCAAAGTGAATGCGATTGTATCGCTGGGACTTTCCAGCGCGGTGGCCGGAATTGTCGCGATGGTATGCCAGGGGGCGACGCTTCAGAGTGTGATCAGAGTGGCTTATAACGGCTATTCCAGTCAGATTGAGCTGGCTGTGTTAAAGACGATTTTAAACCGCGGCGGCATGGGAAGCATGCTGCAGTACGTAGCGATCATTACGTTCGCGGTAGGCATGGGCGGAATGCTGGATCGCCTTGGTGTGCTGGACTGCATCCTGAATTTCTTTGTGAAGGGAATCAAGTCCGATGGTACACTGATTCTTGCGACTATGCTGGTGGGATATGCAACCAGCATTATGAGCTGCTCTTCTCCGATGGCGCATGTGCTGACAGGACGTCTGATGCAGCCGATGTTCAAAGAGCGAAACGTGGCACCGGAAATTTTATCCAGATGTATTGAAGATTCCGGTACGCTGGCGGGACCGATGATTCCGTGGCACGGATATTGCATCTACATGTCCGGTACACTGGGAGTGGCATGGGGCGTCTTTTTCCCGTTCCTGTTCCTTTTGTATCTGACGCCGGTGTTCAGCCTGCTGTATGGCTTTACCGGAATTTCCATCAAACATGGTTCGGAGGATAAAGTCGGATGACAGAGACAAAACTGGTATTATTGGGAACCGGAACACCGAATGCGGAACCAGGGGCCAGTGGGCCGGCTGCCGCGGTCGTGGTGAATGATCAGGCTTATCTGGTGGATTTCGGGCCGGGGGTGGTCCGGCAGTGCTCCAAAGCGTATCGCAGGGGTGTGACGGCGCTTCATCCGAAAAACCTTCGTATCGCGTTCTGCACACATCTTCACACAGACCATACTGCAGGGTATTCTGATCTGATTTTTACCCCCTGGGTTCTGGAACGTCAGGAGCCGCTGAAGGTATTTGGACCAAAGGGGATTCGGAATATGACGGAGCACATCCTGAAAGCCTATGAGGTGGATATTGATTTCCGTATCCATGGATTTGAAAAAGCGAATCCAACCGGCTACCAGGTTCAGGTGCAGGAGATCAGCGGCGGAATCATCTATCGGGATGAATTGGTGGAAGTGGAAGCGATCCCGGTGAGTCACGGAACTCTGGAAAGCTATGCGTACCGGTTTACGACACCGGACAGAACTATCCTGATTTCCGGCGATACCTGTCCGCTGGAAGTCATAAAAGAAAAAGGCAAGGGCTGTGATATCCTGCTTCATGAAGCAGAGTATGCAGGAGGTCTGAGCCAGCGGACACCTCAGTGGCAGAAATATCATCAGGAGGTTCATACACTTTCCACGGATCTGGCCAAGATTGCCAGAGCAGCCCAGCCAAAGCTGCTGGTGACTTACCACCGAATCTATCACCTCGATGTGTTTTCTCAGGAGATGGATGTGGAAGCGGAGATTCTGAGAAGAAGCGAAGCGATTCTTCAGGAAATCCGGGATGCCGGATATGAAGGCAAAGCAGTGAACGGACAGGATCTGGATATTTATTGAGAACAGGGAGCGCATTCATGATCCGGTTTTGCGTATCGGGAGAGTGAATGCGCTTCTTATTTTTATCAAAAAATGGTTGACACGCGGGAATGAGTGTAATATAATGTATAACTGTGACGTTAGGTGAAAATGCTGAAGCCAAAGCCCCGGAATAGGCATTTTACAATAAATGTTAAAGTAAGAAAGCAGCGTCAGCGCTGCAGCAGAAACAGTTAGTTTAACAGGAGGTTAACCAATGAAGAGTTTTATGGCTAGTCCAGCGACGATTGAGAGAAAATGGTACGTAGTAGATGCTACCGGATATACATTAGGACGTTTGGCTTCAGAAGTAGCAAAAGTTTTAAGAGGTAAGAACAAACCGATCTTTACCCCGCACATCGACTGCGGCGACTATGTAGTAGTTGTTAATGCAGACAAGATCAAAGTAACCGGTAAGAAGCTGGATCAGAAGATTTACTACAATCACTCTGATTATGTTGGTGGTATGAAAGAGACCACTCTGCGCGAGATGATGGCTAAGAAGCCGGAGCGCGTTATTGAACTGGCAGTAAAAGGTATGCTTCCAAAAGGACCTTTAGGAAGAAGCATGATTACCAAGCTTCATGTATATGCAGGCCCGGATCACGAGCAGGCAGCTCAGAAGCCGGAAGTTCTGAAATTTTAATTAAGGGTACTGAAAGGAGGAAGTTATCATGGCAAACAAATATTA
>JALFHZ010000064.1 GCA_022776445.1 Lachnospiraceae bacterium
AATGACAGGGGAATGAAGAAAGGAGCTGGGGGATGAAAAAGAAACAATGGAAACAAAAAGGACTGAGGTTGTTGACCATGGCAGTTGCCATCTCGATGATTGCGTCCTCACCTGCCTTTGCCGGTGTATGGAGGCAGGAACAGCAGTTCTGGAAGTATCAGCAGGATAATGGTGAATACGTCCGGAATCAGTGGATGAAAGATACGGATGGACGCTGGTATCATTTTGATGCAGATGGTATTATGCAGACCGGATGGTTCCTGGATGCGGACGGAACTTGGTATTATCTGTCTGAGTCAGGAGCGATGCTGTCAAAAACCTGGTATCAGGACACGGATGGAAAATGGTATTATCTGGATGTTTCCGGTGCGATGGTTGCCAGTGACTGGAGGCAGGATGCAGCAGGACAATGGTATTATCTTGGAAGAACCGGTGAGATGCAGATGCTTGGAGTAACACCGGATGGTTATACGTTGAGAGCGGATGGAAGCTGGAATGAGGCGGTATCCAGGTGGACGTATACCGATGACTCGGATGACGATTCTGGAAGTAAGCCGGAGAAGAATCCAGGAGAGAATCCAGGGGAAGATCTGGGCGAGAATCCAGGGGAAGATCCGGGCGAGAATCCAGGAGAAGATCCGGGCGAGACCCCAGGAGAAGATCCGGGAGAGAATCCAGGAGAAGATCCAGGCGAAGACATCGAAAAACCTGTACTGCAGCAGATGATTGCGATGGCAGTGAACGGTGCCGAGAATGCCGGTGCAGTGACGGAAGATACGATCGAGGTTATCACTGGAAGAACCTATCGTTTTACCGTTGATACCGATAACAATCAGGAGTCCGGGTTGACGACTACGGCAGTTACTGCCGGTGAGTTTTTAAAACAGATGAAGGAAAATCTGGGCAGTGACGCAGCAGTTTCTATGACAGATGCAGCAGGAAGCGAAAAGTCCTCTGATGCAGAGATCGTCTCCGGTGATGTACTGACAGCTGTGAAAGGAGCGGAATCCAGTTCCTATACTGTTCAGGTAAAGCAAAAAGCTCTCCGTGCGGTATTCGAGTCCAATGATCAGTATCTGACGGTTGGCTCAGATAAAGAACTGATTCTGAATTTCCATGCAGGGCAGAGAACTCCGAATGGAACGGTGATCATTGATGTACCGGCAGGTATTGATATCGATGTGGATGATACCTATGTCAATATCATTGGCCGCGGTGAAGTTGCTTTAAGTGAACTTTCTGATCAGTCCCCGGGCCGATATGGCGGTGGGTATGACGTGAAAGTCGGCGATGCAGAACTGACAGATCTGGGCGAAGCAGGAACTCGTATCACTCTGTCCGGGCTGGATTTAAGACCGGATAATGGAATTGATGTTCAGCTTCGTATTCCGGAAGTATATGTAAACAGTGCAGGAACCTATACCTTTAAGGCTTCTTATCAGGTGACAGAGCCGGATGCTGCAGAGAGCCCGGTAACTGCTCTGGATATCAAGGCAGTGGAGCAGGTGACCAGCTTTGCACGTACGATTACGAAGGATGCAGTGTATGATGTAAAGACCGACTATCAGGCTGCTGAATTTACATGGGCTGATATTGATGGAGCGGACAGTGTGACGCTGATGCATTCTGATGATAAAGGTGCAACCTGGTCTGAATACAGTAAACTGGATCCAGGTCAGACTGAGGCAGCAGTAGAAGATCTGGAAGAGGATATGGAGCACTGGTTCCGCCTGGATGTTGTTGGCGGAAGCAATGCCGGAAGATCCAACATCGCAAAGCTTTACAGCGGTATGTACAATGTAAGAACCAAGGCAGGCGCACCGACTGACGGTTCCAATGCAGCAGCTGTGATCGATGAGGCGATTGCTTATATGAATTCTCTGGGCGGAGGTACCGTATTGTTCGAGGGCGGAAATTTCAGCACCACGACGATTCATCTGATGAGCAACGTTTATCTGTATATCGATGAATCAGCAGAACTGCGGGCACTGAAGGGCTGCGATGCACCGGAAGTGACCTGGTTCTCAGATAAGGATTACCGCAGCGGAACTTCACCGACCTCTTCCGGCCCATATAAGAATCCGGAAAACTGGCTGACGAAACAGGATGTAGGTCATACTTACTGGCAAAATGCCATGTTCTATGGTCAGCGTCTGGACAACATCAAGATCATTGGTAATGGACGTATCGCCGGTAACGGCAGCCTGAATACCGGTGATGGTGTTATGAATAATTCCGCAGATAACCGTGCGGACAAGATGGTGGCATTGAAACTTTGCACCAACTTTGAGATGGGCGGTCTGAAAAAATCGAAGGATCTGTGGTATGAAGAGACTGCTGATCCGAATAATGATCAGCCGTTCTATCTGGAATCCGATGGTGTGACCAGAGATGAGAATATCAGCAATATGCTGCGTATCAGCAAGGGCGGACACTTTGTACTGCTGGCAACGGGTGTAGATGGTGTCAATACTCATGATGTATATGCCGAGAAGAGCAATGGCGGTGTTCGCGATATCTTTGACTATATGGCCTGCAATGATGTAATGGCATATAACATTTACGCAGAAGGTTCCTCAGATGATATCGTTAAGCCGGGCAGTGACTGTTCTCTGGGCTTTACCCGTCCGGTAAGCAACTATATTGTAAGAAATATCATCGGTGATACCAACTGTAACCTGTTCCAGATCGGTTCTGAGACAGCAGATGATATTCAGAATATCTGTGTGGATAATATTTATGTTCTGGCAGGCAACAAGGCCGGTTTCTCCATTTCCACCAACGATGGCGGACACATTAAAGATATTCATTTGAATTGCGGCGGTTCTGTAGGTGCGTGTGAGTATGACATTGAGCACGAGGACCTGAGTATTGGCTATACGCCTTCATCTGCACATCCGTATCGTTCTGAGATGCGTCGTACGAGAGCGCCGTTCTTCTTATCGATCTCTAATCGTGGCCGTACCATGGGTGGTGAGGCTGAAAGATTTCAGTTCACAGATCCGAATGGCACCAAGCGTGACGAACTGCTCAGTCTCAATGTCAATATCGGTCAGGTTGAAAATATTTTCATCAATAACGTGAACGTAGAAGAAGTATACGGCGGAAGCCAGTATAAGGGAACCAGATGGGCTGAATATAAGAGCCAGAACAAAGCAGTTCCGATCATTGCCGGCTACAAGGTTCCGGAAGAAGTCGGCATTACACTTCCGGATGGCCGAGGTACCGGATATCTGGAAAATGTAATATTTAACAATGTGGATGTGCTGGTAAAAGGCGGCAACCCACTGTCAGATGCGGATAATTCTCCAAAAGAGATGGGAGTAGGTCAGTATAATGTAGGTGATCTGGCAGGCGATGCAATGGGATCCATGCTTCCATCCTACGGATTCTGGGCACGTCATGTAAAAGGTTTTGTCCTGAATGACTGTTCCGTAGATTTTGAGACCAATGATGACCGTTATGCGATCGTTCTGGATGATGTGGAAGGAGCCTCTCTGAATCGTGTTTCCATGGTTCAGCCGGAGAACAACCGCAATGTTCTGGAACTGCTGAACAGCAAAGATGTCTCTTTGGCAGATTGCGATTATAAGGATATCAATGATGATATTCATGAAATGGATGATCTGAACGACGTGACTGTTGTTGGAAAACAGACCTATCCGTATAATGTAAGTATGAATGCTGTGATCGTTAAGAATGACCAGACAGAGGGCAATGTGGTTGAAGAAATCACGGATACTGAGGAAGGTAAATTTATTAAAGTAATTTTTGGAGCAGAAGCAGAAGCTCTTCTGAAATCCATAAAGGCAGAAGATGGTTCTTCTCAGCTGTATGAAATATTCCGCGGTGAGGATGAGATCACAACCGGAGCACTTGCAACGGGTGATGTGCTGAAAGTAACTTCTGAGAGCCGGACTGTGACCGCAGAATATTCTGTGGATGTAAATGCCAGCGCAAGTACGGATATCAAGATCGTTCAGGCCGATGGACCGGTACAGTTTATTGACAATGAAGCAAAAGAAATCCGTGTGCTGAAGGGAACGACTCTGGAGAGTCTGAAGGCTGCGATTGCATCGACGGATGATTCTGAGCAGCTGTATGAGATTGCGGGACTGGCTGATGCAGATGTTGTAGCAGATGGAGCTGTACTTGTGATCACTGCGGCAGATGGTACTGCGAAAGCAGAGTACACCGTTCAGGTGACAGAAGATTTACGTGTTCAGATCACAGAGGACGGATATTTTGTTCAGACTGTGGATACCGTTAAAGGAACCATCAATGTTCTGGCGGGAACTACACCATCTCAGCTGAAATCTTCTCTGGAACCGAAGGACGAAGCGATTGAGCTGAAGATGACCGTTCTGGACAAAGATGGAAACGAAAGGACCAGCGGCAGTGTTGCAGATGGCGATGTTCTGAGAGTGGAACTGGCAGATGCGGAAGCAGCTCTTCCATCGGATGCTGACAATTTTGTGGATTATACGATTAAGACGGTACAGTACAGTTCATCCAGTATTGTAACGGAAGGTGAGACCAGCAAATATGCAATGTTTGGTGCCTCCATGACGACAAAGACCAATAATGACAGTAATGCAAGCAATGGCGGTAATCGTCAGTTTGAGAACTGCCAGGTAGGAGATTATGTGGAGATCATTATTCCGGATCTTCCAGCAGGAAGCTATGAGCTGATCTATACTTATAAGACTGCAAACAACAATCGCCGTGGTATTATTGGTGCGGTTTTCAATGGGACGGAACTGGAAGGTGAAGCAGATGCAAACTCTACGGTAGCAAACGTATATGTCCCCTATTCCTATGGAAGTGTATATCAGGAAACAAACGGAGATGCAGTGATTCGTCTGACTGTAGTGGCACCGGGAACCGGTTCTGCACCGTATAATTTCATCGTGGATTGTCTGGAACTGAAAGGAAATCCGAGTCCGAATACCAATATTGCGGCAGGCAGCAAGAAGGTCGTGGCGGTTGACAATGATGCACGCACGATCATCATGAAGGCCGGTTCTGAAGTGGAAGATGTGCTGCAGACAGAAGCTGCAGATGGCTCCAAACAGACTTATGCGATCGAGCGCAATGGCGAAGAAGTTAAAGAAGGTGACCTGGAAGACGGTGATGTTCTGATCGTGACAGCTCAGGACGGAGTCCGTCAGGTGGAATATACCATCAGCATTGATGAGACAGTCGTATCTACGGAACTTGAGTTTAACAGCAGCAGCCTTCACTGGGTAAGCGGAGAACTGGTGATCGAACCGGGGACTCTGGTGAGTGAACTGAGTGATCTGATCACTTCCGGTGTTGATCTGGAGTTTGATGTATCTGCTGGCAGCAAGCTGCGAGGACAGGATGATGTAATCTGTGATGGCGATACGATCAGGGTATACAGTACGGAACTGCTCAATGATGAGGAACTGAACGAAGAGGCAGGTGAAAGAGAATCAGACGGTGCTCTGGCAGTTCTGGAAGCGCAGGTATATTCTGAAACACGGTTTGCGTTTGCAGTAGATGGAAGTTATATTCTTTCTGATGATGTTTCCTTTGCAAATGGAAGCGGCACTGTAAAAGTACAGAATGACTCCATTTATAATTCCGGTACAGAGAATGCAGGCTTGAGAATCCCATATGCAACAATTCCACAGAGTGCGGGACGTACGGTTCTGAAGGCCGATGTTCCGGCTGCCGGAAGCTATCTGGCAGAGCTGATCTACAAGGGCGGAACACGTTCTGCGAAAGTAAGCTGTTATCTGAGCGAGACAGATACTTTGACAGAAGGGGCAGTCGCAGATGCAGAACTGAATGTGGCTGAGACTACAGGTACTCTGTGGCTGGCTGATCTGGCCGATAGAAATACCAGTAAGACGTACATGGAGAAGACCATTGCACAGAAATACCTGAATAAAGGCACGTTGTATGTGATCTTCGATAACAATGAGAACAAGGATATGGTTCTGGTTGAGGTCAGATTGACGCTTCTGAATACCGATGCTGAAGAGGATGATACGAAAGATTCCGCTGCGGCGAACAGAAACATGGAATCCGCAATTGACAAGTCTGAAAGCGAAGGAACTGAGGATGAAGGGACCAAGGTTGAAGGAACCGAGGGTGAGGTAACCGAAGGAGGCAAGACCGAAGGTGAAGGAACCGAGGGTGAGGCAACCGAAGGAGACAAGACCGAAGGCGAAGGAACCGAGGGTGAGGTAATCGAAGGTGAAGCCACAGATAACGGAACAACTGGAAAAGAGAAAACGAATCTGTAGGTAATCATCGTACTCCAAAGTCAGTAAATGAAAAAGTGAGTTTTGTAAGACAGACAGGGGCTGTTGTTCTGAAAATCAGGGCAGCAGCCTCTGTTTGCCATCTGTATTAAAGCAGGTTGGGTATCTTTTTATTATGCAGGATTTGTAAGACAGGGGCGTCTGTGGTATACTGAACTGGAGTGCTGACAAAAGAATGAGAACTGTGCGGACAGTATTTCAGGAGGAGTCCCATGCTATATCAGATTACAGACGGAAGTGTGACGGTCGGCGGACAGCTGGTTCTGTCTCATATAAATTTTGAAATAAAAGGAAATGAAAAAATTGCAGTTGTCGGACGCAACGGTGCGGGCAAAAGTACGCTTTTGCGCCTGCTTTCCGGTGATCTGGATCTGGATCGCGATGATCGGCGCCAGGTGGCGGGCATCGTCCGGTCACGAGAAGTGACCGTAGGGATGCTGAGCCAGCAGGTGTTTTCGGATCCTCAGCGTACGGTAGAGGAGGAGCTTCTGGAGGCATGTCCTGCAAAGGATACGTTTGAACGGGAACGTTTTGAGTACGAACGGGAATACGACAGGCTGTTTACCGGATTCGGTTTTACCAAAGAAGATAAAAAACGCAGGCTGGTTTCTTTTTCCGGCGGCGAGCAGACGAAGATCGGTATGATTCGGCTGCTTCTGCAGAAGCCGGATATTCTTTTGCTGGATGAACCGACAAATCATCTCGATATTGCTTCGGTCGAGTGGATGGAACAGTATCTGCGGAAGTATGAGCATGCGGTGGTGATGGTATCGCACGATCGTTTTTTTCTGGATCAGGTGGCGGAAGTCGTATATGAGATATCCGGAAAGAAACTAATCCGCTATCCGGGCAATTACACGCAGTATCGTGCGGAGAAGCGCAAACGGCTGGAATTACAGAGAAAAGCCTATGAACGGCAGCAGGAGGAGCTGGCGCGCCTGGATGAGGTGATTGAGCGGTTCAAACACAAGCCGACGAAGGCATCCTTTGCACGGGCAAAGAAAAAACAGATGGAGCGAATGGAACCGGTGGAAAAGCCGGAGGAGGATGATATCCGGCTGTTTACCGGGGAGATCAGTCCGATGATCCCGGGCGGCAAATGGGTGCTGGAAGCGGAACATCTGAAACTGGGGTACGACCGGCTGCTTTTGGAAGTGTCGCTGCGGATTCGTCGGGGACAGAAGATTGGACTGATCGGTGTCAATGGCGCAGGGAAAAGCACTTTTTTGAAGACGGCGGCGGGAATTGTGCCTCCGCTTGGAGGTGTGTGCACGCTTGGAAATCATGTGACGATCGGTTATTTTGACCAGCATGCGGCTGAAATTCAGTCGGAAAAAACGGTGGTGGAACATTTCCATGAATTGTTTCCGGCCATGACAGAGAAAGATGTGCGCAGTACGCTGGGGGCATATCTGTTTGGCGGAAGGGAGGCAGCCAGGAAGGTCAGTGCGCTTTCAGGCGGGGAACGGGCGCGGCTGGTGCTGGCGGAACTTCTGCAGAGCCGGCCGAATTTTCTGATTCTGGATGAACCGACGAATCATATGGATGTGCAGGCCAAGGAAACTCTGGAGTCTGCGTTTCAGGCCTATTCCGGGACAATTCTGTTTGTGTCCCATGACCGTTATTTTATCCGGCAGGTGGCGGATGCAATCCTGATTTTTGACGGGCAGTCGGTGATGTACTATCCGTTTGGGTATGAGCATTATCTGGAGCGGAGCAGGAATGCCGCACAGGGAGAAAGCATTGCGGCGCAGATCCGGGCGGAAGATCAGGCTCTGGTTGCGGGCATACGTGCGGTGCCGAAGGCAGAGCGGCACAGACTGCGGGAAATTCCGACAGAGGAGGCATATCTGGACTGGAAACTGCGGCTGGTGATGGAAAAGCTGGAACCGGCAGCAGAAAGGTATGCGCAGCTTGAGATTGAGAGCCGTGAGCTTTTGGAAAAGCGGCGGCAGTCAGAAGCATATTGGGCAGAACTGTTTCCGGAGACAGTCCGGCTCGAACCAGATGAGGAAGCAGAGTCGTTTCAGGTGTCTTACGATACGCTTTGTCATGCCCGCAATCAGGCATGGGAGAACTGGAATACCTGTTGCCTGGAATGGTTTGAGACGCTGGAAAACGAAAAAAACAGTTGAAAAAGCATACCTTCTATGATATTATGAGGGCATTAGTGAAAAGTTCTGGATCAGATCATGATATGTATGCGAAGGCGCAGCCCAGGAGGCACTGCGCCTTTTTCTGTAATTATTTATTTTCATCTTCATCATATGTCAGGATCCGATACGGAGCAGCAAAGAGGAGGATTTCATTATGAAAAAGAAAATAAGCCTGATCCTTGCAGCTGCAATGACGATGGGACTTATTCTGACCGGTTGCGGCGGCAGCAGTTCTTCCGAGACTGCGGCAGCACCAGAGGCAGGTACGGAGGGATCCGGACAGGGAACCGAAACCACGGCAGCGGCAGCGGTTGGCACAGATGTGGATACGACAGGATTTCTGATAACCGTTCTGAATGCGGATATTCAGACTGCAGACGTGCAGAAAACTTCGAAGGATTATCTGATTCCGATGAATATTTTCGACCGTCTGGTTGAGATTGCAGTGGATGACAACGGCAATTCCAGCATCGTTCCGAGCCTTGCGGAAAGTTGGGATATCTCCGAGGATGGAACAGAGTATACCTTCCATCTGAGACAGGGCGTCAAGTTCCACAACGGCAATGATTTTACCGCAGAGGATGTGGTTTATACCTTTACCCGTATGCTAACTGCGGAGGGTACGGTAAACAGTGAATTCATCGATCAGATCAAGGGTGCCAGTGAACTGCTGGAAGGCTCTGCGGATACCCTGGAAGGTGTTGAAGTGATTGATGATTATACGCTGAAAGTAACACTGAAGGAACCGTTTGCAGGTTTCCTGGCTTGTATTTCAACTGCTGGTGTTTCCATCTATGACAGTGAAGCTACGGAAGCAGCCGGTGATCAGTTTGGCCTGGATCCGAGTGTAACCGTTGGTACCGGTCCGTTCAAGTTTGCGTCCTGGACCTACAATGATCAGCTGGTTCTGGTCCGCAATGATGATTACTGGATGGGGGCGAGTGCACTTCCGGGTGCTGTGGTGAAAATTATTCCGGATACCGAGACACAGACCATGATGTTTGAGAACGGTGAAATTGACCTGATGGATCTGGATTATGTGACGGATGCGATTGACCGTTTCCTGGCTACCTACCCGGATCAGATTATTTCCGGTCCGCGTGTGGGCATTACGTATCTGACCATGAACTACAACATTGAACCGTTCAACAACCTGAAGGTACGTCAGGCTGTTCAGAAAGCAATCGACAAGCAGAGCATTCTGGATGCTCTGTATGGCGGACGCGGACAGATCGAGCATGGTATTTTCCCGCACGGTCTGATCGGTTTCAATGAGAATCAGACACAGATTACATATGATCCGGAAGGTGCGAAGGCACTGCTTGCCGAGGCAGGCTATGCAGACGGCTTTACCATGGAGCTGGCAGCAGACAGCTCCGCATCCGACACAACCACCATGGCTCTTGAGATCATCAAGGAACAGCTGGCTGAGGTTGGTATCAATGCGGAAATCAAGAATTATGATCAGTCAACCTGGTTAGAGACCCGTAAATCCGGTGAGTTAGGTTCCTTCCTGGCAACCTGGACGGCGGATTACAATGATCCGGATAACTTTATCTACACCTTCTTTGGAAATGAAGAGAAGACCAAGATCCGTTCCATCAATTACCCGGACAAAGAGGTTATGGATCGTGTTGCAAAAGCACGTGCGATTGTGAATGAAGATGAAAGAATCGCAGAGTATCAGGCTTTGGAAGAAAAGATTATCCACGAGGATGCTTCCTGGGCACCGATGTATTCCAGAACCCATCTGTTTGCAGTCAGCAAACGGGTACAGAACTTTGTACCGGTATGGAGTGGTATCGGCGATCAGTTCTTCTATGGTATTTCTTTAAGCGAGTAAGGATAACGAGTTAGAACGAGAGAAGATGAAGAGGTGCCGCAGAATGGAGCAATCGATTTTGCGGCATTTTTCTGTGAAAACAGGATTCTGTTTAGATTAGGAAGGGGATTCCCAGTGTTTAAGAAAGTACTGAAACGTATTTTAGTATCGATCCCGGTGCTGGTGGGCGTGGTATTGCTGATTTTCATTATGCTGCGTATTGTTCCGGGTGATCCGGTTACAACCATGATGGGAGAGCATGTCAACCCGGTTGTAATTGAGAAAATCAAAAAAGAGATGGGGCTGGAGCAGCCTTTATACATCCAGTTTTTCAAATATGTGGCCAATGCTCTGAAAGGTGATTTCGGCACTTCCTACCGACTGAACCGGAATGTTACCCAGATTATTCTGGATGCATTTCCCAACACGGTGAAGCTGTCACTGCTGGCGGCGCTGGTAGCGTGGATCATCGGTATCGTGGCGGGGATTGTAGCGGCAATCCGTCAGAATCGCCTGCTGGATCGTATGTTTATGGGCTGTGCTCTGATGGGGGTATCCATGCCGGTGTTTATGACTGCTCTGGTTCTGCAGTATGTGTTTGCGTTCCGTCTGAAATGGTTTCCGGTATCCGGCTTTGATTCGTTTCGGGCGATGATCCTTCCGGCGATTGTTCTGGGATGGAATTCGGCAGGCAGTATCGCCCGTATGACCCGTTCCAATCTGGTCGAGGTCATGCAGGATGACTATATCCGTACGGCAAGAGCAAAGGGGCTGCGCGAGCATGGAGTGATTCTGGGACATGCATTGAAGAATGCGATGCTTCCGGTTGTGACGATGATGGCGCTGCAGATTTCCAGCATGCTTTCCGGTGCGGTGCTGACAGAGAGTGTATTTGGCGTGCCGGGGATCGGCCGTCTGGCAGTCAATGCGATTGAAACCCGTGATATGCCGCTTCTGCAGGGAACGGTTATATTTACAACGGTGCTGATTATTGCAGGCAATCTGGTTGCAGACCTGCTTTATAATGTACTAGATCCTAGAATCCGGGAGGGCGCATAAGATGACGAAAAAAAATGGAGGAGCAGATATGCTCCGCGAAGCTGTGCAGGAGCAGGAATTCAGCGAGGATCAGATCAGAGAATCGGATACCTGGCTGGATCAGGTGAAAACTTTGGTGCGCCAGAATAAACTGGCTGTATTTTCCGCCATTCTGATTGTACTGATTATTATGGCGGCTGTTTTCGCTCCGGTGGTCGCTCCTTATGATCATTTAAAGCAGAGTCTGACGGATCGTCTGCAGCATCCGAGTGCAGCTCACTGGCTGGGTACAGATGAGCTGGGACGTGATGTGCTGAGCCGTATCATTTTCGGCGCCCGGATTTCCCTGACGATCGGTCTTGTTCCGACCCTGATTTCCATGGCGATCGGCACGGTGCTCGGTATGTGCGCAGGTTTCTATGGAGGCAAGATAGATTTCTTCATCATGCGTCTGGCAGACGTTATGCTGGCATTTCCGTCCCTGCTTCTGGCAATGGTTGTCATGTACACCATGGGCGGCGGCCTGATCAACATTTTCATCGCGCTGAGTCTGGTCAACTGGGCAAGCACGGCACGTGTGGTGCGGTCGCAGACGCTGTCCCTGAAGGAAAAGGAATATGTGGAAGCGGCGCGTTCCATCGGAGTGAAGAAATGGACGATCATGTTCCGGCATATTCTGCCGAACTGTCTGCCGTCGCTGATTGTGCTGTTTACTTTGAATATTCCGTCTGCGATTTTGTCTGAGGCATCCTTAAGCTTCCTGGGTGTCGGTGCACAGCCGCCGTCCGCAAGCTGGGGACTGATGGTAGTGCGCGGCAAGAAATATCTGTTTACGGAACCGTGGCTGTCCATTGCCCCGAGTGTGGCAATCATGGTCATCGTGATGGCATTTAATTTCCTGGGTGATGGATTACGGGATGTAATTGATCCGTATCTGAAAGAGCAGTAAGGAGGCGGAAAGATGAGTGAATCAATTGTTTTGGATATCAGGAATCTCAAATCCCACTTTTTTACTGCCAAGGGAGAGGTTCCTGCTGTAGATGGTGTCAGTATTCAGGTCCCTGCCGGAAAGATCATCGGCATTGTCGGTGAATCCGGCTGTGGAAAGAGTATGACTGCCATGTCTGTGATGGGGCTTCTGCGGCATCCGGGTAAGGTCGTGGATGGAACGATTATGCTGGACGGTCGTGACATTACTCATTTGAACCGCAAGGAGCTGTCTAAGGTTCGCGGCAATGAGATTTCCATGATTTTTCAGGAACCGATGACTTCGCTGAATCCGATCATTAAATGCGGTAAGCAGATTGCGGAATCTTTGAGACTTCACCGTGGATTGAATAAAAAGGATGCCATGAAAGAAGCTGTTCATATGATGCGGGCTGTAGGTATTGCGAATCCGGAAGTGCGTGCCCATGAGTATCCCCATCAGATGTCCGGAGGCATGCGTCAGCGTGTAATGATTGCGATGGCTTTGGCCTGTCAGCCTCAGATTTTGATTGCGGATGAGCCGACAACTGCATTGGATGTGACGATTCAGGCTCAGATTCTTGATCTGATCCGTGATTTGAATAAATCGATGAATACCTCTGTTCTCTTTATTACCCATGACCTTGGTGTCATCAGTGAGTTATGTGATACAGTTATCGTTATGTATACAGGACATATTGTGGAACAGGCACCGGTGAGAGATCTGTTTAAAGATCCGAAACATCCGTATACGATCGGATTGCTGAGTGCGATTCCGAAAATTACGAAGGATCGTCCGCCATTGTCAACAATTGAAGGAATGGTGCCGAATCCGACGGAACGCATTGAGGGATGCAGTTTCTGGCCAAGATGTCCTCATGCGACAGAAAAGTGCCGTAAGACAGAGCCGCCGGTTGTACATATTTCCGAAGAACGTCAGGTCAGATGCTGGCTTTATACAGATACAGATGAATGTAAGGAGGGTTAGCTTATGGCCGCAGATAAAAAGGAAGTGCTGGTAAAAGCCGACCATGTTAAAGTATATTTTAAAGGAAAAAACAGAAGATCCGGAAGTGTAAAAGCAGTAGATGACGTCAGTTTCGAGATCATGAAGGGCGAGACCTTCGGAGTTGTTGGAGAGAGCGGATGCGGTAAAAGTACACTGGGCCGCACACTTGTAAGACTTCAGAAACCGACAGAAGGTCATATTTATCTGGATGGCAGGGATATCTCAGATTTGAGGGGTTCTGAACTGAAGCAGATGCGCAAGGAGGCACAGATTATTTTTCAGGATCCGTCCGCATGCCTGAACCCGCGTCGTACGATCCGGCAGATTCTTATGGAACCATTTGAGATTCATAAGCTGACGGGACAGATGGATGTGGAAGCACGGATCAAAGAACTTCTGCAGCTTGTAGGGCTGGATGAATATCATCTGAGTCGATATCCGCATGAATTGTCCGGTGGTCAGAAGCAGCGCATCGGTATAGCGAGGGCACTCGCATTGGAACCGAAGATCATCATCTGTGATGAGGCGGTTTCCGCTCTGGACGTTTCGGTTCAGGCTCAGGTTTTGAATCTGCTTCAGGAACTGAAACAGAAACTGGGACTGACATATTTTTTCATTTCACATAATCTGAACGTTGTCTATCAGGTCAGTGACCGTGTCGGAGTTATGTATCTGGGTCGTATCGTTGAGATCGCGGAATATGATCAGCTTTATGAAAAAAGATATCATCCGTATACAGAGGCTCTGCTTTCGGCGATTCCACAGGTGGATCAGGAGATACAGACAGAGCGTATTCATCTTGAAGGCGAGGTTCCGAGTCCTTCCAATCCGCCGTCGGGATGTCATTTCCAGACACGCTGCCGGAAAGTGTGTGATAAGTGCCGGATCCTTGCACCGAAGCTGAAGGAAGTCGATCCGGGACATTTTGTGGCGTGTCATCTTTATGAGTAAGGAGATTATGTCGAATATCGACATCTCAATATATTTCTAGGAGGAGTTTTTATGAAAAAAAGACTTTTAGCTTTAGGCTTATGTCTGACAATGGTGCTTGGCTGTGTTGCATGCGGCGG
>JALFHZ010000109.1 GCA_022776445.1 Lachnospiraceae bacterium
AACCATCATGGTTCTGGTGGAAACGGTGCTGATTCTGTGCATTGGTATTCCGTATATCAATATTCTGATGTGATAGTGAAAGTTTTGAAATTGGAAATGAGAACAACAGAAAAAATGCCATTACATAACCGGATTATCAGAGTTACAATGGAAACATAGAAAGTGGAGGAGATAGAAATGAGTCAATACGATTTAGTGATTATTGGTTCCGGTCCTGCCGGTATGACTGCTGCCATTTACGGTGCACGTGCAAACATGAAGGTTCTGATGCTGGACAAGCTGGCTCCAGGTGGAAATATCATCAACACCAACGAGATTCAGAACTATACCGGAGTGGGAACAATCAACGGCGCTGAGCTCGCCATGAATATGTTTACCCATACGCAGGAACTGAACGTGGAATTTGATTACGGCACAGTCTGTCGGATAGAAGCGGAAGGTGAGATGAAGAAAATCCATATCGAGGAAGATGCGGAACGCGTGATCGAGGCAAAGACGGTGATCATTGCTACCGGTACTACCCCGAGAAGACTGCATGTGGAGAATGAAGACCGGTTTATTGGAAACGGTATCGGGTTCTGTGCGATCTGCGATGGTGCCTACTACAGAGATAAAGATGTTGTTGTGATCGGCGGCGGAAATTCTGCAGTGGAGGAGTCCATTTATCTGGCCGATATCGTAAAGAATCTGACGGTCGTTACGATGTTTGATCTGACTGCAGATCCGATTGCCTGTGACAAGCTGCGCGCGATGGATAACGTAAAGGTATATCCGTATCAGGATATTCTGGGATTCATCGGAGAGTCCGCTTTGGAAGGGCTGCATTTTAAATCCACGCAGACAGGGGAGGAGACCACACTGAAGTGTGATGGTGTATTTGAGTACATCGGACTTTTGCCGGTGACGGATTTTGTAAGGGATCTGGGAATCCTGAATGAATATGGCTATATTGAAGTCAATGACAGAATGGAAACAAAGATTCCTGGCGTATATGCAGCGGGTGACTGCATCGTGAAGAATCTAAGACAAGTGATCACCGCCTGTGCAGACGGAGCAATCGCTGCTCAGGAAGCTTCGCATTATATCAAAAAACAGTAGGAGGATATACAGATGTTAAAAGAAATTGCAGCAGCTGAGTTTGAGGAACTGGCAGTCAAGGGAGTCGTACTGGTGGATTTTTTCTCTACCACCTGCGGTCCGTGTAAGATGCTTTCATTCGTGTTGAATGATGTAGAAAAGGTATTAGGGGATAAAGTTACGATTTTAAAAGTTGATTTTGACAAGAACAAAGATCTGACTGAGAAATATGCGGTGAAGGGGTACCCGACCCTGATCGTGCTGAAAGATGGCGTTGAGGTTAAACGCATGCAGGGTCTGCAGCAGAAACCGGCTATCATTAAGGCACTTGAGGAACAGCTGTAATTGATTTGGAAATGATTGGAGGAGGAACGTTTTATGGCTATCGGTTATACACATCTGGAACACTGGATTCCGAAACAGGCAGAAGCAGAGAAGGCTATGCTGGAGGAATTTGAGAAGGGCAACTATACCCTGCAGAATCCGCTGGTAAAATATAATCCGTATTTTATCAACCCGCTGGCAGCAGTAGTATTGTTTAAGACGGAGAAAGCGACTGCCATTACCGTTACGGTAAAAGGTAAGACCAAACCGGCTGATATCAGCCATACTTTCCCGAAGGCAACGACGCACATTCTGCCGATTCTGGGACTTTATGCAAACTATAACAATACGGTGGAGATCAAGCCTTACCGGAGTGAAGGCGTTACTATCCATATTGAGGTAGGCGATGTGGTTCCGGATATTCTGGAGTACTGTGATACAACTCCGGAGTATTTCCAGGATAATATCATGATTCTCAGCCCGTCCGGACTGTTCAGCCCGTGTGGTTTTGACTATGCTGGTGATATCCGCTGGCATCTGACTGCTATGTGCGTATTTGATTACAAGCGCCTGAGAAACGGTAATCTGCTGATCGGTACCGACCGACTTCTGAAGATGCCTTACTATATGTCCGGCCTGTACGAGATGAGCCCGGTTGGTAAGATTTACAAAGAATACAGAATTCCGGGCGGTTATCATCATGATCAGTTCGAGATGGAAGACGGCAACCTTCTGGTTCTGACGGAAGATTTGAGAAGCGAGACCGTTGAGGATATGTGCGTTCTGATTGACCGTCAGACCGGTGAAGTCCTGAAGACCTGGGATTACAAGAATTGCCTGACTCCTGGCGACGGCGCAGGCGTTTCCTATACGGATGAAGACTGGTTCCACAACAATGCGGTCTGGTACGATAAGAACACCAATTCCCTGACTTTCTCCGGACGTCATATCGATTCCATGATCAACATCGATTATGAGACCGGCAAACTGAACTGGATCATCGGCGATCCGCGCAACTGGTCTGAGGAGAAGCAGAAATACTTCTTTAAGCCGGTGGGCAATGACTTTGAGTGGCAGTATGAGCAGCATGCCAATGTGATCACCCCGAACGGTGATGTCATGTGTTTCGATAACCACCACAATGATACCAAGTTTGAGGCTGAGAAGCGTCCGGCTTATAAATCCTATTCCCGTGGTGTGCGTTACAGAATTGATACCGACAAGATGGAGATCGAGCAGGTATGGCAGTACGGCAGAGGTCGCGGTGCAGAGTTCTTCTCTCCATATATCTGTAATGTGGAATACTACAATGAAGGGCATTATCTGGTTCATTCCGGCGGTATTGCTTATGACAAGGATGGTGTTCCGAGTGAGGCTCTTGGTCCGTACGCAGCAATGAGCGGCGGTTCCCAGTATGCAATTACCTGTGAAGTTTACAACGATAAGAAGATGTATGAACTGAAGGTAAAGGGCAATTTCTACCGTGCAGAGAAGCTGAAACTGTACTGTGACGGCATCAATCTGGAGATGGGTGAAGGAAAGATCCTGGGTTACCTGAATGATACCAAAGAGATGGATACCGAGATCCCGGTTGAGGCATGCGGCGAGATGCTTCCGGAAGAGTGCAACGCAAGAATTGAGGATGAGATTGATAAATTCACCCTGTTCTCCCGTTTTGTAAAGGGTGACCTGGTAATGCTGATGCTGGAGCAGGGCGAAGAAGTACATCGTTACTATATCTCCACAACGGCTACTCCGAACAAGGCAATGTGCTGCGGTTCTTTCCTGGATACCGATGACCGTAACATCCGTTTTGGCGTGACCAAGACCGGTCTGTCCGGAACTTATGATGTCAGAATCATCATCAATGACAAGAAATACGAGACTGGTGTACAGATCAAAGCCTGATTGACTGCAGGTTAAAGAAAGGAGAACTTTCATGGCCATTCAATATTCGTTTACAAAGAGCCTGGTAGATCGCCAGAATGAAGCAGAGAAAGCGATGCTGGAAGAACTGAGAAGCGGCAATTATACGCTGACCAATCCTCTGGTAAAACTGAATCCGTATCTGATCAACCCGCTGGCGGCAGTGGTTCTGTTCCATACGGACGATGAAGTAGCTGTTACGGTAAGAGTACTGGGCAAGGAGCCGGAGGGAACCATGGAGCATACGTTCCCGAAGGCAAAGGAGCACGTACTTCCGGTTCTCGGACTGTATATTGACTATGAGAATACTGTTGAGATTGAGCTTTACAGAGGTGCAAAACATACCATCAAGATTCAGACGGAGCCGATGACGAGCGGTGTTCCGAAACTGATTCATATGGATACCACATATCATTACCTGAGAGACGAGCTGATTTTTGTTTCTCCGGCTCTGACCGACCTGGCGACCGGTTTTGACTACAAGGGAGATGTCCGCTGGCATCTGAATATCCCGACTGTTTTTGATATTAAGCGTGCAAAGAACGGCAACCTGCTGATCGGCTCCCACAGACTGTTAAAGATTCCTTACTATATGTCCGGCATTTATGAGATGACCATGGCCGGAAAGATTGTAAGAGAGTACAGCATCCCGGGCGGCTATCATCACGATCAGTTTGAGATGCCAGACGGCAATCTGTTGATTCTGACGGAGGATCTGACCAGTGAGACCGTGGAAGATATGTGTGTACTGGTAGACCGCAATACGGGTGAAATTTTAAAGACCTGGGATTATAAGAAATTCCTGGATCCGAAGAAGGTTGCCCGCAGTGGAAGCTGGACTGAGGAAGACTGGTTCCACAACAATGCGGTATGGTATGACGAGAAGACCAATTCTCTGACCTTCTCCGGACGCCATATTGACAGTATGTGCAATATTGATTTTGATTCCGGAGAACTGAACTGGATTATCGGTGATCCGGAGATGTGGCCGGAAGAGTATCAGAAATACTTCTTCAAGCCGGTTGGTGACGGCGAGTTTGACTGGCAGTATGAGCAGCATGCAAATGTGATTACTCCGAACGGAGATGTGATGTGCTTCGATAACGGCCACTGGCGTTCCAAGGTTCCGGAGAAACGCATTAAGAACCGTGACAATTTCTCCAGAGGTGTCAGATATAAAATCAACACCGACGACATGACCATTCAGCAGGTATGGCAGTACGGTAAAGAGCGCGGCGAAGAGTTCTACTCCATGTACATCTGCAATGTGGAATACTACAAGGAGGGACATTATATGGTTCATTCCGGCGGTATTCAGTACTACGGGGATCATGCATCGGAGCAGTTTGCTGCACTGATGCAGGACGATCCGATGGTTCACAATCATTCCATTACCGTAGAACTGCTGGATGATCAGGTGATGCTGGAGCTGGAGGTAGAAGGCAACTTCTATCGTGCAGAGAAGCTGCATCTGTACCATGATCAGGATAACATGCCGCTTGGCGACGGAGTTCGTCTGGGTAAGATGGGCGTGACGAAAGAATTTGATACCCTGATTGAGATGGATCCGTGCGGAGAGGAACTGTCCTACATTTATGAGGCATCGGTTGAGGAAGAGGATGACCGTTTCACCTTCCATGCTACGTTTGAGTCCGGTCAGCTGGTAATGCTGATGCTGGAGCAGGGCGATGAGAAACACGGCTATTATATCTCTACTGCAAAAGGCAAATTTGCTGCACTGTGCTGCGGTACCTTCATCGAGAAAGATGCAAGAAAGATTAAATGCTCTGTGAACAAGGCTGGTCTGAGCGGAACCTATGACATCCGTGTAATTGTGGATGATAAGAAATTTGATACCGGAATTCAGATCAAATGCTGATCGAAAACAAGTTGAGAGGTGAATGAAGATGGAAGAACAAATCAAGATTCCCTGCCGTGATCACAGTGATCTGGTGCTGAAAGTAAC
>JALFHZ010000135.1 GCA_022776445.1 Lachnospiraceae bacterium
AATTTCTTCAATCCGGTCTCGATGTCGCCGTCTTCTGCATGCACCTTTACCAGAAGCTTATCGGACTTTACATTGGAAGTAATGGAACCTGCACCCATATGTGCCTTGAATCCCAGGATGGAATCACCCACATAATTATAATGCGGAACCTGTACCTTATCAAACAGGATGACATTCTTCAGCTCTGTGGAATTGCCGACCACAGCACCTGCACCAACCAGCGCCTTCCCGCGGATAAATGCACAGTGGCGGATCTCCGCGTCCGGTCCGATGATGACCGGTCCGGTAATCCCTGCAGTCGGGGCAACCTTAGCCGTTTTGTGAATCCAGATACCTTCAGACGGATTATCGTATTCGTCTTTCGACAGGGACTCTCCGAGCTTTTCAATAAATGCTCCGATGTGCGCAAGTGCTTCCCACGGATAGGTAAACTGCTCCAGCAGCGGTTTCGCCATGGTATGCTCCAGCGTATAGAGATCTGCAATCTTCATTTCATTTTTCTTCATGATCCATTCTCCCTTCATATTCTTATGACTTCTTTGTATAACAGCGGCCGACCTGCTCAAACCCGTCCCGCAGCTGGAACTGATTGTTCAGCTTCAGCACATGGTAAGTCCGGCCTGCCACAAAATGCTCCAGTTTCTGCATATATTCGTCCGGTGTAATGCTTCCCTCAGCCACATAGGTCAGGCCCTTCTCCCAGCTCGCAGTCAGCTCCGGATTGAGCAGCTGACGGATGGACGCGTCGACCACATCGAACACCAGCTCTCCCAGAAGAGTCGGCGTAATGATCTGTGTTTTCCCGTTCAGCGCCAGATATTTGATATGAACCAGCTTCTTCAGAATCTCCGCACGGGTCGCACTGGTACCGATCCCGCTTCCCTTGATCTGCGCCCGCAGTTCCTCGTCCTCGATCAGCTGACCGGCATTCTCCATAGCAAGAATCATGGATCCGGAAGAATACCGCTTCGGCGGAGAAGTCTCCCCTTCCTTGATCGTCAGGCTGTTCACCGGCAGTACCATTCCCTTTTTCAGGGTCGCCAGCATCGCAACGAATGCCGGATTTTCCAGATCCTTCTGGTTGACCTCGGAGTCATCCTTATTCTCCAGATCCGATCCTTTTTTCTTAAAATGAGAGACATCTGCAACCTTCAGATATCCGGGCTCTGTCAGCACACGGAAGTTTGTAAAAAAATGCTCCCGGTCCGCAGTCAGCTCCAGCGCATATTTCTGATAAACGGCTGACGGATAAAAAATACTCAAAAACCGTCTCGCAATCACCTCATAGATCTTCACGGAAAGCGGTGCCAGACTGCGCAGAGCACCGAAGCCCTGCCCGGTCGGTATGATTGCATAGTGATCGGTAATCTGCTTGTCATTTACATACCTGGTTCCGGACAGATCCCGAAACATCCCCTGATCCAGCACTTCCTGGGCAAACCCGCGAACCGGATCGAAGCTGCGCAAGCCGCCGATATTTTTATGAATCTCCTTAGCTACCGGTGTAGACAGCACACGGGCATCCGTTCTCGGATAGGTCACAAGTTTTTTTTCATAAAGCTCCTGTACCACGCGCAGTGTCTCATCCGGACTGATCTTAAACAGTTTGGAACAGTCATTCTGCAGCTCCGCCAGATTGTAAAGAAGCGGCGGATTCTTCACTTCCTTCTTGCGTTCAATTTTCGCAAGCTGTGCAGTCAGAGGCTGGTTCTTCTGAAGCTCATCGATCAGCTTCTGTGCATGCTCCCGCTCCTTAAAGCCATTTTCCCTGTACAGATACGGCGACCGGTAATAGCGGGATCCTTCCGCGCTCCGCCACTCTCCGTCAAAATTCATACCCTCGGATTCAAAATTCCCGATCACACGATAAAACGGTGTTTTCACAAAATTCCGGATCTCCCGTTCTCTCCTCACCACCATTCCCAGCACGCAGGTCATCACACGGCCGACGGAAAGAACCGTACGATCCGTCTTCATGTAATTCGAAATCACAGGTCCGTATTTCAGAGTCAGCAGACGGGAAAAATTGATACCCATCAGATAATCCTCCCTGGCCCGCAGATAAGCAGACGCTGCCAGATTGTCATAATCCGTCCAGTCCCTGGCTTCCCGGATACCGCGCAGGATCTCCTCCTCCGTCTGCGAATCAATCCAGACCCTCTTGCGCGTCTTTCCCTTCACTCCCGCCATCTGATCCACCAAGCGGTAAATATATTCTCCCTCCCGTCCCGAGTCAGTGCAGATATAGATGGTATCGACATCCGGACGGTTAAGCAGCCCACTGACTACCGCAAACTGCTTCGCCACACCTTCAATCACCTGATATTTGAATTCCTTCGGAAGAAACGGCAGTGTCTGCAGACTCCATCGTTTCAGTTTCGGATCATAGGCTTCCGGATAACTCATGGTCACCAGATGGCCTACACACCAGGTCACAACGGCTTGCTCTGATTCAATATACCCGTCGGACCTGCGGCCCGAGATCTTCAGCGCATTGGCAAATTCCTGCGCCACGCTGGGCTTCTCGGCTATGTATAATGCTTTTCCCATGCATTCAGGATTCCTTTCTTTTTTTCTTGATGTCCTTCAAAAGCTCTTCCCATGCATCTTCCTGTTCCACATAGTATTTCGGACAGTTCTTTCCCGATACATCATAATGGCGGATCACATCACGCTCTGTCAGATCCAGCTCCCCGCAAAGCCAGGCAGTCAGTTTCACAAGTGCCTCCTTCGTCTCCTCCGTAAATTCTCCGGTACTGTCCGGATGGCAGCACTCGATCGACACCGTATCCTCATTACGCGGATAGTTGGCATATGCTACCTCATCCAGAGGAATCAGCTGCAGGATCTCTCCATCGATTCCTATGATGTAATGACTGCTCGCAGATACTTTCTTGCCGCTGCTCTGATGTGCAAGGTTCTCAAAATAGCTGCGGTTCTGCATGGCCGTCGTTCCGGGATTTGCCACATAATGAACTACAATGTTGTTGATCTTTTCCCGCTTCGTTCCCGGTCTGGAGTAGGGGTTAAACGTGAGAAACTCCTGCTTATACCAGTCCGGAGCCACCAGTTCGGAAAGATCCGGGCGATGCGTCTCCCGATACCAGCGCACCAGCAAAAGTGTACCGGTCACCAGAATCGCGCAAGCCAGCACCAGATCTGTCACCAGAACTGCCAGAAATCTCTGTTTTTTTCTTCTGCTGCGTTTTTCCTCTGTCACGTTTGATCGCTCCTGTTTCTGAACTCTCTTTATCTATATCGTATGCTGCCATGGATCGTTATGTTTTATATCAAAAAGCCCGGCCATTTGCTGAAATGGCAGAGCCTTTCCTTTCATCTGTCCTGATTGTAGCATAATAAAATCATTTCTATCTGGTTGACTTCGCCAGATAATGGGTATACATCTGCGTCGTCGCCAGATCCGCATGTCCCATGATCGTCTTCACTGCCTGAATATCCGCACCGCTTCCGATCAGATGCGCGGCAAAGGAGTGGCGCAAGGTATGAGGCGTGATATCGGACTGAATCCCCGCCTTCTCTCCATAATATTTGACAATCTTCCAGAAACCCTGACGAGACATCGGCTGTCCGCTGCAGTTCGTAAACAGCCAGACGGAATCTCTGCCCTTCAGCATCGTTTCCCGGGCGCTGCTCAGATAGCGGCTGAGCGCCTGATTCGCAGTCTTCCCAAAAGGAATCGTCCGCTCCTTCTGCTCGTCGCGGCAGGTAATAAATCCCACGGCAAGGTTCACATCCGTCACCTGCAGCCCAATCAGCTCCGAGACCCGGATACCGGTCGCGTAAAGCAGCTCCAGCATAGCCTTATCCCGTATCTCCTTTGGAGAATCGCCGTCCGGCTGTCTCAAAAAGCGATCGACCTCCGGCACTGTCAAAATCACCGGAGGCTTCTTCTCAATCCTGGGAGTCTTTAGAAGTTCCGACGGATCTCTCAGGATATTCCCTTCCCGAAATTCATAATGAAAAAACGCCT
>JALFHZ010000141.1 GCA_022776445.1 Lachnospiraceae bacterium
TGGGTTAGTATGTTCCCACATCCAGCTTCCTTCAGATTTCACCTCACGATGGACACCCTTGCTTTCAGCTATATCCTTCCCACTACCGGGCGGATTCAGGACTTGCACCTGTTGGAAACGTGCGCCGCTAGGCGCACATGACAAAGCACCCGGACAGGAAAGCAGAATCCTGTACGGGTGCTTTATTATTACTCGATGGGCGACTGATAAAATCCCCCGAAGAAATTTTCTGTTTTCAACATATTTACAATCACATGCGGATCTTCTCTGCGCATCAGTGCCACGATATCCGAGACCTCATAGGAGGAAACCACCGTGTGCAGCAGATGCATTTTCTTACGGCTGTAGCCGCCGACTGCCTCCACTTTGGATATCCCGTGGCGGTACTCTTTGATATAGGCGGCAATCACGGCATCTGCATTCTGTGTGGTGACCTGCAGTGTCACGCGCTCATAGCGATGATGGAATGCGGAGATTGCCTTGGTGGACACGAACTGGAACAGGATCGAATATCCTGCATGGATCCAGCCGAACATAGATCCGAATATGCAGAGAATCACCACATTTCCGGCAAACACATATTCCCAGATGGATCGTCCCGTCTTGTTGGACACATACAGCGCAATGAAGTCTGTACCTCCAGTGGAAGCATTACCGCGAAGCGCAATCGCGATCGATAATCCATAGAGGAAACCGCCGAATATCACATTCAGCATGATATCATCAAACATCGGCTGAAAATGAAGCACTTTCAGAAACAAGCTGGCAAGTGCAACCTGCAGCATGGAAAATAAGGTAAACCGCGGGCTGATGCTCCTGCTGCACAAAAGGGCTACAGGTATATTGAGTGCCAGCATTCCCAGTGATACGGAAAAGCTTTTTCCATACAGAGAAGCGATGCTGTTGAGCAGAATCGCCACACCGGTAAATCCGCTGGACAGCAGATTGGACGGTCGAATAAATGCCTGTATCACAAACGTCTGAAGCAGCGCCGACGCAACCACCGCAAGTACGGTCATAAATCGCCGAAACAGCACATTATGCTTATATAATTCTATCATTTCTCACATCTTCCTTCCGGATCAGTTCTGCGTTTCCATGGCACGGACACGCGCGATCAGTTCGCTCACCCGATCCTGTGATACCGCATCGTACATCATCGCCTGTTCCCCGGATGCAATGCTGTAGGACACTCCGTTTTGCACCGTTGTAGGATCTGTCAGCCACGCCTTGCAGGAACTGTGTACCTGATGGATTCCGGTGTAGTGCATCAGCTCGCAGGCGTTGGACGCATTGACTCCGCTTCCTGCCAGGATCTCTATCTGATCTCCGTAGCGCTTCTGCAGTTCCCGGATCATATCTTTGCCTTCCATGGCTTTGGGCTTCAAACCACTGGTCAGAACCCGCGTCACTCCCAGGCCGATCAGTGCTTCCATCGCCGCGAAGGGATCAGCCGCACAGTCGAACGCCCGGTGAAATACCGCTTCTTTTCCTGCATTCTTAATCTGGTCCGCCATTCTTCTGTTCTTCTCCAGATCCAGCGTCCCGTCCCCGTGCAGACATCCAAAGGCTATACCGTCCGCGCCGTTTTTCAAAAGCATCCGGCACTCCGCCTCCATGACCTGAAATTCCTCCTCCAGATAACAGAATCCGCCTCCCCGCGGACGCACCATCGCAACGACTTTCAGCGGAAGTTCCTCCTTTACCATGCGCAGAACCGTCTCCGTTGGTGTCAGACCGCCCAGCATCAGCGCGCTGTTCAGTTCGATCCGTTCAGCACCTCCCGCTGCCGCCTGTTTCGCATCATAATAGCTTCCGCAGCAAATTTCCACAATCTTTTTCACGATTTTCCCTCCTTATCGACATTTTCAGCCATTCCGATTTCTTCCGGATCTCCGGTGTCTCTCCGATTATAACCTTCCAAGACGATAAAGCGCAAGGGCATAGATTTTTGCATTCTGCATCAGATCTTCCTCCGTCATCCACTCATTGGGATTGTGTCCGATTCCTCAGCCGCTCCGGGGACAGACACTATATTCTGCTTTCATTCTACCAATTTCGTGCAGTGAAATCAACCGCGTTGCCGATTTCCCTTGAATATCCCGCCTGTTTCCGCTATCATACTAAAAGAGAGTTCTTACTGAAAAAGGAGATGTACAAGCAATGCCATTGGTTTCTCTTATCATCCCCGTCTACAACGCAGAAAAATACCTCCGCCGCTGCTTAAACAGTGCCATGGAGCAGACCTTTTCCGATATGGAGATCATTCTGGTGAATGACGGGAGTACAGACGAAAGCCTGAATATCTGCCGGGAATATCAGAAGCTGGATTCACGCTTTCGCATCATAGATAAAGAAAATACCGGCGTCTCTGACAGCCGCAACTGCGCCATTGATGCTGCACAGGGGACCTATCTGCAGTTCATGGACAGTGATGACTGGCTGACACCGGACGCAACCGAGATTCTGGTTCAGGCTGCACAAAAATATGACTGCGATCTGGTCATCGCCGATTTTTATCGCGTGGACAGAGCCGTTTTTACAGAAAAACAGCATATCCGGGAACGCGGTCTTCTGACCCGCCAGCAATATGCCGAATATATGATGAAGGATCCCGCCGACTTTTATTATGGAGTATTGTGGAATAAGCTGTACCGGAGAAGCGTTCTGGAAGAACATCAGATCCGTATGGATACCGAACTGCGCTGGTGCGAGGATTTTCTGTTTAACCTTGGCTTTATCCGCCACGCAGAACGTTTTACAGCCGTGCAGGTACCGATTTACTACTACATGAAACGGAAAGGAAGCCTGGTCAGCACCGACTGGAAAAAGGCCAATGCAGTGCTTCTGAAATTCCGCCTTCTGAAAGAATACAAAGCACTGTATCAGAGCATGGGATTATATGAAGAGAATGAACTGCGAATCAATGCATTTGTCGTCTCCATCGCCAAAGACGGCGGAGTCGCCAGACCGCTGAGCCGCCACCGCCAAAAGCTGGACGAGGAAGACTATATCGAAGACACGCTCCCACCCGGATTCACCCGGGTCAAACATGAATTCGAGCCGGTCTACAACAACGACTCAAAAATTCTGATTCTCGGCAGCTTTCCATCCGTCAAATCCCGGGAAAACAATTTCTACTACGGGCACTCCCAGAACCGGTTCTGGAAACTGATGGCCCAGCTGCTGCACGCCCCGGTGCCGGTAACCATCGAAGAAAAGAAAGCTCTGCTTCTGGAACACGGCATCGCCCTCTGGGATGTGGTTTCCGAATGTGATATTCACGGTTCCAGTGATTTAAGCATCCGAAACGTGATTCCTGCCAACATCAATCAGGTGCTGCGCTCCGCTGATATCGAGCTGATCATCGCCAACGGTGCCACTGCCTTCAAGCTGTACCAGAAATACTGCCAGGAACACACCGGCCGGGAAGCCGTAAAATGCCCATCCACCAGCCCTGCCAACGCTGTTTTCACGCTGGAACGTCTGGCAGAAAGCTGGGGCGAGGTGATAGCGCCATTTCTCTCGTAAATAAAACAAGTCCCGGAAGCAACGGTTTTCCAAGCCTTTGCTCCCGGGACTTTTCTGATCTCATCTATGCGAAATTTCTTCTGAAAACAACACTTTTATAACGCTCCAGCACTGCCAACAGAAGATTGCCCAGCACACCGATCGCCAGAATCTCGCCGATTCCAACCGTCAGCATCATGAACGGAATCATATCTTCTGCGCCATACGCGAACCGAAGCACCCAGGGAATGATAATCATGTTGGACAGAATCGGAGGTAAACATACCAGCCACTTTCTGTCTCTCAGTGCATAGGAGCCAAGAGCGCCAATCAAAGTAGCCAGGCTTCCGAACACCACATCCAGCGGAGCCGATCCGCAAAGCAGGTTGGACAAGAAGCATCCGACAAACACTCCCGGAACACCCGCCGGTGTAAAATACGGAAGGATACACAGCGCTTCTGAGATCCGAAACTGGATCGGACCGAAAGCTATCGGTGCAAACAACAGAGTCAGCACTACATAGATTGCCGCAATCGCCGCTGCATAGGTCATAAAGTACACGGTTTTCATCTTTTCTTTTTTCATATTCAGTTTTCTCCTTTAGTTTTGTTTTACGAGTGGAAGGTCTCGAACACTCGGTTTGTAACGCCCATAAGACCTTGTTTTTGGGGCTTTTAACGGGGGTTACTATATCATAGATTTGAAACGAATGCAAGAGCATACCCACAATTTACCCACAATCACAAAATCAACTAATAAAAATCCGAACGATCTTTTCAATTTCTTCCTGTGCATTTGACATATCCCCTGTTTCAATGTACCTCTTTACCACAGACGGATAACCTCCGATCTGGCAATAAGCATCATAACAGTATATCCAAATCGCCCAAAGGCTGAAAGTATTCTTTGGACAGTGTTTTTCCAAGATAACTTCCGGTCACAATAAAATGGCACTGAAATTCTCTGGCAAAAGCACATATGCATACGAAGTATTTCTGGGTTTTGCACCATGCTTGAACGCAATGCTTAAATACGTCCTCTGAAGCTGTTCCTTTGGGTCTCCGCCATTGATATCAGACCAGGCTCCCGTCCTTCTCTCCGTCCCTGGAACTCTGTCCTCAAGTTCCAGTTCTCCTTCCCAAAAAAACTGCCGCACGCTTTTTTGCATGCGGCAGTACTCAGACATCTGAGTTTTATTATTCAATTGCAATATATTTTTTCGTTTCCTCAACCGGTTTTGCTTCCTTCTTCGGAACAAAAAGCTTCAGAATGCCATGCTTGAATTCACCCTTAATATCGGCTTCTGTAAGATCTTCGCCAACATAGAATGAACGCTCGCAGGCTCCGGCATAACGCTCTCTGCGGATATATTTACCGGTTTCTTTCTCCTGCTCATCCTGATCTACGCCTTTCGCCGCGCTGATCGTCAGGCAGCCATCTTCAAGGGAAACCTGAATCTCATCTTTCTTAAAGCCAGGAAGATCGATCTCCAGTTCATAACCATTGCTCAATTCCTTGATATCGGTCTTCATCAGGTTCTTGCTGTGATGTCCATACAGCTTCTTCTCAACTTTCTTCTCATCCCTGTCATCAAAGAATGGAAAATCTCTCATAAACTCATCAAATAAATTCTCTCCAAAAATGCTCGGCATTAACATAAATCATTCCTCCTCTTTCACTTTCTGTTATCCTTCAATCGCAATGTACTTCTTCTCTTCCACCGCCGGTTTCGCTTCTTTCTTCGGAACCATCAGTTTCAGAGTACCGTCTTCAAACTTTGCCTTAATGTCTTCCTGTGTCACAGCATCACCGACATAAAAGCTTCTGCTGCAGGAACCGCTGTAACGTTCACGGCGGATATATCTGCCTTCTTCATCCTTCTGGTCGCTGCTGCTGTTGGAAACTGCGTTAATGGTCAGATAACCATCTTTCAGTTCTGCCTTAACATCTTCCTTTTTAACTCCCGGAAGATTCATCGTGATTTCATATCCCTGATCCGTATCCTTAATATCTGTCTTCATCAATGCAGTGGTCTGGAAATCATAATGTACGGTTGGGTAACCAAAAAAGTCATCTAATAAGTTTTCTCCAAAAATACTCGGCATTAACATAAGTCATCTCTCCTTTTCAATCATGTCTGTTACCTTGTTTCTTTGGAACTTGGATATCGGGGGAACTCTGAGAACTATCTTGCTTTGTTCTCTTTCTATCCCCTTCCTTTGTTCTACGCGTAATATAACACATATTGTTAGCACTGTCAATAGGTGAGTGCTAATTATTTTGTGAAAATTTTGTGAACTGCAAAACAAAAAACTCCGGCAGAAGGCTCACTTCTGCCAGAGCATTTATCTTTCTATTATCGAACAAACAGCTGGGTCCAGTAATCTACTCCTGCTGCTGTTTTATAGTGCCCGACTCCAATCTCCGTAAAATTCGGATTCAGGATATTGGCCCGGTGTCCGGCACTGTTCATCCACTGATTCATAACCGCCTGCGGGGACTTCTGCCCATAAGCAATGTTCTCTCCATAACTTCTGTAGGACACTCCTGCATCATCAAGAGCCGTCTGGAATCCGTTCCCGTCCGGTCTGGTATGAGAAAACACAGAAGAAATCTCACGGGCACGCACCTGTGCCGCACCGGCGGCATTGCGATTCAGTTTCAGTGCCGAAAGACCGGCTTTTGCTCTCTCTGCATTTACCAGTTCCACAACCTGTACCTCCCAGTCAGAGGGATTCTGATTTTCCTCCGGCTCCTGAATACCCGGAACTCCGCTGCCTGGCTTATCACAATTCCAGTTCCCGTTTCCCATCAGCTGCTCCAGGCACTTATTTTTGCCGCCCCCGATCACAATCCTCCTCTGCCCGTTTCCGGAAATCGTACAGGTATTAATTGCGGCCATCGATGTAATCGGCTGAATCGCGGTCACTGCCATCGCAACAGCTGCGGAGCATACGTAAATCATCAGTTTTCTCATGGTAAGTCCTCCTCCAAATTGTTTCATAAATATTACAAATTTGTTACAAAAGTATAATACCATGTAATTTCAGGAAATACCACTGGTAATAACTGGGATTGTTTCTTGACGGATCCGCTCTCCGGTATTAAGATTTGTTTTATCATTATACAGGAGCACAAATCCCATGCTGAAAGAATTTTTACTTTCCACGACCTGGCCCATGACGCCTCCGACCATGTTTTCCTTATTTCATATCCTACCGGCATCCGCAGGAATCCTCCTTGCCTTGCTGGCCGCCTGTTTTCTGGCCCGTCGTCCCGCTATCCGCCCGGAACGGATGTTATTTTCCTGCGGTCTTTTTCTGTTGGTCATGGAAATCTATAAACAGATGTTTCTTTACCAGATCGTAAATCAAAAACAATATGACTGGTGGTATTTTCCCTTTCAGCTCTGCAGCGTTCCCATGTACCTCTGCCTGTTGTATCCGTTTTTTGCCGGACCGGTTTCCGTCCAGTCCCCCGCTCAGAAGATACTGGCAACCTTTCTTCAGGATTTCGGTCTGCTTGGTGGAATTATGGCGCTGACATTCCCGGAGGGATTTCTCACTTCCTGGTGGGTGCTGACCATCCACGGCTTTCTCTGGCATTTTCTGCTGATTTTTATCGCGGTTTACTGCATGAGAAAAGGGCTGTGTGACTTTACGGAAAACGGTTTTGTGAAAACGCTGCCGCTGTATGCTCTCTGCTGCCTGATTGCAGCCACGATCAACACAGCTGTACAATGGACCGTCTATCCTCGCAGTTACACCGATCTGTTTTACATCAACTGCTTTTTTCCGTCGGAGCAACCCTTATTTCACCAGATATCTCTTGCTCTCGGCAATATATGGGGACATCTTGCCTACATGCTGGCTTCCTGCATCGGAGCCGGACTGATTCACCAGATTTGCAGAAAGGCTGTGCACCTTCCGTAAAAGTGCACAGCCCCTTATACCAGATTATCTCAGACTATCGGAATGCTTCCACCAGCTCTTCCGCATCCAGAAAGCTCTGTTTCTTTAATTCTTCCACAAACCACTCATCCACGCCATCGACAGCATTCTTAAAGGATTCCACATCCAGTTCATCCTGTGCCGTGATCTTCACGCCATTCTTACTCATCCAGCGATTCATGATCTCATCATCACCGGCACGGTTGATGTAACGCTCATACTGCGTTGCCTTCTGACCGCACTCATCCACTACTGCCTGCTGCTCCGGAGTCAGGCTGTCGTAAAGCTCCTGATTGATACAGAAGAACAGACAGTCATAATTGGCATTCCACAGGGAACAGTACGGCTGCACTTCCTGCACACTTGCTGCATCAATCGCCGGAAGCGGATTCTCCTGGCCTTCCACCGTCTTCTGCTGCAGCGCCGTATAGGTCTCAGACCAGTTCATATTCGTCGCATCCGCACCCCAACGTTTGTAACACTCCATCAGCAGGTTGCTTCCTGCCACACGGATCTTCAGGTTCTTCATATCGTCCACAGACTTCACTTCACGCACGTTGTTGGTCAGCTGGCGGAAACCGTTCTCCGCGATACCCATGCAGTGCAGACCATATTCCGACAGAATCTCTTTCAGCTTTTCGCCGCCCTTGCCGTCCAGCTTCGCATCAGCATCTGCCACAGAATCAAACAGATATGGCAGCGACACCACATTAAACCTCGGATCAAATGCAGAGTAGATCAGATTGCTGTGCATGGAGATCTGAATCGGGTCGCCATCCATCAAGGCCTGAATGCCTTCCGACTGATTGCCGTTGGTCAGCTGGTCTGCCGCGTAGACGTTCACCTTTACTTTACCTCCGGTCGCCTTCTCCATCAATTCGCCAAACTTACGGCCGCCTTCCGCCCAGGTACTGGTCTCCGTGGTGGAACAGGTAAAGTTCCAGGTCTGTTCTCTCCACTCCAGATCACTGTAGTCATCCACCGTACTGAACGCTGCAATTTTCGCATCATCCGCTCCGGCAGCCGCACCATTTCCGGAAGTACCTGCCGTCTCTGCAGCTTCCGGTGCCTCTGCGGTAAATGCCGCAATCAGCTCTGCCGCATCCGCATAGCCCTGATTCTCCAGCTCCGTCTGATACCACTGGTCAATGCCATCCACTGCTGCCCGGAAGGAGTCCACATCCAGATCCGTATAAGCCGTGATGGTCACACCATTTTTCTCCTGCCAGCGGCTCATGATTTCTTCATCGCCGGATCGGTTGATGTATCGCTCATACTGTGTTGCTTTCTGGCCGCATTCATCAATCACAGCCTGCTGCTCCGGAGTCAGCTTCTCATAAATCTCCCCGTTGATACAGAAGAACAGACAGTCATAATTGGCATTCCACAGGGAACAGTACGGCTGTACCTCCTGTACACTTGCCGCATCAATCGCCGGAAGCGGGTTCTCCTGGCCTTCCACCGTCTTCTGCTGCAGCGCCGTATAAGTCTCGGACCAGTTCATATTGGTTGCATCTGCGCCCCAGCGTTTGTAACATTCCATCAGCAGGTTGCTTCCTGCTACACGGATCTTCAGGTTCTTCATATCATCCACGGATTTGATTTCGCGCACGTTGTTGGTCAGCTGGCGGAAACCATTCTCTGCGATGCCCATGCAGTGCAGGCCATACTCGCTCAGAATTTCTTTCAGTTTCTCGCCTGCCGGACCATCCAGTTTTGCATCGGCATCCGCTACAGAATCAAACAGATATGGCAGCGACACCACATTGAATCTCGGGTCAAATGCAGAGTAAATCAGATTGCTGTGCATGGAAATCTGTACCGGATCGCCGTCCATCAAAGCCTGAATGCCTTCGGACTGGTTGCCGTTGGTCAGCTGGTCTGCCGCATAGACATTAACCCTGATTTTGCCTCCGGTTGCCTTCTCAACCAGTTCCCCGAACTTGCGTCCGCCCTCTGCCCAGGTACTGGTCTCCGTGGTGGAACAGGTAAAGTTCCAGGTCTGCTCTTCCCAGCCCAGGTCACTGTGATCCTCCACTTCAAAGCTTCCGTAATTAATCGCTGCATCGGATGTAAAGGCTGCAATCAGCTGCTCTGCATCTTCATAATTCTGTTTTTCCAGTTCTTCCTGATACCACTGGTCAATTCCCTCAACTGCTTTTTTGAAGGAATCTACATCCAGATTTTCATAAGACGTAATGGTCACGCCGTTTTTCTCCTGCCAGCGGCTCATGATCTCCTCATCGCCGGCACGGTTGATATGACGCTCATATGCTACTGCCTTCTGTCCTGCCTCATCTACAACCGCCTGCTGTTCCGGAGTCAGACCGTCATACAGCTTCTGGTTGATGCAGAAGAACAGGCAGTCATAGTTGGCGTTCCACAGCGAACAGTATGGCTGTACTTCCTGTACACTTGCCGCATCGATTGCCGGAAGCGGATTCTCCTGGCCTTCCACGGTCTTCTGCTGCAGTGCCGTATAGGTCTCAGACCAGTTCATATTGGTCGCGTCTGCACCCCAACGCTTGTAACACTCCATCAGCAGATTGCTGCCTGCCACACGGATCTTCAGGTTTTTCATATCATCCACGGATTTGATCTCACGTACGTTGTTGGTCAGCTGACGGAAACCATTTTCCGCGATACCCATGCAGTGCAGACCGTACTCGCTCAGGATGTCTTTCAGCATCTCTCCTGCCGGTCCATCCAGCTTCGCATCGGCATCCTCGACAGAATCAAACAGATACGGCAGGGATACCACATTGAATCTCGGATCAAACGCAGAATAAATCAGGTTGCTGTGCATGGAAATCTGCACCGGATCGCCGTTCATCAGTGCCTGAATTCCTTCCGACTGATTGCCGTTGGTCAGCTGGTCTGCCGCGTAAACATTGACCTTCACCTTGCCGCCGGTGGCCTTTTCCATCAGCTCGCCGAACTTGCGTCCGCCCTCTGCCCACGTACTGGTCTCCGTTGGGGAACAGGTGAAGTTCCAGGTCTGCTCTTCCCAGCCCAGACCAGAATAATCCCCGATCTCGTTCCATACCTCATCGGATGCGGCAGAACCCGCATTTTCAGAAGAATTCTGTCCGGAACCGGTCTGGACTGCGGCTGTACCGGTATAGGAACCTTCACCCGCCATTGCTTTGGGCAGGAACGTGGAGATGTCCGGAATATAGGTGATCACCAGAAGCACGACAACACAGGCAGTGATCATCGGAGCAACGGCTCTGGAAATCTTCGGAATGTCCACTTCCATTCCCTTTTTCAGCTTCACGGCAATCGCCACAAACAGGTTTACGCCAACCGGCGGTGTTACCTGACCGATCGCCAGGTTTACAGTTGCAACCAGACCAAATGCAACCACATCGTATCCCAGCTGCTTACATACCGGAAGCATGATCGGGATAAAAATATACATGGCAGAGTTGGCATCAATGAAGCATCCTGCAATCAGGAAAATCACATTGACAATAATCAGGAAAGTAAACTGATTATGTGCAATGCTTCCCAGCAGTTCGGATGCCGCCTGCGCGATACCAAATTTGGTGCAGACGAAGGAGAACAGGGATGCGCATGCCACGATCAGCATGATGCCGCCCGTAGTCTTTCCGGAATCAATCAGGATATTCCACAGATCCTTCACCGTAACCTCCCGATAAACAACCATACCAACAAACAGACCATACACCACAGATACCGCTGCCGCCTCGGTTGGAGTGAAGATACCGCCGTAGATACCGCCCAGAATGATCACCGGCATCAGGAGTCCCCAAAATGCTTCTTTAAATGCTGCCCAGCGCTCTGCCGCAGATGCTTTCTGCTGAGAGGACTGAATATGGTTCTTTCTGGCTTCAATCATAACCACAATGACCAGAGCCGCACCCATCAGAATACCCGGTACAATACCTGCGGTAAACATATCCGCGATGGAAACGCCGGTAATGGATGCGTAAACGACAAACGCGATGCTCGGCGGAATGACGATTGCGATAGAGCTTGCCGTCGCCATCAGCGCAGCCGAGAACGGAGCAGAGAAACCGCCCTGCTCAATCATGGCCGGGATCAGCACACTTCCCAGCGCCGCTACCGTCGCGGGACCGGAACCGGAGATCGCACCGAAAAAGCAGGCAACGATAACGCACACGATTGCAATACCGCCTCTCCGGTGTCCGACACAGGTATTAACAAACTTGATCAGACGCTTGGAGATACCGGCCTTTGCCATAATATTGCCGGACAATACGAAGAACGGAATTGCCAGCAGCAGGAATTTACTGATACCGGAATACATATTGGTTGCCACAATCGTCAGCGAAGTACCGGAATACAGGATTGCGCATACGGAGGACAATCCCAGGCAGATGCTGATCGGAATTCCCATAATCAGGAAAATGAAGAAAGAGATAAACAACACTGCACTGATCATTTCACATCCTCCTTCTTATCCATACAGGTATCCAGAAAAAATTCGATAAAGTGCAGAATCATGCAGGCTGCACCGATCGGAACAAACGACCAGAAGATCCACTCCGGCCAGTTCAGAACGAACGTACGCTTTCCGTTCTCCAGCTGCGTGATTACTTTATCCATGCCATATTTAAACAGCACGGATGTAAAAAATACGCATAACACCGTATTCAGAAACAATACCGGTTTACGAAGAGAAACCGGCAGACGATCCGTCACCAGAGTCAGATTGACCAGTTCGCCTTCTCTGCATGCCAGTGCGGCTGCAATCAGCGTAATCAGGACGAATACGGCAACAACCAGTTCTTCCGTAAACGACCAGGACTGGTGAATGACTTTTCTGGAAAATACATTGCCGACCGTCAGCACCAGAATGATGATGGTGGACGCTGCCAGCACCAGCTTTTCCAGCATGGTCAGCACATCCATCAGCTTTTTAAAAGCTCTCATAACACTTTTCCTCCTTGGATCATTGGTTTTTGCGGCATGTGCATCCTTGCGGAGCGTTTTTTACTCTTTTAAAGTAAAAAAAACCGCCCCTGTCAATAGGGACGGATTCATCACACCGCAACCACCCTGTTTCTTTACTGAAACAAGTACGAACACAACGTACCAGCATACGTGGTTTCTATAACGGGAAACGCCCGTGGAAACCTAATCGCATGCGTTTTCGGCTTCCCTTCTCTGAGATGATCTTCGAAACAGTCCTGCTGCTGACTCACACCAGCCGTCAGCTCTCTGGAAACCGGTCTCTGTCTCTACTTATTCTCGTCACAGAATTTACACTTTTTCTTTTTAAAGCGCTGAAGCCATTTTACACCCCGAATTTCGGATTGTCAATTGTTTTTTTTACAAAAATTGGCATCTATCCCAAGATCCCAACCACCTTCGCTGCGCACCACACCAGCAGTCCTGCCATAATCACATTCATAACCTTATAATGCGCCCCGTAAAAACGTTTCAGAACATTCCCGGCAAATGCCCAGATCAGATTGCCGATCGCTCCAAGCACCATGAGGTAAAACGCATATCCCAGCAGATACACCGGTTCCTGCACATAGGGCAGAATAAACGCGGAAAACATCGTCAGGCCATAGATGATAATCTTTACATTCACCAGCTGCAAAAAAATCCCGGCTGCATAGGTCGGTTCCCGATCCGCATCCTTTTCCCCCGGCGGGAGCCGCCGCATGGTCTGATATGCCAGATAAAGCATATACACCGCACCGATATATTTCATCACAGGCGCAATCCCCGGAATCACATCTGACAGAGTCCGGCACAGCAGACCGGACAACATCATCAGTGACAACGACCCGGTCCAGATCCCCGCCATAAATTTCATATTTTTTCGAATCCCGTATTTGCTTGCATTTGATAAAAGCAGAATGTTATTGGGTCCCGGTGACCAGACCGTCAGACATGCCGTCAACGTCATATCACAGAAAAAAGAAAATGGCATAATCGTTCCTCTCCTGATAAAATACATTTCTCCATCCACTATAGCACGTGGAACGCGAAGAATGCAACAAAAAACCGGAACGGTTTTCTTTCACAGAAATCGCTCCGGTTTTCTTCCTATTCATGATTTACAAAAGCCCTACAAGATCCAGACTCGGAGTCAGGGTCTCTGCTCCCGGCTGCCATCTGGCCGGGCAAACCTCATCGCCATGCTCATACACAAACTGACATGCCCGAAGTTTTCTGAGCAGTTCTTCAGCATTTCTTCCTACATTCCCTGCATTTATCTCATA
Source organism: Lachnospiraceae bacterium (assembly GCA_022776445.1). Taxonomy (GTDB): domain Bacteria; phylum Bacillota; class Clostridia; order Lachnospirales; family Lachnospiraceae; genus Brotaphodocola. The sequence goes on from JALFHZ010000141.1 coordinate 13,686, forward strand.
AGCGACAATTCTGCCCTCCGGATTGACAATAAAGCTTCCGCGTTCAGCCATACCATCTGCTTCAATCAGCACATCAAAATCCTTTGACAATGCATGAGTCGGATCTGCAAGCATCGGATACTGAATCTTCCGAATGCGTTCTGACGCATCATGCCATGCCTTGTGCACAAAATGTGTATCGGTTGATACCGAATAAATCTCACATCCTGCTTCCCGGAACTCTTCATATTTGTCTGCCAAATCTTCCAATTCTGTTGGGCATACAAAGGTAAAATCTGCAGGATAAAAGAAGAACACACTCCAACGACCCAAAATATCCGACTTGCTTACTTCCTGAAAGGAATGATTGACAAAAGCCTGTACGGTAAAATCCTGAACTTCCTTATTTATTAATGACACAATAAAACCTCCTTGCTGTACAATCTGATTCTAATTCCCACTCAGTTTTCTCATGCCCCATACCGCCTCGAGATCTTGCAGAATCTCATCAAAGCCTTTCCCCCCGACAGCATCCACAGTTGCCACAACAGCGCCTTCCACAAGCGGACAGTCAGCCATGGCAATCCTGCGATCCTCCATCATCTCGATCACCATCTCGGCAGTCATTACCGCACTGCCGAGATCCATCAGAATAATGACGCCTTCATCGGAATAGACTTCTTCAATGGCATTCTGAATTCGTTCAAAGCTTGTACCGAAGCTTCCATCCTCCAGTCCGCCCGCCGCTGCAATCTTCGCATCCGGCGCCATCATGGAAGTCAGTTCAATCACGCTCTTCGCGAGATTTTCACTATGCGATACAATCACAAGTCCTACCATAGACTGCTCCTTTCTTCCGGGAAACGGTCACAGGCAATCTTTTACTGTTTCAAGCATAAAGGAGAACGAGGTTGCCCCCGGATCCTGATGCCCCAGTCCGCGCTCACCCACATAACTGGCACGTCCTTTTGTGGCCACCAGATCCTTTGTGTGCTCTGCTCCTGCCCATGAAGCCCTGCATCCTGCCTCCAGAACGGCTTTGGCATCTGCCCCCTGTGCAGCTGCCTCCTTCATCGCTGCCACTGCCGGAAGCATCGCATCCAGCATCGTCGCTTCCTCTGCTACAGCCTTTCCGCGCTGCATCACAGCTTCCACCGCCGTATCCATGCCTTTCAGAAAATCATCCATACCAATCTCTGTTTTTCCGTTCAACGCCATGCCCATCTTCATGTAAGCAGAGCCATAAAGCGGACCGGAGGCACCGCCTACCGTAGAAACCAGCGCCATTCCGGCAGTTTTCAGAATCGTACCGATATCCTTATCCTGTACAGTCGCAAGTTTTTCTGATACCGCTTTAAATCCTCTTGCCAGGTTAATACCATGGTCACTGTCTCCGATCGGCTGATCCAGTTCCGTCAGGTAATCCTTCTGTTCCTCGATCTTTTCTCCGATCTTTTGCAAGATAAAAATCGTCTTTTTATTGTCTGTCATTTTCGTGGTCCTCTTTTCCGAATCTATATGCCGTTATTCTTTCCAGGCCGGCGTATCTGCCTTTGCATCCAGCAGTTCCTTCATCTGATCATCCAGTCTCAGCAGAGAAATGGAAAAGCCCTGCATTTCAATCGAAGTCATATATTCTCCAACCATCGTACGGTATACACGGATACCTTTCTCCGCCAGAATATCTGCTACATGATTGTTGATAATAAACAGTTCCATCAGAGGTGTTGCACCGGAACCATTGATCAGAACTGCCACTTCACTGCCGGAGTAATCGATATCTGCCAGAATTTTGTCCATCAGAAGATCCACAACCTCATCGGCAGGTCTCATAGCCTCTCTGTGGGTTCCAGGCTCTCCATGAATTCCGATGCCTACCTCCATCTCGTCATCACTCAGTTCAAAGCCCGGTTTACCGGCTGCCGGTACGGTACATGGTGCAATTGCAGCACCCATTGTACGCACATTGTCAATCACCTTCTGAGCTACAGCCTGCACTTCATCCAGATCTGCTCCCGTCTCAGCGAGCGCACCGGCAATCTTATGAACAAAGACTGTACCTGCCACACCTCTGCGTCCTACCGTATAAAGGCTTCCGTCTACCGCAACATCATCATTGGTCACTACATGTTTCACCGTAATGCCTTCCATCTCAGCCATCTCTGCAGCCATCTCAAAGTTCATGACGTCACCGGTGTAGTTCTTGACAACCATCAGAACGCCCTTATCGGTCGCAATCGCTTTAATTCCCTCGTATATCTGATCCGGTGTCGGAGACGTAAATACTGCACCTGCCACTGCGGCATCCAGCATACCTTCGCCTACAAAACCGCCGTGTGCAGGCTCATGTCCGCTTCCGCCTCCGCTGATCAGTGCTACTTTCCCTTCTTTTTTCTCAGCACGCACCACGACATTGCCGCAATCCAGTTTTTTCAAATGTTTTGGATAAGCTTTCAACATACCCTGAATCATCTGGTTCTCTACCTGATCAACCGCATTAATAAACTTTTTCATTCCGTAAACCATCCTTTCCTTTTCCACGTTTTCAGATTCCCGGTTCGCTTATTTTTCATCTCCCAGACAGTTCATATCGTCCAGAGCGCAGGTCTTATCCTCTTCATCTGCCAGGCAGTTCATATCATTCAGACCGCAGCTTTTTACATCCTCATCCTCCAGACAGTTCATGTCATTCAGGCCGCAGCTCCTGTCATCCTCACTGATTCCATTCAGATTGCCCCAGCCGGCTGCTTTTTTCTTATCTTCCATCTGTTTTCCTCACTTTCTGTCTCTGACTATTCCCTGTTATAAAGCGAAGCCTGACAAACAAACGTATAGAAGTATACGGGATTGCCAGGCTTCTCACTCATGCACGTATATTAAATTTTGTCAGTTTTCTGACATTCCATACCTACTGCAATCGCTTGTTCCTGACGTTTTCCTACCACGGAATCGCGCCGTACAGCAGAACTGCAATCACTGCACCAATAACCGGTCCCAGAATAACTACCGGTGCATAGCCCCAGTTAGAATCACCTTTGCCTTTAATCGGAAGAACCGAATGTGCAATACGCGGTCCCAGGTCACGAGCCGGGTTCAGAGCATACCCGGTCAGACCGCCAAGAGACATACCGATGGAAACGATGATGCCGAATACAAGGAATTTCTCAACGCCCGGTGCACAGCCTGTCACCTGACCGATACCCTTGATTGCAAATACCAGCACGAAAGTACCAACTACTTCACTTAAAATATTTAACGGCATATTAGGCACGGACGGACCGGTGGAGAACACACCAAGTTTTGTCCCCGGATTATCCGTTGCATCAAACTGATCCTTGAACAGAATGTAAACCAGGCAAGCGCCTACAAATGCACCGGCAAACTGTGAAACGATGTATCCGGGAACCATTCCCCATCCGATACTGCCGTCCACTGCAAGTGCAATGGTCAGTGCCGGATTAAAGTGTGCACCGGAAGCTGCGCCGAAAATAAATGCCGGAACCATAACCGCAAGACCCCATGCAAATGTAATCTGAATCGAACCTGCACCTTTCATACCCGATTTATTTAAAGTTACGTTTGCTACTACACCATCACCTAAGAGAATCAGAAGCATAGTACCTAAAAATTCTGCTATATATGGCAACATATAAAATCCCCCTGTTCTTTCATTCCTATACGTTCACAGTCTGCGGGTTACATGGTTTGATGCCTTTTTATCCTGTACATTGACCTAGTCTTCTTTCGCCCAGCCGTATGCACATTTTACTGCCTTATTCCAGCCCTTGATTCTGGTTGCACGCTCTTCATCAGAAATAGCCGGCTCGAAGCTGCGGTCGATTGCCCAGTTCTTGATAACGTCTTCCTTGCTGGACCAGTATCCAACTGCCAGACCTGCCAGATAAGCAGCACCCATAGCGGTAGTTTCTACACACTGCGGACGGTTAACCGGAGCATTAATGATATCAGACTGCGTCTGCATCAGCAGGTTGTTGGCACTTGCACCGCCGTCTACCTTCAGAGCAGCCAGTTCAATACCGGAATCTGCCTTCATAGCCTGCAGAACGTCATTTACCTGATAACATAAAGAATCCAGAGTTGCACGGATAATATGATACTTGTTAACGCCGCGGGTCAGGCCAACGATGGTACCTCTCGCATACTGATCCCAGTGAGGAGCACCCAGACCGGTAAATGCCGGAACTACATAACAGCCGTTGGTATCCGGCACTTTCTTCGCCATGTATTCGGAATCCGGTGAAGAATCAATCAGCTTCATCTCATCACGCAGCCACTGGATCGCAGCACCTGCTACGAAGATGGAACCTTCCAGAGCATAATTTACCTTGCCATCCAGCCCCCATGCGATCGTGGTAACCAAGCCGTTCTTGGAATATACCGGGGTTTCACCGGTATTCATCAGCATGAAGCATCCGGTTCCATATGTATTCTTTGCCTCGCCAGGCTCAAAACAGGTCTGGCCGAAAAGTGCTGCCTGCTGGTCACCTGCTGCGCCGCCGATCGGAATCGGTCCGCCAAAGAACTGAGAATCAGCCTCACCATAAACGCAGCTGGACGGTTTTGCCTCCGGAAGCATGCACTTCGGAATATTCAGTTCTGCCAGAATCTCATCATCCCACTCAAGCTTCTTAATATTGAACAGCATCGTACGGGAAGCATTGGAATAATCCGTTACATGTACTCTGCCCTTGGTCAGTTTCCAGATCAGCCAGGTTTCTACCGTACCAAACAACAGCTCGCCCTTTTCCGCACGTTCACGCACACCTTCTACATTATCGAGAATCCATTTTAACTTTGTGCCGGAAAAGTAAGCATCAATTACCAGGCCGGTCTTCTCACGGAATACATCAACCAGACCTTTCTCCTTCAGGCTGTCGCAGTACTCGGATGTTCTGCGGCACTGCCATACAATCGCATGATAAACCGGAGCACCGGTATTCTTATCCCATACGATAGTCGTCTCACGCTGATTCGTGATGCCGATCGCTGCGATGTCAGCTGCAGAAGCCCCGATGTTCGCCATAGCCTTCTCAGCAACCTCCAACTGGGTGGACCAGATCTCATCCGCATCATGCTCTACCCAACCTGGCTTCGGAAAATACTGGGTAAACTCCTTCTGAGCTACGCTGCACATCTCACCCTTCTCATTGAAAAGAATACACCGGTTACTGGTTGTACCTGCGTCAAGTGCCATTACGTATTTTGCCATGTGCTACCTCCTTAAAAAATATAGTTTTTGTTTCTATACATCACCGGATCCCCCTCCGGTGCACTGTATCCCCATAAGATACCTTTAAAACAAAAAGAGCCCAACAAACACTAACACACCTGCTATGAATGTCACGCTCCTGTCTTTTATATTTCTATGCTACCGTCGATGGATTTAGTATAGCATATTGCATATAGTTTTGCAATCATTTTTTATTTTTTTCACCGTTTTGACCATTGCATCTTTTTTAGCAAAAATCAAATCCGTTATTTTGCGCATATTTTTTCAACATTTTTATATTATTTTGTCGATTTTGTTTGTATTCATTTTGCATCCCGGAACAGTTGAATCAGGTCTTCGATCGTACGCGGACCCACAAAGGTATCCCGATCATTGATGACCACCAGAGGTACCCGTTCAATCCGATACCGTTCCACCAGATCCGGATACAGATTGGCATCGTACATCTCCGCTGTAATACAGGAATTCATCATGGCAATCCTCTGGCATGCAATGACCACCCCGGGGCAATGATGGCAGGCCAGCGACACGCAGATCTTCACATGTACCGGACGCGCCAGCTTTGCAATCTTCTTCTCCGCACCTTTCGGCAATTCCTGACCCGGTCCCGCAAGATTATAGATTCCAATCACAAAAGAATTGATCTCTTTTCCTCCCGGGACACCATGAAAAGCAGCTCCCCGGTATCTGCCATCCATAAAAAATCCCGTCACAGGCAGATGCTCCGTATCCATCTCCAGATCCCCTGCTTCTCCCGGAGCATACAATTCCAGATTGATCAGGGAACTTAACTGAGCCACAAGTACCAGAAAAGAAGCCATCTCCCTGGATTTCGCTTCCTCCAGATCAACAACCGCTTTCAGAGTGACCTCCCTTGTCAGCCTGGCAAATACTCCCTGTATCGTTTCTTTTGTTTTTTCATCCAGCAGAGCACTTTCTGCAGGAATCTTGCTCAAATCTATCATAAGCCCTCCTGTTCCCCGTAATGGCAAAAAGACCGGAACGGTTCTCTGTCAGGGAATCGCTCCGGTCCTCCTTTCTGCTTAAAGACGGCTTGTTCGCCGCTCTGAACGGTTACAATTTATTCTACATTGCTGCTGGCAATAATATCCACGCCTGTTCCTGCTACGTTCTCCACAATCACATCGCCGATATGAACCGGAGCTTTCACAGTAATGCCTTTCAGCGCCTTTACGCACTCAAAGATCTTGCTCTTCGGAATATCATTACGGGTTTTCACTGCTACCGTAACGTCACTTCCTCCTTCTACCATAACCGTGCTGGTTACAATACGCGTAGGATTCGTCACTTCTTTTCTTGCGTAGTCGTCGCCTCTCTTACAGGTGTTTCCTTCTACCTTCACCACTTCAGCACCTTCCATGGTTACAGTCAGCGGGCAGCCCAGAGGACAGCCAATACAGATTAATTCTCTTTTATCCATCTTTATGCCTCCTCAATCTTCACGGTAATCGTCTTCAGATCCGGATAGGTCAAAAGTTTTGCCTTTTCCAGCTTGATTTCTTCCATCTCACCTGGTGCAACAACCGGGCGTTTCCGATGAATCACTCTCTCATCATCAAAGTATACGCTGATATAGCAGTTCTTATAAACACCGCCGACACGGAATCTTACGGTCAGTTTATCCTCCATCTGATCCGGACGGATCGTGGACGGAACCGTATAGCGCACTCCTTCGATCGGGTTCATTTTGATCACCTGGCCAGCAGCCTCTTTGCGCTCACCTTTCACATAAGCTGCCGCATTCTTGCCTGCCGCACCTGCTTCTTCCGATACGAAGTCAACCAGGTCATGTACGTGAAGAACATTGCCGCATGCAAATACGCCTTCAATATTGGTCTCCAGACTCTCATTCACAATCGGTCCGGATGTAACAGGACTCATCTCAACGCCTGCTTCTCTGGAAAGCTCATTCTCTGGAATCAGACCGCAGGAGAGCAGCAGCGTATCACAATCATAGTCTTCCTCGGTACCCGGAATCGGTTTGCCCTTGGAGTCAACCTGCGCAATCGTAACACCGGTTACACGTTCTTTGCCGCGGATATCCACAACGGTATGGCTCAGCTTTAACGGAATGCCATAGTCGTCCAGACACTGAACGATGTTTCTCTTCAGGCCGCCGGAATAAGGCATCAGCTCTGCCACAACCTTAACCTTAGCGCCTTCAAAAGTCATACGGCGCGCCATGATCAGTCCGATATCGCCGGAACCCAGGATAACAACCTCGCGTCCCGGAAGATAACCTTCACGGTTAACCAGACGCTGTGCTGTACCTGCTGAAAAGATACCTGCCGGACGATATCCCGGAATATTCAGCGCACCTCTTGCACGCTCACGGCAACCCATAGCCAGAATCACTGCCTTTGCCTGAATCTGGAACATGCCATCTTCCCGGTTCATAGCGGTAACTACTTTTTCATGGCTGATGTCCATAACCATGGTATGAAGCTTATATTCAATACCCAGTTCTTTTACCTGAGCAATAAATCTTGCTGCGTACTCCGGTCCGGTCAACTCCTCCTTGAACGTGTGAAGACCAAAACCATTGTGGATACACTGATTCAAAATACCACCAAGCTCCTTATCTCTCTCAAGAATCAGGATACTGTCTACTCCGCTGTTCTTTGCAGATACTGCAGCTGCCAGTCCGGCAGGACCGCCGCCGACGATTACGATATCATATGCTTTCATTCTGGACGCCCCCTTCTTATATACTATCCTTGTTGGTACCAACTGCAATTCTGGATTCTCCGCCACTCTTGGTGATCTCACGCATATCCAGATTCAGTTCGCGGGACAGAATCTCCATGGTACGCGGGGAGCAGAAGCCAGCCTGACAGCGTCCCATACCGGCGCGGGTTCTCCGCTTAACACCATCCAGGGATTTTGCCCCAAGCGGACGATGGATCGCATCCAGGATTTCTCCCTCTGTAACCATCTCACAGCGGCAGATGATATTGCCGTATGCCGGGTTCTCTTTGATCAGGGCATTGCGCTCCTCCAGAGAAAGGTTCTCCGGATTCAGAACACCCTTACGGGTTCCAACGAAGTCCGGATTCTCTTCCGGATTCAGAATACCTTTTACAATATCAGCAACCATAACACCAATGGCCGGGCTGCTGGTCAGTCCAGGAGACTCGATACCTGCACAGTCAACAAATCCCGGAGCTTCCTCCAGCTCACCGATGTGGAATTCATGAGATGCCTCATGCGCACGCAGTCCTGCGAAAGAAGTAATCACCTGTCTCAACGGAACATTCTTAACGGTGTTTGCACATTTCGTAATTGCCTCATCCAGACCTGCACGGGTCGTTGCAGTTCCTTCTTTATCTTCAATATCAATTGCGGTCGGTCCGACAAGAAGGTTGCCGTGTACGGTCGGAGCTACCAGAATACCTTTGCCGTATTTGGTCGGCAGAGCAAAAATGGTCTTGGAAACGTGTTTGCCGGCAGACTTGTCCAGCAGGCAATAGTCACCGCGTCGCGGAACAATCTTCATTTCCTTATCGCTGACCATGTTGTGAAGTTCATCCGCATATACACCTGCTGCGTTCACAACCACTTTGGTTTCATAATCACCATTGTCAGTCTTTACTTTCCAGCCGCCTTCGATCTTCTCGAAGCCGGTCACTTTCGTATTAAACCGGAACTCAACACCGTTTACGTTTGCATTTTCAGCTAAAGCAATGTTCAGATTGAACGGGCATACAATTCCTGCAGTCGGAGCATACAGAGCGGCCACCGCAGAATCAGAGATATTCGGTTCCATCTCTACCAGTTCATCACGCTCAATGATACGCAGGCCTTCCACACCGTTCTTGACACCGCGCTCATAAAGTGCTTCCAGACCCGGACGGGTTTCCGGATCGGTACATACTACCAGCGATCCGTTCTGAATAAACGCAAAATCCAGATCCTTAGCCAGCTGCGGCATCATCTTATTGCCCAGCACATTCAGTTTCGCCATCAGCGATCCTTCTGCCGCATCATATCCGGCATGTACAATCGCACTGTTCGCTTTCGAGGTTCCGCAGCATACGTCTTCCTCTTTTTCCAAAACACAAGCTTTCACTTTATAACGGGAAAGCTCTCTGGCAGATGCTGCACCAGCAACGCCAGCTCCAATAATGATTACATCATACATGGTAATCTTCCTTTCTGCCCGAACTTCAACTCAGGCGAGCGTGGATGGAGGTAACTGCCCGCCATGGCTGTAATCAGGCCTTCCTAGATTTCATCAGGATTCCTGTAATCCTTTTGTTACTTGTCCCGCCGGAAGTTTCCCCCCACTCTCCGGACAGATTTCGGTGCCGGCAGACACATCTGCTGCCACCGGTTCCGGTTTTGCTACCTCCCTTCTCCATCAAACCGGTTTGTTTTCTTTCTCTATATACAACCTGCCGTTTCTTCCGGCAGACCGTATCCCTGTTACATCATCCAGACATCCTGATTCGTGGATGACACTGCAATCGCTCCTGCATTGAGCGCCGTCATAATATCGTCCTTATCGGTGATCAACCCGCCTGCAATCACCGGCGCCTTCATCTCTCTGCATACCCTGCGGATAATCTTCGGCATCAGCCCCGGAAGCACCTCAATAAAATCCGGCTTGACCATCGTCATCTGCTTGCTGATATTATCCAGAGAGATGGAATCCAGGACAAAGAACCGCATCACCGTATACATTCCCAGTTCCTTCGCCCGCCGGATCATCACCGGCTTGGTGGAAATCACCCCATCTGCACCGGTCTGCCGTTTGATAAAGTCCACGGCAATCTCCTTCGGACTCAGTCCGGCGATCAGATCCACATGAACGATCGCAAGCTTTCCTGACGACCGGATCTTCTTTACAATATCGTTAATATTGCAGATATCTCCAAATAAAACAAAAATCACCTTCAGCTCGTCAGCCTGACAACATTTCTCAAGCCCATCCATATCTTTGACTGCTGCAATCACCGGATTGGCTTCTACCATATCATAAAAATTCTGATTCGTCATTAATCAAAAAAGAGCATAACACATAACAACATTTCTGTTGTGAATGCGATGCTCTCTCCTCTCAGCATAATATTCTTTTCTTATAATCACTATAGCATACTGCACAGATTTTTTCAATAATATTATACTTTTTCTAGTATTATGTTTATTTTTTTCGTCGTTTTTTGTATGTTTTTTATAAAAAACATACAAAAATTTTGTTATTTATTTATCATTCATCGTGTTTTCACGAGTTTTCCAGCAATCCGGCAATCTCCGGGAAGATCTGCACACTCCTGTTCAGGATCCCCTTCATACAGGCAATGGCAATTCCGTAGTTGGTCATAGGCACATGCTGATCCTGCGCACACTGCAGACGGTATTTCATTTCCCGCTCATTCAGCATGCAGCCACCACAATGGATAATCAGGCTGTATTCCCGCAAATCATCCGGAAACTCGGTACCGGAGGTCGTATGATATTCAAAATTCTTTCCCGTATACCCTTTGATCCACGCAGGAAGCTTCACGGTACCGATATCCCCACACTGCCTGTGGTGGGTGCAGCCCTCCGAAATCAGAATACGGCTTCCTTCCGGCAGCGTTTTCAGCACACGTACCCCCTCCACTGCCTGCGCCAGGTTTCCCTTATAGTTGGCAAACAGGATCGAAAAGGAAGTCAGCGGATACTCCTGAGGAGTGTCTTTCGCCACCTGGGCAAACGCCTGGCTGTCCGTGATCACCAGTTTCGGTTTCTCTGTCAGCTTCCGGTAGGTCTCAACAAGGCGGTTTTCCTTCGTCACCACGGAAATCGCATCGGCTTCCAGAATATCGCGGATCATCTGCTGCTGTGGAAGAATGAGCCGCCCCTTTGGAGCTGCCTTATCAATCGGCACCACCAGAACCACCACGTCTCCCGGATTCAGAAACTGCCTGACCAGCTGTTTCTCCGGCCCTTCTGTCATCGCAAGACGCGCAATCGCCTCCTTCAGCTCATAGATGCCCTGCCGGGTATAGGTGCTGACCGGCAGCACCTGTGCTTTTCCTGCCTCTGCAGGCGCTGAGCCTTTGGCCAGATCCATCTTGTTCCAAACAACCAGATAAGGAATCTGCTTCTGTTCAAAACGCTGAATCAGCTTTTGTTCCTCTGCCCCCATGCCCTCTTCTGCATCGACCACAAGAACCGCCACATCGGTTTTATTCAGCATCTGATAGCTTTTTCTCACCCGGAGCTCTCCAAGCTCTCCCTCATCATCAATCCCCGGCGTATCAATCATGACAACCGGACCCAGAGGCAACAGTTCCATGGACTTATACACCGGATCAGTGGTCGTTCCCCTGATCTCCGATACCACGGCCAGATCCTGCCCGGTCACTGCATTCATCACACTGGACTTTCCTGCATTTCTTTTTCCAAAAAAACCGATATGTACCCGTTCCGAAGATGGTGTCTGATTCATTCCCATATGCCTTCCTCCTGTTATTCTCTACAGATCTTCGTGTCAGTACGTCATTCAGATCAGTTTTATCATAACCACAACCCCGTATCGTGTCAACGATTGTTAAGAAGGTGACTCATCAGTTCAAAGCCCTGCGCCAGATAACGGCCGGTGGATGCTCCCGTTTTCTCCGTGTAGGTTTCCACGCCGGATTCGACCGGAGCATTACTGCGGTAAAGCAGATACGGGATCGGATCGGACACATGCGTCTTAATCGCAATCGGAGTCGGATGATCGGGCATAACCAGGATGGAGTATTCCTCACCGGCCTCTTCCAGCCCTGCAAGAAGCGGTCCCACAATCTGTTCATCAATCAGCTCGATGGATCGGATCTTGCCTTCCAGATCCCCATGATGACCGCACTCATCCGGTGCCTCCACATGAATATATACCAGATCCTGCCCGTCCAGCAGCGTCTTCAGCGCCGCTTCTCCCTTGCCTTTAAAATTGGTGTCAATGTTTCCGGTAGCACCTTCCACCTCAATCACCTTCATACCGGCACAGATACCGATCCCCTTGATCAGATCGACAGCGGAAATCACAGAGCCCTTCACGCCATAGGTTTCCTCAAACAGGGATACCCCAGGTCTGGTTCCCTCCCCCCACAGCCAGATGGAGTTTGCCGGATTTAAGCCACGCGCAACACGGGCCTGATTGACCGGGTGATCCTTCAGCACCTCGTAGCTCCGTTTCATCAGATCCAGTATCACGGGATTCTTTGGCAGGTATTCTGCCACCTTCCTGTCGGAAATATCATGAGGCGGTGTCAGTTCCAGCCCCACCGGTCCCTCATGCCAGATCATGCAGTGACGGTAGCTGATGCCCGGATAAAACAGGATCTCGTCGGTACGGAATGCCGCATCCACCGCACGGATCAGTTCCGCGGCCTCCGCTGTCGTAATCTCACCGGAGCTGTAATCAACCATGGTTTTATCGGCATATTCCGGCTCGTCTGACAGCGTCACCAGGTTGCAGCGGAATGCCACATCCGTATCTGACATCTCGATGCCGATGCTGACTGCCTCCAGCGGAGAACGTCCCGTATAACATTCCTGCGGATTGTATCCCATGGCAGAGAGGTTCGCCACATCACTGCCCGGCTTCATGCCGTCCGGAACCGTCTTTACCATGCCGAGCTCACCGCCGCGGGCCAGCCTGTCAATATTCGGTTTCTTTGCCATCTCCAGCGGAGTTTTGCCTCCAAGTGCCTCGATCGGATAATCTGCCATTCCATCGCCTAACATCACAATATATTTCATCTGTCCCATATCCCCTTTCTGTATTCCTCATGCAGTTCTTTTATTTTTCCTGCAGACCATCCCGGATCCGCGCTTCGATCACGCTTCGTGCCTCATCCACGGTTTTTCCCAGCGTCTTCCCGGTCTCATCAATCGTAATATCCGCATATTTTTCATACAGCGGAACCCGTTCTTCATAGAGATCCAGCAGCGTCATGCCATCCTTTAACGCAACTCCGCGATCCTTCAGATCGCCCAGACGTTCCTTTACATCCTGATAGGTCAGTTTCAGATAAACCACCGTGCTGATCTCGGACAGATGTTTCATCGCCTCCGGTCCATAGATCACGCTGCCGCCCGGCGCAATGACCGACCGCCTTACATCCAGTTCGCTGTTGATCTGCTCTTCCACTTTCAGAAAACCTTCTGTGCCGAATTCTTCAATGATCTCCTTCAGCAGCTTTCCGGTTTTCTCCTGAATCACAAGATCCGTATCTACAAAGGAATAGCCCAGCCGCTTTGCAAGAAGGACACCCACGGTGCTTTTGCCGGATGCCGGCATTCCAATCAGCGTAATATTTGATTTCATTTCTGTTTTCTCCTGCGTACCGTTTTTTTCTGTCCGCCCCCTGCATTTGTCTTCGTTTTTTTTACGGAATACCCGAAGGTTCCCAGTTTTTCCCCAAGTTCAAAATAAGCTCCATGCGAATAGGCCACCAGCCCCGCATCATTCAGATGAAACGTTCCTTTCTCATCCATGTAACGCTCATCCACCGTCACACCGACAATCTCAGCCAGAAACAGATCATGTGTCCCCAGCGGAATCACCTGCTTCACGCTGCATTCCAGATTAACCGGACTCTCTGCAATCCCCGGTGCATCCACATGCTGCGACGGCAGCGGTGTCAGCCCCATCTGCCGGAACTTGTCCGTATCCCGTCCGGACCGTACCCCACAGTAATCCGCCGCATATACCAGATCCCGGTTCACGAGATTTACCACAAAATTTCCGGTTTCCCGAATGATATCATACGAATAACGCTCCGGCCGTACGGAGATGGAAAGCATTGCCGGGGAGGAACAGACCGTTCCCGCCCATGCCACCGTGATGATATTGGGCTTCTCATCCGGGCGCGCGCAGCTAACCATCACAGCCGGAACCGGATACAGCATATTGCCGCCTCTCCAGGATTGTTTTGCCATCACCGGTTCCTCCCTTTTATTCTTCACATGCCATCATAATAGCCGGAATCAGCTGTTTCTTTCTGGATACCACCCCCGGAAGCTCTACCACATGATTCGGCTCCGGAAGATCTTCGCCCTCCGTTCCCATATGGAATGCCTCGATAATCAGCTGTTCCGCGCCATTTCCCTCACAAAGCAGCTCCGTGGTTTCCGTAAGGATATTGGTCAGCATAAAGAACATCATATCCACTCCGTGCTCTTCGTGCGCTTTCTTCAGATATGGCAGCATACGCTCCCGGAGCATCGCCAGCTCATCCACGTTCAGCGAACTGATCTGACCCACACCGAAGGAAATCTTGCCTGCATTAAACCGCTTGAAGTCCTGATAGAAAATCTCCTGCTCGCTCTTGCTCTTCAGATTGCTGCCTGCCGCAAACATGGATGCCGCATACTGGTCCAGTTTAATTCCGGCCGTACCCGCCAGTGCCAGAGCAGCCATCCGGTCGACCTCCGTACAGGTCGGTGAACGGAACAGCAGGGTATCAGAAATAATCGCACTGCACAGAAGTCCGGCCGTCACGCGGTCAATCGCCACGTTATTCTCATTATACATCTGATAGACAATCGTCGCCGTACATCCCAGCGGCTGATTGCGGAAGAATACCGGAGAAATCGTCTCCACTGTCCCCAGCTTGTGATGATCGATGATCTCCATGATATCTGCGTTTTCAATACCGTCTACCGCCTGATTGCGTTCATTATGATCAACCAGCACGATCTGCTTTCCCTTGGCTCCCAACAGATTCCGGCGGGAAATCATGCCGCGGTATCTGCCGTCTTTCAAAATCGGGAAATCACGATGCCTCTTACTTGCCATCACATCCTTGATATCATCAATAAAATCCGTATCCTCAAAGGTAATCAGATTCTCTGTCTTCATAAAATAGCTGATCGGCATGCTCTGGTTGATCAGACGCGCCGCTGTATACGTATCATACGGAGTCGTAATCACCGTACAGCCGTGCTCCTGCGCCAGCTTCCGGATCGTCATGGAGACCGGTGCTCCCTCGCAGACAATGATGCAGTCCGCATCCATCTCGATCGCACACAGCTGCGATTCGTAGCGGTTGCCCAGAATCACCAGGTCATGCGGCGAAATGTAGTTCTCCATCAGATCCGGGTTTGCAGCCGCAATCAGTACCTTGCCCTCACGGAAATATTCACTCGCGTCACCGATGATCAGTGTACCTTCCAGCGTCTCGATAATATTGCTGTACTGCGTCTGCGCCTTGGAAAGAATGCTGCTGTCGTATACGTTCATATAGGACTTGGTGATATCGCCCACCGTGATCAGTCCTTCCAGCACATCTCCGGCACTGACCGCCGGAAGCGTCACCACATTGGCATCCTGCATCAGATTCCACGCTTTTTTCAGAGAAATATTCCTCGCTACACCTTTGGTCTCGCGGATCTCAATATCCTGCACCTGTGTCTTGACATTGCTGATCAGCTCCGGTGGCTCCACGCCAAAATAATTCAGCACAAACTGCGTTTCTTCATTTACATGACCGGCTCTGCCCGGCACATATTCTTTACCTGTCACCTCGGATTTCAGTCTGGCATAGCAGATGGCGGAACAAATGGAATCCGTATCCGGGTTTTTGTGACCAATCACGATCGTTCTTCGTCTTCTTTCTTCCGACATAAATTCCTCCAGTTTTTTTGTTGAAAATAGTTTATTTTCTATTTTAATATCTTTTCTCTTTGTGTATATTTCACAATATGTTCATATTGTGTTCACAATTTATTCATAATATTTCTCTATACTTTAATCAAGGTTGAAACAGAGTTTTGGCCTCAATCAACAGTCAATTGCACATAGATTTTTCATAATTGCCCCGGCAGGATGTCAATCCTCCGGGGTCTCCTCATGTACCGGGGAAATACCGGTTAGTCCAGAACCAGACGCGCCGCACCATAGATGCCTGCATCATTGCCCAGTTTCGCCAGTCCGATCTTCGCCTTATTGCTGGAAATCGGCGTAAAGTGTTCATAATATTTCTCAATCACATCGATCAGGAACTGACCCGCTTTGGACACTCCTCCGCCGATAACGAACATCTCCGGGTCCACTGTCAGCGCTACCTGAGCCAGCAACAGACCAAGATAATGTCCCACTGTCTCAACAACCTCCAGCGCCATTGCATCGCCTGCCTTTGCCTCATCCAGAACATCTTTTGCTGTGATTGCATCACCAAATGAACGCATTGTGGATGGTGCTTCGCTCGCTGCCATCTTTCTTCTTGCCTCTCTGGCGATACCGGTTGCACTGGCAATCTGCTCCACACATCCCACACCGCCGCAGTTGCAGTGCTCAGTCTCATCATCGCGTACGTGGATATGACCGATCTCACCGCCCAGACCATGCTTGCCGGCAATCATCTTCTCATCGATGATCACGCCGCCGCCCACACCGGTGCCCAGCGTCACCATCACAATATCCGTATAGCCTTTGCCGCCGCCCTGCCACATCTCGCCCAGAGCCGCTACATTCGCATCATTGCCGCTCTTCACAGGAAGTCCGTCCAGCAAAGCACTCAGTTCACGCTGCGGATTTCTGTCATGCCATCCCAGGTTGACACAAACTTCCACATATCCGTCCGGCATTACCGGTCCCGGTACTCCCATTCCGGCGCCTACAACATCGTCCATGTCGATCTCATTCTCCTGCAGTGTGTGTCGGATCGATGCCGCTACATCCTCGAGAATATGTTTTCCTCCATCTTCCTTGCGTGTCGGGACCTCCCACTTGTCGAGCAGAGTTCCGTCCGTCTCAAAGATTCCCAGCTTTACCGTTGTTCCCCCTACGTCAATACCAATGCATTTCCTACTCATATCTTCACTCCTTATGTATAGAATTTACCTTCATTACCTTGTAGTATAAAAGAAAGTCATTTCGTTTGCAAGCACATCACCGCATGAAAGCACTTTCATTTACCCTGATACACAGAAAGCCACAGCCAGGGAAGAATTCCCTGGCTGCAGCCGTCACCTAACATATCTCTTACAGAGAACGTGCTACCTCTGCAACATGTTCTGCAGTAAATCCAAAATGTTCAAATAATACCTTTGCCGGACCGCTTGCGCCAAAATCGGTCATCGTCACAGCTGCGCCGTCCAGACCGATATATCTGCCCCATCCGAAACCGCCAAGCGCCTCAATCGCCACACGCCTGCGCACAGCCTTCGGCAGAACGGATTCCTGATACTCGGCAGACTGCTCCTCAAACACATCCATACTCGGCATGGAAACGATGCGGACCTTTCTTCCTTCTGCAACCAGAATCTCTTTCGCCTTCACAGCCAGCTCCACCTCGGAACCGGAAGCAATCAGGATCAGCTCCGGAGTTCCGTCACAATCATCCAGCACATAAGCTCCCTTCAGTGCCTCTCTGCTGCTGCCCGCCACCGGTGCCAGATTCTGTCTGGACAGAACCAGAGCCGTAGGAGTCTTCTCCGATGCCACAGCACTGTACCATGCAGCCGCTGTCTCCACTGCGTCACACGGACGGAACACATGGAAATTCGGCATGGAGCGGAACATCGCCATCTGCTCCACCGGCTCGTGCGTCGGTCCATCCTCGCCAACGCCGATGCTGTCATGGGTAAACACAAAAATCTGCGGAATCTGCATCAGTGCGGACAGACGCGCCATCGGCTTCACATAATCGCTGAATACAAAGAACGTTGCCACATAAGTACGCAGTCCGCCATGCAGCAGCATGCCGTTGGCAATGGCCGTCATCGCCAGCTCACGCACACCAAAGTGCATATTTCTTCCCGCACGGTCATCTCTGGAGAAATAACCGATTCCGTTCATCACCGTCTTATTCGAAGGTCCCAGATCCGCAGAACCGCCCATCAGGTTCGGCATCAGATCTTTCAGACGGTTAATCACTTTACCGGAAAGACTTCTGGTAGCCTCCGCCTTATCAGTCTTTGCCCAGAAGGATTCATCTGCCATCAGCTGCTCAGAAACAGCAGCATCGCCGTCAAAATACTGCTTCCAGAGAGCTTCCATCTCCGGATATTCCTCGCAGTATGCAGCAAACATCACATTCCACGCAGCTTCCGTCTCTGCCTTCTCAGCAGATGCTGCCTTAAAATGATCATATACCTCATCCGGCACGTAGAACGCTTCCTCATACGGCCAGCCCAGATTGTCTCTCAGAGCTGCCACATTCTCCACACCCAGCGGCTCGCCATGCGCACTTGCCTTGCCCTGCTTTGCCGGACAACCATAACCGATCTCCGTCTTAATGGTAATGAAAGAAGGTCTCTCGGTATCTGCCTTGGCCTCCTCAATTGCTTTGCCAATGGCTTCCAGATCATTGCCGTCCTCTACCATCAGCGTCTGGAAACCGAATGCCTCCATACGCTTCTGCACATCCTCGGTAAAAGCCATATCTGTATCGCCTTCGATCGAAATCTTATTGGAATCGTACAGAATAATCAGCTTACTGAGTCCCAGAGTTCCTGCCAGAGAAAACGCCTCGGAGGAAATACCTTCCATCATACATCCGTCTCCGCCCAGAGCAAACGTATAATGATCAACCACCGGATAATTTTCTTTATTAAATACTTCTGCCAGATGAGCCTCTGCAATCGCCATACCGACGGCCATACCCATACCGGCACCCAAAGGACCCGTCGTAGCCTCAACGCCCACGGTATGACCATACTCCGGATGTCCCGGGGTCATGGATCCGAGCTGACGGAACTGCATCAGATCTTCTTTGGAAAGATTCCCGTAGCCAAACAGATGAAGCAGGGAATAGAGCAGCATGGAACCATGTCCGCCGGATAAAATGAAACGGTCACGGTTAGCCCACTCCGGATCCGCCGGATTGTGGTTCATATGGTTCATCCAGAGCTCATACGCCATTGGAGCGCATCCCAACGGCAGCCCCGGATGACCGGAATTTGCTTTCTGAATCGCATCTGCCGATAAAATTCGAATTGCATTTACTGACATCGTATCAATGTTGTTCATTGGTAGGACCTCCTATATCGTGTGTAGTGTAATGGTTTGCTTATGATATCGCTGATCAGTGCAGTTTGATTTCCCGCATCTGCTGCGGGCCGGTTAATACCAGTGTATTGGGGAATCGACCTTTCCGAATCCGTGAAACCGGAAAGTCAAAGGATGCGTAGAGCTTCTCCACACCTTCCATATTAAATACCTTACATGAATCTTCATTATACAAAAAGATTAAATTATCGTCAATATCCGCCTGTGTATATTCATACGTAAATTCCCGGCTCATCACAAATGTTCCGTCTTTTCTGTATACATCCAGACGATTCATGTACTCACCAGTAGTATTCTTCACAATGACTGCCGCATATTCATCCGAATGAAAAACACTCTGAATTTCCTCTTCTATCGGAATCTGCTTTACCAGCTCAGGCGATGCCAGATTCTTCGAAGAAAAGAACGTCAGACCGTTTCCGGAAAATGCACAGGAATACGGCTCCCCCATATAGGTAACGCCCGGAACCATGCTGTCCTGAAACGGATCGTCAAATCCGCCCACAAGCCGGTTCGGGACATTCTTGCCGACCTCCGAGAAGTCATAAAATACCACCCGGTTCTTCATCTCCCCATTCAGCAGATACACAAAAGAACACATCAGCTGTGTCCCATCCCCGGAAAGTGAAATATCCAACGGGTATCCGTCCCCGGACATCTTGGTCTTCACCGTAATATCCAGAGAACTGCCATCCTTCTTAAAGAACGTGATATAGCTGGCCGTTGAATCTTCCAGCACCGCGGCAACCACCCCGGTGCCCGACACGGAAACCCGACTGATCGGCAGTACCGTCGTCGCCTGCCCCTGTCGTCCGTCCACACTGCAGATATAGATGCTGTTGCCCTGCCTGTCCGCAATCGCCGCATAATCCCCGTTCACCGATACCACCGGTGTCTTCATCTCATAGCTCTCCGACCAGATCATCTTGCCCTTGTTGTCGATATAGGAAGCCCCATCTTTGGTATACTTCAGAACATTATTCCCGAACTTCTCATACCCTACCAAACTTCCCTCATTCAGATCCATCTGCCAGGCGGTCTCAAAAGTCATATACTGATAACTCCGCTGGTGATAAAACCAGCCGGCCGCCAGTGCGCCGATCAGCAGAAGCAGAATCAGGAATCGGATTCCCCGCCGTCTGCGGGCTTTCTTCTGCGCCCTGCGCATCACTTCCTCGCTGTCCTCCTGCGGTATTCCCGGTCCGGGCTTCGGCATGTCGGAAGAAATCATCTGTCTGCGCAGCTGCCTTTTCTTATTCTCCCGGTTCATTGAGCTCATATCACTCATGCTTGTCTATCTCCTGAAAAATGAACATACTACTGGTTAGTATAGCGCATTTTGTGTACAGGGTCAAAGATAATTTGACAAATTGACAAGAATCTTACTCATTCACCGGCGGCACCAGGATCTCCTGCCCTGCCATAATATGACTTCCGTCTCCCAGTCCGTTCCATCGGCATATTTCATCCATTTCTGCCATGCTTCCGTATCGCTCAATGCAGATGCCGTACAGCGTCTCTCCGTTTTTCACAACATATTTGACTGCATCGGAAGGCACCTGCACCGGTTCTGCCGGTTCTGACGCTTTGGCGTTGCCGGTCTGTTCTGCCCCGGTGCTGCCGGTCTGCCCCGCTCCGCTTCCACCGGTCTGTCCCGGAACACGGCTGCCGTCCATCGGATCTGTTTCATTTTCATACGCCTGACCCGCTGCTTCAACCGCGGCTTCACTGCCGTCTCCCTGCTCGATCACAACTTCCGCCAGTGTCGGATAAAGCTCCCCCGGCACTTCCTCCACTTCCACATCCGCGCTCTCTGCTCCATCCTTTTCCTTCGGCACTACAGAAGCAATCACGGACTCCATCTCCTTCATCTTATGGTAATTGTTGAACATGGCCACTCCGCTGGCAAGCACCAGCACGGAGAGAACTCCGCACACCGTACCCAGACGGCTCACCGCGGACCTGCGATGGAACATCTCCACCCTTTTTTCTTCCAGCTTCTGGCGGAAATCCTGAATCACAGGTTCCCGGGTACCGGATTCCACGCGATGTGCCTCCTTGCGGGACACCATATAATCCTGCATCATCTGGTTGCGTTCATAGTAAATGCAGTACCCGCGCAATTTATAAAATCCGTCTTCCGACGCGATGTAAATCGCCTCTTCCCCTTCCAGCCCGCTGTTCAGATACATCAGCTGATTTTTTGCCGAAAAATACTGCCCGTGCTGTTTCCAGTAATTGAGCGGACTCAGCGTGCATCCCGGAGCGCCGCACAGAAACCAGCCCAGCACATTTCTTCTGGGAAACATCTGCTCCATGGTCTGATATGCCCGTTTCCATGCCTCCTCCGTAAATGCCACCTTTTCCCCATCCTGCGTTACCCCTTCCATCTCCAGAGCACCGTCCACAAAAAGATAGGGAACGCCTTCCTGGCTGCGCATTTCTCCCAGCAGAAGTCCGACCCGCAGATCACGTCCGCCATTCGGATACAGCCGCTTCAGATATGTATTGACATAATCCTCCACATAAAGTTTCAAACTCTGATCCCGTTCCCCGATCTGCCGGATATTCTTCGGCAGCTTCGGATACGGATTATATAATTCGCCCATTTTTTCACCCCGCTGTTTTATTTCTTTACGATCCAAACGATCATAACACAGACCGGGGCGCCAATTTTGTCAAACCACTGCACGGTTTTCTAAAAACTGTTCGACAAGAAACGCACTCTCGCAAATGTAATCCGCCAGCCGCATGACAATCGACAGCCGGATACTCTGAAGCATCAGCGGATCGCGATTGCCATATCCGCCGACAATCCCCGTGATAAAAATATCCCCCACTGCCTGAAGCTTCTTGCACACCCCAAGCCCCGGCCGAAGCGCGCCTTTTCCAATCGTCACACATCCCACATGATCCTGTCTTCCGACGGAAGCATCAACCGCCACAACCACATGATCAGAATAACAGGTTTTCACCAGTTCCATGGCCTGTTCCAGATTCATCGCATGTACCGGCCGCTCCAGGGTGCCCATGATCTGGATTCTCCGCACCTGCTGCTCCTTTAATTTATAGCCGATCAGCGGTCCCAGACTGTCACCGGTAGAACGATCTGTCCCGATGCACAGAAACAGAACACCTGCCTTGCCCTGCTCTCTCTGAATCTCACAGATCAACTCCTGAAGCGTGTGCGCACAATATCCTGTCTCCTCGATGCGGCTGGAATCAAAATAATAAACCGTTTTCATGACCGACTCACCTGAACTTCCAATTTGTTATTCCTAGTATAATCCTGACCGGTAGAATTTATACGCCTGTTCAACACGTCAAAAAGGGAATGCACCTGCCGGCACATCCCCTCAATCGGTCTCTTCTTCCATTGATCGTTTATGATTCCTTCCTGTTTCTGTGAATCGTGATTGCCTCACTCACATTGGAAGCCTGGCCATTCTGCACAATCGTGTACAGCTCGGCAATCTTAAGCGGGTCCAGATATTCCTTGCCCAGATACGTTCCGTAGTGGTCCGTAATATACAGACGTTTCTCCTTCACTTCTGCCGCTGTTGCCTTCAGCTGTTCCGACACCTGCAGATACTCATTCTCAATCTGATCCAGTTTTTCTTTATAATTATGCTCGATTTCATCCTGAAGGATGGTCTTCGTCACGGTCTCAAAGGTGTTCAGCGCTTCATTCTTCTTCGCCGTCACCTCATTCAAATCCTGCTGAAACTGAGCGATCTCATCATCGAACTTTTCCAGATTGTATTGTGCTTCATCCCGATCCTTCTTGATCGTAGAGGTCACCCGACGAATCGCCTTCGCATTGGCACGCATATCATCCAGATAACGACGTCCCACTCGAAGAGTTTCCATATGCTGCATCTTGGTTCTGTTGCCGATCGCCACATAGATTCCGCCCACGATCAGGATATCCAGCACATAGATGACAATCAGATGCACGGTTGTATGATTCGGAACCGCCTGATAAATGCCGTAGGGCAAGGCCAGAAAGCAAAGCAGCACAAAAATCAGCAGCGTCAGGATCTCCTTCGGCCATTTTGGAAAATACAGACTGTAATACAACGCAGAGCGGCAGAAGCCCGGCACATGTTTTTTCTGAAAGAGGGATTTCATCTGCGCTTTCAATTCCTTCGTGCTTGCATAAAAATCAGCCGTCTCATCAGCAATCCGGTCTTTCACACCCTGATTTTTCGCTTTCTCCCGCTTGCTTTTCGCCTTTTTGAGCTGATCCTGCGCCTTATTGATCTCCTTGTCATAGCTGGCACAGATCTCGTCTTTGCGCTTTTTCACCGTCTGCTGTATCGCATCTGCAATCGTCTTTCGCTCCTGCTCCAACGCCTTTCCCAAACGTTTTTCATCTGCCTGAAGCTGCGTCTCCCTGTCCTCTGAGATCGACAATTCCTCCAGCGCATCTCTGGCTTTCCCCAAAAACGCCAGACATTCTTCCGCTGTCTTTACCATAACCGGTCCTCCTTCGCATGTTTCATTCGAATCTCTTATGAACGCATACCATGATACTGTTTATAGTTTACTACAGAATAGAATGTTGGACAAGACGGGAATACGGATTTTATTTGATCTGCATCACATTCCATGGGGATCCGTTTACTTTTCTCTCAAAATCCGTTATACTAAAAAACAATCAACCGCCGTCGGAAATCATGACATGCCAAATAAAAGGACCAGGAGGTACATTTATATGTTTCGAATGTGGGGAAAAATCTGGAAAAACAACCATATGCTTCAGGACACCGTCATCTGTCAGACCGATTACAGCCAGTCCCGCACTGCGATGGTATTTCAATCTCTGGATGATATCTGTTATGAATTTGACCTGAGCAAGCCGATCTGGCTGGATGCCAATATTGAAGAGTTCAAACGTCACGATAAAACACGTTTTTCACAGGATAATTTCATTGAGCAAATTGATTTTGACTTTCTGGAAATCCAGGTAATTGAAGAATGATAAACAAAGACTCCGTACCACAGTGACCATGCACCACTGCGGCACGGAGCCTTTGCCGTTACGCCAGATATTCCTTCAGAATATCCCCTAACAGCTGCATTTCCTCCGGCTTCAGATTCTTCAGCCAGTTGCCGTCCGAAGCTCCCGGCCGATCCCGGCTCGCGGCAATCTGCTCCAGGCTCTGTTTCAGATAATCTGCCTCGGAACGGCGATCCGACCTGCGATCCGCCGTGGAATCAGAGGCCGCACGCACATTTTGTATCTCCCGGTTTTGAGCAGACTGTGCCTGTACTGCCTGCGCCGCCCGCCTCGCTGCGCGCCCGGAAAGCTTTTTCCTGCCTTTCTGCCCTATTTCAGAGCCGTCACCGCTCACAACGTCTCCGTCATCCATTTCTGCAGCAGCCGTATTCATTGCCGCTCCGTACGGCAGCTCCTCCTGCTGCATTACCCGTTCCCGTCCGCTTCCGAATCTCTCACCGCGCCTTCTCCGTTCTTCCATTCCGTCCATACTGCCTTCCGACGGAAGATTGCGCGCCATCCTCGGGCACATCACATTTTCCATATAATCCTGCAGTGCGGTCAGAATCCGCTCTCTCCTGCTGCCGGACACTCCCAGGTCAAACATCATGGAAAACATCGCCATCAGTACAGCTCCGCCTCCATACATCACAATGTAAAACGTATCCAGACGATACCAGTAGGCAGCAAACGCTGCTGCTGCACCTGCCAGCAGGCACAGCCAGGTCCACTGCATGGAAAAACCTGTCCATCCCTGCAGCGTAAGCCCTGCAAAACGCAGATCATTTAACTGATGCTCCAGCCAGGCTCTGCTGTCCCGCATTCCCTGGTTGATCCGGTATGTATTTTCCGCCTTCTGTCTCAGTTCCTTCAGGCGCTTATTTCTGGTCACTGCCAGGTTCGTGCTTTCTTTCAGTAATCCTTTGTAAAGGCGGCCGGTAATCAGTCTTGTCAGTACACCGAGTCCGCAGAATACCGCCAGCACATACAGTGCTCTCCCTGTTTCCAACAATTGCAGCATAAAACAGTTCCCCTTTCTTTCCTGAAATTTTCAGACGCCTTTTATTATAGCCGCCCAAAAACGTTTTGGAAAGTTCACGGAGCCTAGAATCGTTCGTCAAAGTTCGCTGCAAATCGCTTATTAACTTAAGGTTTCATCAGAACGCTGCGATCAGCGCTCGGGTCAGGTTCGCACTGTGAATAACCGCCAGCCGTTCAAACTCCGGATAATCCATGCTTGCACTGTCATCCGCTTTGTCTGAAATCGCACGAATGATCAGAAACGGAACCTGATTCAGATGCGCAGCCTGTGCAATCGCTGCTCCCTCCATCTCCGTACAGTATCCGGAGAATGTCTCAACCAGCCAGTTCTTTTTATTCTTATCGGAAATAAACTGATCACCGGTCAGCACGCGCCCCTCATGGACTGCGATCTCCGGATTCACCTGCTCACAGCATTCTTTTGCCATCTCGCGCATTTTCGCATCCGCCTCAAAGGAAAATACATCCATCTGCGGAATCTGTCCCACCGGGTATCCGAACGCAATTGCTTCTACATCATGCTGAACGGCATCCGTGGAAAGAACCATGTCCCCGATATTGATCTCTGCACGCAGAGATCCTGCAATTCCCGTATTTACAATTCCATCCACGGCAAAGTGATCCACCAGAATCTGCACACACATTGCCGCATTCACCTTGCCAATACCGGACCGTACGACCACAGTCTCTTTTCCGTCAATCGTTCCTTTGTAAAATTCCATACCGGCCACCGTGGTAATCTCCGACTGTACCATCTCATTCTTCAGCAGTTCGACTTCCTGCGGCATCGCACCAATAATTCCTAACATATCAAAACCTCTTTCTCTTCGTTTTATTCTATGGCCTGTTTCCACTATCCACCATTATATCTGCGGATTCCTCT
The DNA here is from genome assembly GCA_022776445.1 of Lachnospiraceae bacterium. Lineage (GTDB taxonomy): Bacteria > Bacillota > Clostridia > Lachnospirales > Lachnospiraceae > Brotaphodocola. Next base: position 39,853 of record JALFHZ010000141.1, read on the forward strand.
CTTGACAATCCCTTTCCACCCTGACTATAATTAGCTAACGATGTTAATCAAAGCTGTCGTTCAGAATATTTCTAAAGAATGGAGGAATTACAAATGATGGTCTATAAAACACGAGGCGTATGTGCAAGAGAAATTCATTTTGATATCAAAGACAACAAGCTCACCAACGTAAGCTACATCGGCGGCTGCTCCGGCAACACCCAGGGCGTAGCACGACTGGTAGAAGGCATGGATGTCGATGAGGCGATCCATCGTCTGGAAGGTATCCACTGCGGACCGAAGCCCACCTCCTGCCCGGATCAGCTGGCAAGAGCCCTGAAAGCCTATAAGGAAGAGCAGAAATAATATGAAAGCATTATTGATTGGAGGAACCGGAACCATCAGCACCGCTGTCGCTGCACTTGCCCGGAAACGCGGCTGGGAGCTCACACTGCTGAACCGCGGCCACAAACCGGTTCCGGAGGGAATGAAATCCATCATCGCGGATATCCGCGATGAAGAAGCTGCTGCACAGGCTGTCGATGGTCTGCAGTTTGATGTCGTCGCACAGTTTATCGGTTACAATGCCGAAGATGTCCTGCGCGATATCCGCCTGTTTAGCGGCAGGACAAAACAGTATATCTTTATCAGCAGTGCCTCTGCCTATCAGAAACCGCTGCAGCACTACCGGATTACCGAAAGCACGCCTCTGGTCAATCCTTACTGGACCTAGTCCCAGAAAAAGATCGAGGCGGAGGATGCCCTGTTGCAGGCATACCGCAAAGACGGTTTTCCGGTCACGATCGTCCGCCCAAGCCACACTTATGACGGGACCAAGCCTCCGGTAGCTCTGCACGGACGCGGCAGTAACTGGCAGATACTAAAACGGATTCTGGATGATAAACCGGTGATCATCCCCGGTGACGGCTCCTCGCTGTGGACCCTGACTCACTCCACCGACTTTGCCAAAGGCTACGTCGGCCTGATGGGCAACCCTCATGCGATTGGAAATGCTTACCATATCACCAGTGACGAAAGTATGACCTGGAACCAGATCTATGAAATCATTGCCGATACCCTTGGAAAACCTCTGAAGGCACTTCATGTCGCTTCTGATTTCCTGGCCCGCCACGGTGAATCCTATGATTTCCGCGGACAGCTTCTGGGTGACAAGGCCGTTTCCGTAGTATTTGACAATTCCAAAATCAAGGCTGCTGTCCCGGATTTTGTCTGCACCGTTTCCATGGCCGAAGGACTCAGAAACTCTGTGAACTATATGCTGGAACATAAAGAACTGCAGGTGGAAGATCCGGAATTTGATCAGTGGTGTGATGCGATTGTGGAGAGGATGAAGAGAGCGGAGGAATAGCCTTCGCTCTGTTTTTATTCTCTCGGCCCCAAAAATCTGTCGCCATTTAAATGAATCATATGATCCGGATTATCCGCGATCCAAATTTCTGTATCCCATGCGATTTCCAACAACATCTCTTTGCATTTTTTCATGGTCAAAAATGCTGTTATATAAATCAGACCGGCCGTGCAATTCTCACAAGAACGCTTTATCCTGTATACACGTTCCTGTGTCATGGGGCCGACAGATGTGACCGCTTCAATAAAATAGACCCAGTTTTTCTCAGAATCATAAAGCACAATATCAGGAAGTGCCGCATTATCAAATATGCCTATCCCTAATTCTGAAATTCTATCCTTGTTAAAGTACAAAAATCGGTCAGCCGTATCTCCCACATATAATAATTCCGCATTTTTAACAAACCGTGGAACAAACTCCTCCAAAATCGCCTGCTGCAATTTATTATGAGGCGACCGTTTAAATTCTATCCGAATCCCGTCCGGCAGTTCAAAAGATGCCTTTTCCATCATCTTTTTCTGCTCATAAATATCCTGTAAAGCCCGATGCGTCTGTAAATAATGTTCCAGTTCATCGTTCCACTGATCTGTCTCATATAAGCGGAACAATCTGGCAGTTTCCCTGGTCAGACGGTATTTCGTATTTGGACTGTTTGTGACTGCGGCATTATTCTCAATAATCGCTGCGTCACATAGCGGTTTCAATGAATCTTTTCGAAATGTTTCCCGTGTATTTTCTTTATAATCCCTTCCATATTTCTCATTAATAAATCCGAGAATATCATGTGGCCGCAAATATTCTTCCGTAACCTGTTTCCACTTGCTGTTTTCTTTTAATCCTGAAAGTGCTAACATGGTAAGCGCTGTCCGTTCATTCTGCTGTTTCTTAGGAACTTTTAACTGTTCCAAAATACATTGCATTTCAACAATTTTCCCCATAAAGTACCTCCTCAATTACTTCATTATAAGGTATCTTTTCTAATACTCGTCTTCCAATCTTTTTAATACTCTCAACATCCGGCACAGGCATTGAATTCACTTCCCCTGCATTCACCTGTGTACTGCCATTCAGAATCCGATAATACTTATCCCATAAATCAGAAGAAAACACAGCCATCAAACCCAATAATTCCTCCTGCTCCATCTCGCCATCCGCTTTCACCAAATAATTCACATGATTCTCAAGAGCAATCTGTTTCTCTCTAAAATCCCGGCTTTGCAAAATGGCCGGCTGCAGCCTTCTCGACTCTTCCTTTGATGTAAACCGCTTCAGAAGCAGCATATCATGCATATCCGTATACAAACAGCTTTTACCATTTGACTGAATATATTGTTTTTTTGCTGTCACTACAGGAAACCGAACTACTCCACCATTCAAATGGCATGGTCTGATTAATGGTATCCTTCCTTCTCCGGATTCTGCAAAAATACTTTTTTCATTTCGAAATTCAACAACCTGACCTGTCTTAAAGAAATATCCTGTTGACTCCATCGTACCATGAAACTGTGACATTTTTTCAAGAGTTTCGACATCACTTCGATTGATCGGCAATAATACATAACGATTCTCATCTTTCGTAATGCAAACACTGCTCTTTACTTTCAATGAAGTAATCTGGTTAAAATCATTGGTTCCATTACTGGTTGTTATGGTAACGAATGGACTCTGCTTTTCTTTCTTGGAACCAGAGACAATCATCGTTTCCTGCAAAACTGATTCATAATCAAATACATTGTCTCGAGATACAAACAAATGCATATTTTTAATAGATAAATAAGTCAATAAGTATTTACGAAAATTCTTAAAGTATAATCCAGACGTCCACGATCTTGGAACGATATAAATGTAATCTCCGCCCTGCTTCAGCAGATGAAGCCCCATTGCCATACACAAAAAATAAATATTGGGCTGACCATATACAATGTCTGACATTGCTTCTGACTCGGCTGCTGATTTGGAAATTTTTTTGTATGGCGGATTGCTGATTACAATATCATATTGCGATCCAGCAACGTCTTTCCACGTGCCTTCATTAGCAAGTATAAAATTCTGTTCCAGTATTTTGGCCTGAAAACTAATATTCTTTTTCTGGCATGCCATCCGCATCAATTCTAAATTTTCTTTTAATACGGGTATAACCCCAGGATCATTCTCGTACAGTACGACATCAATGGTCTTAACAATTCTGCATCGTAAAAATCGTTCAATCAGCGCCGCTGTCAATATCCCTGTGCCTGCGCCGACATCCAATATTTTCAAATATCCTCTGGCTGTTGCCTTAGAGGCCATATATCTGGCTGTTGGAATAGATGTAAAAAACTGCCCATACTCTTTTCTAATCGTTTTGGAAAAACTTTCAATGTATTTTTGTGTATTACAATTTATCTTCTCAATCAACATAAATAATCACCTTAACATTTCATTGTTTCCATTATAAACGAAATGAATTGGGGGCTCAATTGTTTTACGATGAAATTAAGAGATTTTAGAAATGTTTTGAATTATGATGGTAAGAAGTCCCTGACTTCAATATAGATTTAGTCAAGGACTTCTTGAAGACTTTACTGAATTATTCTACTAAGATACTTGAAGTGCCCGCATTAAATACCTCATATAAATTAGAATCCAAATCCCATGCTCCAGCAATACCGCGTGCTCGATACTCAATTCCTCTTTCCAAATTTGGAACTTCCACCGCACCAAATGCCATAGTTAAATCTTCATTTGGATAATCCTCAGCCAACCACGTAAATGGGAACTTCTCTATCTGGTTCCAATCATTCTCAGCACTGCTCCACTTATCCAAAAATAGATTTAATTTAATCTTTTCCATAGGCTCATGACATAATACATTGCCATAGAGTTCGACGGTTCCAGCCCCAAGATCTGTAATTGACAATTCTACAGAAGAAATCAACATTCCTCTGGGACTTCCCACTACTCTAGCTAAATTTTCAGAAACAAATGTTTGTGCATTCTCAATTTTTTTACTAGACATTTCAAAGGAGTCTTCTCCAGCAAATGCTGTTAGCTGAAAAACTGACATCATTGCAACCACTAACAGACCTTTAAAAATTATTCTCTTAATCATCATTTTACCCTCTAAAAGTTAATTTATCCAATTATCACAAAAGATCAATACTACATTAAAACAGCTAGCTATTTATTATTTGCACCTTCAACCAAGATCACAAAGTCTTCTTTATCCATAACACCCGATAAATAATAATATGAATCACCTAAAGCTAATCCTGCACTATATTCTATTTCCCCATTTTGAAGTATATTACTATTCATCACTATATGCTTGTCTAGCCACTCATTATAAATCAATTCACTGTCCTTTCGATCCGATATAGTAACACTCGATACTTCTTGATGGTCGGAAAACTTAGTTTCTTCAAGATAAACTGATTTTTTATTATATTCAAACTCTATGACCGCACGTTTTCCATAAATCAATAGCTGTTTAAATTTCATCTTCTCTGGGATATCCCCTAATTTTAAAGCATTTATTTCCAACTTTTCCTCAATTTCCCTATACGCATCCTCCAACTTACCACTATTTGTTAATTTATAAACTGAATTATGGTTAACTATAATATTCTTCTCCGCTTCTACCGGATATTGCCTCAGCTTATACTCTCTCTTCCCCTGCGCCACAAAAGTCGTTCCAGCCCCCAGTACTGCCACCGCCGCCACCAAAAGCAGGATTTTTTTCCTCTTCTTCAGGCTGACAACTTTTCTGTTTTCATGCTTTGCAGCAACAGTTTCATATGGTTCATCCGCTGCTACTTCACTTGCTTTCGCATCCTCACAGATCTTTTCCGCTTTCGGCGCATCAGCGTCTGCCGCTTCCTCTTTCACTGTTTTCACATTCTCCGTCTTTGCGACCATTTCTGCTTCCATCGGCGTTACAATATCTTCCTCTTCCTCGTCATCGTCCTCCGCTTCATCGAATTCGTCCTCATCGAACGCATCCCACTCCACGTCTGACTCAAACTCTGCATCTTCCCACGCCTCGTGTCCTGTGCTTGCAGGTTGAATTCCCTCAACTTCAATCCTGCGCATCAGTTCCTCAAACTTCGCATCCGACTCCTGCATGATTCGGGCAGCTTCCTCCGGGTGTTCCAGTTGTTCCTGTTTCCATGCCTGCTCAGCCGCGTCCATATCCGCGAGCAGAGTTCCATCATCAAAACCACAATCTTTTTTGGTATCCCGGATAAAAATATTCAGTTTATCGTCATGATAGCTGTTATCCAATCGTTTCACTGATATTCCTCTGCTTTCCCGTAATTGCCAGTATTTCCTCGGATTCCTGTGTGATTCGGGGTTGACTTTTTACGAGTTGTGGTTACTATAAATACTAGAAATTAATCATTCGGAGGAAACTTTCCATGAAGAAAATCATCCTGACCGGCGGCGGTACTGCCGGGCATGTCACTCCAAATCTGGCTTTGCTCCCTACCTTGAGAGAGCGGGGTTATGAGATTCATTACATTGGTTCTTATAATGGTATGGAACGTAAGTTGATTGAAAGTGCCGGTATTCCTTATGATGGCATTTCATCTGGTAAATTGCGCCGGTATTTTGATCTGAAAAACTTTACCGATCCGTTCCGTGTGATCAAGGGCTACGCAGAAGCACTTCGCCTGATGAAGAAATATCGTCCGGATGTCGTCTTTTCCAAAGGCGGCTTCGTTGCCGTACCTGTTGTACTGGCTGCGAAACACTATAAGATTCCGACGATCATTCACGAGTCCGATATAACTCCGGGACTTGCAAATAAAATCTGCATTCCTTCTGCTGCCAGGATCTGCTGTAACTTCCCGGAAACCCTGCAGTATCTGCCGCAGGACCGTGCGATCCTTACCGGTTCCCCAATCCGCCGCGAACTGCTTGAAGGTGACCGCCTCACCGGACTTCAGTATGCCGGTCTCAGTGCCAACAAACCTGTGATTCTGGTTATCGGCGGCAGCCTTGGCTCTGTCGCAGTGAATACTGCTGTTCGTTCTATCCTGCCAAAGCTCCTTGAGACGTATCAGGTGATACATATCTGCGGTAAAGGCAATCTGGACGAAAGCCTGATTGGCCGGGAAGGATATGTTCAATATGAATATGTAGATGCTCCTCTACGTCATCTGTTTGCTGCTGCTGACCTGATTCTGTCACGCGCCGGCGCCAATTCCATCTGTGAGATTCTGGCTCTGCGCAAGCCGAATATTCTGATTCCTCTCTCTGCTGCTGCAAGCCGCGGAGATCAGATTCTGAATGCGCGCTCGTTTGAAAAGCAGGGATTCTCCACAGTTCTGGAAGAAGAAGCCGTGACGGATGACACCTTGTATCAGGCAATTCAGAATACTTATCAAAACAGACAACCGTTCATTGATGCCATGAACCAGAGCACCTTATCCGATGCCGTCGGAACGGTGATCAATCTGATTGCATCTTACGCAGAAGTTTAATTCG
>JALFHZ010000154.1 GCA_022776445.1 Lachnospiraceae bacterium
CTGCCATCTTGTACTCTACAAGAGGATCCCTCTGTCCATATGCCTGCAGACCGATACCCTGACGCAGCTGATCCATATCGTCAATATGGCTCATCCACTTATTGTCAATCACCTTCAGCAGTACCACGCGCTCAATCTCACGCATCTGCTCTGCCTGCGGGAACTGTGCCTCTTTTTCTTCGTAGCGCTTGATTGCGCTCTCCTTCAGAGCATGCTTCAGTTCATTCTTTTTATTCACCGGATAACGCTCAAGCGTAACCGGCTGAAGCGGAATCACCGGAAGCAGCAGACTGTTCAGTTCAGCCAGATCCCAGTCATCTCTGAGCTGATCATCCGGGATCGACAGATCCACAGCATTCTCAACGATATCCGTCACCATCTTCAGAACCACATCGCGCATATTATCGCCATCCAATACCTTGCGACGCTCTGCATAGATGATCTCACGCTGCTCATTGTTGATCTCATCATATTTCAGCAGGTTCTCACGAATACCGTAGTTGTTGGTCTCGATCTTCATCTGCGCCTTCTCAATGGCATTGGACAGCATCTTATGCTCAATCTGCTCTCCGTCCGGTACTCCAAGTGCCTCAAACATCGACATCAGACGCTCCGAACCGAACAGACGCATCAGGTCGTCTTCCAGAGAAATATAGAAACGGGATTCTCCCGGATCGCCCTGACGTCCGGAACGGCCGCGCAGCTGGTTGTCGATACGTCTGGATTCATGACGCTCCGTGCCGATGATCTTCAGTCCGCCCAGCGCTCTGGATTCCTCATCCAGCTTGATATCCGTACCACGGCCTGCCATGTTGGTTGCAATCGTAACCGCACCATGGATACCCGCATCCGCAACGATCTCCGCCTCCAGCTCATGATACTTCGCATTCAGAACCTTGTGCGGAATGCCGCGTTTTTTCAGCATCCGGCTCAGCATCTCGGAAGTCTCGATGGTAATGGTTCCTACCAGAACCGGTTGTCCCTTCGCATGTGCCTCAGCAACTTCCTCAACAACCGCATTGAATTTCTCGCGCTTTGTCTTGTACACCGCATCCTCGTGGTCGATACGCGCAACCGGCTTGTTGGTCGGAATCGCAATGGCATCCATTCCGTAAGTATTGCGGAATTCTTTCTCCTCCGTCAGTGCCGTACCGGTCATACCGGCTTTCTTCTTAAACTTGTTAAAGAAGTTCTGGAAGGTGATGGTAGCCAGAGTCTTGGACTCGCGTCTCACATTGACGTGCTCCTTCGCCTCAATCGCCTGATGCAGACCATCCGAATAACGGCGTCCCGGCATGATACGTCCGGTAAACTCATCGACAATCAGAACCTCGTCATCCTTCACCACATAATCCTTGTCGCGGAACATCAGGTAGTTGGCACGAAGAGCCAGAATAATATTATGCTGGATCTCCAGATTCTCCGGATCCGCCAGGTTCTCAATGTGGAAGAACTGCTCAACCTTCTTTACACCTTCTTCCGTCAGATTGACAACCTTATCCTTCTCATTGACAATAAAGTCTCCGGTCTCCTCGATATCCTCGCCCATAATGGCATTCAGCTTGGTAAACTCGCCGGACGCCTCACCGCGCACCAGCTGATGTGCCAGAATATCGCACACCTCATACAGTTTTGTGGACTTTCCGCTCTGTCCGGAGATGATCAGCGGTGTTCTCGCTTCATCAATCAATACGGAATCGACCTCATCGATGATGGCATATTCCAGTCCACGCAGAACCATCTGCTCTTTGTAGATCGCCATATTGTCTCTCAGATAGTCAAATCCCAGCTCATTGTTCGTAACATAGGTAATATCACAGTTGTAAGCTTTCTTACGCTCCTCGGAAGTCATGGAGTTCAAAACCACGCCTACCTTCAGACCCAGGAACTCGTGCACCTGTCCCATCCACTCGGCATCTCGCTTTGCCAGATAATCATTGACCGTGACAATATGAACGCCTTTGCCGGCCAGCGCATTCAGATAAGCCGGTGCGGTGGAAACCAGGGTCTTACCTTCACCGGTCTTCATCTCCGCGATACGTCCCTGATGCAGGACAATACCGCCGATCAGCTGTACCGGATAATGTTCCATATTCAAAGTTCTCTTCGCAGCTTCCCGCACAGTGGCAAATGCCTCCGGAAGAATGTCATCCAGAGTCTCTCCGTTCGCCAGGCGTTCCCGGAAGATTCTCGTATTGTCACGCAGTTCCTCATCTGTCAGAGCCTGCATCTTCGGTCTCAGAGCCTCGATCTTATTCACAATGGGATAGATCATCTTCAGCTCACGCTCGCTGTGAGTACCAAAAATCTTTTCTATAAGATTCATTCTTTATTTCTCCTATCATTCGGGCTAAATCAGGTTAATCCTAGTTATTGTAACACCATCACATCATTTATTCAAGTTTTCACAGGGTTATTCACAAAAAATTAACTTTCTGTGATCCATCGCTTAATGGAACCCCTTTCTTTCCGCCGTATCCTCAAATAACATAAACACAGGCCTGAACAATTACGTTCATTTTATGGTTAACTCGACAAATTGCACAAAATCTATGTTCGATTTTTTACTTGTCCACATTATCCACATTTTTGTCCACCACTTACCCAGATTTTTTTCCACACCCGTAACGCACAATTTTTAGCCAAAAATGACTTATACACCAAGTTATCCACATTATCCACAAAGTTTTCCCCCTTTTGTAGGATTCTTGCCCTCATCCCACACAGGAACACTTTTTTGTTCACATGTCATAAATTTACATTTTACGACAAAAAATACATGCGAAAGTCTTGACTTTTTCTGAGCATCCCATATAGTTTTTCAACTTTGAACACCCGCTATAAATATCCATTTTTAGAAAAAATTCACTAAAATTGTCACAACATTTTGATGCCCTTTCTTGAATTTTTCAAATATATATGATATACTAAAACCATCTCAAAAGAAGGAGCTGATGATATGCGTTATACGATTACAGGAAGAAATATTGATGTGACTCCGGGGCTCAGAGAAGCTATTGAAGAGAAAATCGGCAAATTGGATCGCTACTTTAATCCAGACACGGAAGTGATCGTAACACTCAGTGTTCAGAAGGACAAGCAGAAAATCGAGGTAACCATTCCGGTCAAGGGTAATATCATCCGAGCGGAAGAATCCAGCAGTGATATGTACGTATCGATCGATCTTGTGGAGGAGATCATCGAACGTCAGATGAAGAAATATAAGAAGAAACTCATTGACAAGAAACAGTCCGCACAGGCTTTCTCCTCTCTGTTCATCAATGAAGAGGATGAGCCGGAAGAAGAGATCAAGATTGTCAAGACCAAGCGTTTCGGCATCAAACCGATGGATCCGGAAGAGGCATGCGTACAGATGGAGCTTCTCGGACATGATTTCTATGTATTCCTGAACGCGGAGACAGAAGAAGTCAATGTTGTTTACAAGAGAAAGGGACATACTTACGGACTGATTGAACCGGAGTTCTAAATATACCGATACCTTTATCTTCAGTCAGATTATACGTTCAACCAAAATCCCCGGGATATATCGCCCGGGGATTTTCACATTTCCATTCGCAATAAAACACGTTCAGATCAGTTTCTTCAGCCACGCCCCCGCCTGTGTCTCCGACAGCCGCACCAGGCACCAGGCGCACACGATCACCGGCACAAGAATCATCACCGTCACGGTCTTACTGTTAAAGGGTATCGGATTCCATGGGCGCAGCCAGTTCAGCAAATAGAAAAAGTAAAAATGCGACAGATAAATCCACTCGCTCATCCCACGCAGGCGCTGATATGCCCTGCGCGGCTTCCATTTTACAGCTGCTGCTGCCGCAAAGAGACAGTATGCTGCCGGCGCCGCAAACAGTACAAAATTCGTATTGCTTCCGGCATCACTGATCTTTATCACTTCCCGGTACATGCACCAGAAGAAAAACAGAAACCCTGCGGATGCGCCCCAGAGCGGCAGATGCCGCCTCGTCTTCGCCAGCAGCAGTCCCAGAGACACATAAAAGATTCCGTAAAAAATACCGTTGCGCGGAGTCAGAAATCCTTTGCGATACAACGCCAGCAACTCCTGTAGTCCCTGCGGAAATCTCTGATTGTAATACCAGTTGTCTCCCAGGTAACCACAGAGCAAAAGTACCGCTCCAACCAGTACAATCTGCCAGATCTTCATCTCCCGCGCCCATGCAAACCACACCAGCAGGCAGGCCAGCGCCAGCGCCGGCAGATACCAGAGCTGCGGAATCGTACTGCAGAACAGAAATGCATGCAGCCAGCTTAAAATGCCGTCCCGTACAATCCGTTCTCCATGATACCAGTTATACCAATCCACCGGAAGATAGAGAATCGACCAGATCACATACATGCGCAGAATCCGTCCGCAGTAACGGAATACAACCTTCCGATCCTTTTCCCGCCCCGTGCCGCCTTCCAGCTTCCGAAACAGAAAGAATCCTGCCGTGATAAAGAACACCGGAACTGCCAGATTAGACATCCAGTTATTCAGCAGGATTCTCCATTTGCTGGAAACATCAAAAAAGATCTGGACCACGTGCCGTTCTGCAACCAGAACGGCAAGAAAAAATTTCAAAACATCCAGTCCGGGATATTGTTTTTTCGTCTCCATGCTCCCCCCTTAATCCAGGAATGTCACCGCTTTATACGGGGTCCGGTAATTGTAAGGAGAAATAATAATACCCGTGGTGGAATTGCTTGCGTGGATTACTTTTCCATCTCCTATGTACAGTGCCACGTGGTTGATATAATCACCGCTTGCGTAGAACAAAAGGTCTCCCGGCTGTACGGCAGAAACCGCAATCGTCCGGCCATTTGCCGCCTGGTCGCGGGAGCTGCGTCCGGTTTTGATACCGAAATGCTTATACACACCCTGCGTAAATCCGGAACAGTCCGTACCATTGGTCAGGCTGGTGCCGCCGTATACATATGGATTGCCCAGGAACTGCTTGGCATACGCTACCACTGCTGTACGGGTTGCTGATACAATAGCTGCCTGTCCCGGTCCGGACACGGCAGACAAGGTTCCTGACGAATTCCCGGTATTCTGGCCGGCGGAAGATGCCTGACCGGAAGAGGAATTCCCCGCAGCTACAGTCTGGCTTCCCGAAGTATTGCCGGAAGCTTCCGGCCGCTGCTCTGCAACCGTCAAAGGCGGAGCAGTCGTCTGTGCCGAATTATCACTGGTCTCCGGATTGGCAGCAATAATCAGCTCACCGACATTTACAGCAACATCTGAAGAAGTCGATGCTCCGCTGCCAGCCGCAAGTTCTCCGCGATTTGTCTCATTCTGAATCACCTGCTGCAGCGCTGCGATCGCGGTATCCGCTTCCCGCTTACGCTCCGCTTCTTCCGCCAGTTTCTGGCGTTCTTCTTCCAGTGACACTGCCTGGTCAAATTCCACGGTCGTCTTACAGTACTCCTGTGCGATATAACCAACTAGGTCTGCATCGACCTCAACTTTGAAGAAGTCACCTTCCTCCGCCAAAACCACATAACGGGCTCCATTGGAAAGCAGTGTCAGTACATTGCTGTTTAAATCCGGCTGTTCTCGCAGACGCAGACTTGCCGTATTGATCGTGACAAACTCACGTCCGATGGACTGTGCCAGCTTCTCTGCCTCTTCTCCGGTAATAAAATACTGCGCCTTGATAAAACCGTTCACCGTACCGGACTGAATCCGATACCAGTCTCCTCCTTCTCCGGCAACCGTTTCCAATATGGTTGCCGCACAGTTATTATAAATCTTTCCGACAATTTTACTGTCTGTGGTTGCCTGCTCGCGGATATTTACATAATCCGTCACCTGCGACACTGCGATATGAGAATAATTCTCCTGCGCCGTGACAAGTGTAACCGGATGCTGTGATTTCTCCACATCGGCATAAGCAGGCATCAAGCCCGCCAGTGTGCACATCAGACAACTGACTGTCAGTACTTTGATCACTCTTTTCATTGGCTGTCTCCTCTTTAATGTCCATTCAGATATCGTTCCGCACTGCTTACCGCATTGGCCCCGTCAGCAGCTGCTGTCACGATCTGGCGCAGCTGCTTGGTGCGCACATCTCCGGCAGCGTAAATTCCCGGTACCGATGTCTCTCCGGTCTCACCAGCGCAGATATACCCCTGTTCCATATCCACCAGGCCCTCATACGGCTGGCTGTTCGGAGTAATTCCGACCGCAATGAAAACACCGTTCACGCTCAGATCTGATGTTTCTCCCGTCTTTACCTGTCTGATCCGCAGAGATTCCACCTGATTCTCACCGCAGATTTCCTCCACAATACTGTCCCAGATCACAGTCACATTCTCCAGTGAGAACAGCTTTTCCTGCAAAGATCTGGCCCCGCGCAGCGTATCTCTCCGATGAATCAGGTACACATGCTCACACATACGCGCAAGGAAAATAGCATCTTCCAGCGCCACATCGCCTCCTCCGACAACGGCTGTAATCTTCTTCCTGAAGAAAGCGCCGTCACAGGTCGCACAGTAACTGACTCCCATACCCGTCAGTTCCTTTTCTCCGGGTACGCCCAGCTTTCGGTGCACCGCGCCGGAAGCAATGATGACCGTCTTAGCCAGATACGTGTCTTTCTTCCCTACAACGCATTTCCAGCCTTTTGTATCTGCTGCATGAACCTCCGCTGCCTGCAGCTCTTCTCCCGCTGCTTCCACTTCGATCCGCTCGACCTCATCTTCCGCAAACACCGTTTCCAGACGGTCTGCATGCCGGCGCATCTGCGTTCCTAGGTCAAATCCGCTGATTCCCGGAAGTCCCGGATAATTATCTACCTCATAAGTAGTCAGCACCTGACCGCCGCTCATCATCTCTTTCTCAATCACCAGAGTATTCAGCCTTGCCCGCTGCGCATAGATCGCCGCAGCCAGCCCTGCCGGTCCGGAACCGATAATCACCAAATCATACTGTTTTATCATCGTCGTCCTGCTCCCATTCTATATCCATATGGTTTTATTCTATTATTCACATAAATTGTTCAATTCAGTATAACATATCTCGAATTAAAGATACAGGCTGTTCTCAAAATTGTAATTGAATTGTAAAAAATGCTCCGTCCCGACAATCCATGTTACCCAGTATGCCTCGTCTGTGTCGTTCTGAATCAACTCCATTCACAGGAAGGAGGGTCATATGGATCGGCCCCTTTTCCTTTACATCGCTGATCAGCTTTTCCGTCACAAGGTTTGTCAAGGTTTCTGTCTCCGGAGCCGGTCTCGTCTCTTCCATTTCCTTCAGTAGCAGTTTCCCCTGTTTATGCTATCGATACTCCACAATTCCATCCTCACTTTGAAAACTTGATTATTCACTCGCAGCATGAGACACCGGAAGATCTGAAAATCAAAATAAGAATCCGGGAAATCAAAACGGGCTGGCCGCCACATCGGATTCCACTGACGCTTGATTGATCCCGCAGAAAGGTGGTATAATAAATTCTAACAAAAGAAAGGGATGATTCTATGGCTAAAAAAGCAGTACTTGTAACAGGTGCATCCCGCGGCATAGGCAAAGCGATCGCTGTCAAGTTTGCCAAAAAGGGATACAACGTCATCATCAACTGTGCCCATCGGGAACAGGAACTTATGCAGGCAAAGAAAGAGATCGAAAGCTATCAGGTCTCCTGCAGCGCATTTCTGGGGGATATGGGTGATTTCACGCAGTGTGAACAGCTTTATCAGATGATCCGTAAGCAGTACGGAACGCTGGATGTTCTCGTAAACAACGCAGGCCTCGACTACATCCGCCTTCTGCCGGACATGTCACCGGAGGACTGGGATCGGATCATACGCACCAATCTGACCTCCGTATTTAACTGCTGCAAACTGGCGATTCCCATGATGCTGGCAAATGGGCAAGGGAAGATCGTTAACATTTCTTCCGTCTGGGGAGTCACCGGAGCTTCCTGCGAAGTTGCCTACTCCGCAACCAAGGGCGGCATCAATGCATTTACCAAAGCACTGGCCAAAGAACTGGCCCCCAGCAACATTCAGGTCAATGCGATTGCCTGCGGTGCCATCGATACCGAGATGAACCAATGGATGGAAGAGGACGAACTGATTCACCTGGTTGAAGAAATTCCGACCGGACGCCTCGGCCGCGCGGAGGAAGTTGCAGATCTCGCCTACCATCTGGGATACAAGAGTTCGTACCTGACCGGACAGGTGATCGGCCTGGACGGCGGCTGGATCTAAACAGGGATGTTCAATGAATTTTCCCATATGAAAAGAAAGGACGGCTGTACAGCTGTCCTTTCTTTTCATAATACGTTTTAAAATTTACGGATCTGATCTTCCTCGTCTCCGCTCTGCTCGATCTTTCTCACTACCACAAAGTAACTGTACGTATCACTGATCTTGACCTCAACCCGGTCTCCGACTTTATGGTGAAGAATGGCTTTGCCCAACGGAGATTCTGTACTGATCATGTTGTTCATGGAATTGCCGCGGATACTGGTCACCAGTTTGTAAACCTCTTCTTCGTCATCATCTTCCATGTAAAGCGTCACATTTTTATTCAGTCCCACCTCATCCTCTTTGGATGCATCTGAAATGATTATCGCATTTTTCAGCATGTTTTCCAGATATCGAATCCGGCTCTCATTGATGTTTTTCTCACGCTTTGCCGCATGGTACTCGAAATTTTCACTCAAGTCGCCCTGCGCCCGCGCCTCCTTTACCGCCTCCAAACATTCCGGACGAACCACCAGCTTACGGTGATCGATCTCTTCCTGTATTTTCTGCACATCACTTTTAGTCAATTTCTCTCTCATTGCAGTCTTTCCTCACTGTTTTGTTTTCCAATCACAATCAATACAAGCTGATGGATTCGTTTTCTGCTCCGCCAGCAACATATTTTTAATCCCAGAATTCATCTATAGAAGAAAAAATCCTGGAAATACAAGACTTCCGGGATCATAAATCTTCTGCAAATTCTTCTGATAAAAACAATTATCTCTTGCTGAACTGTGGAGCACGACGTGCTGCTTTGAGACCGTATTTCACGAAACCGAAGCTCGATTTTGCTTGATTTTACGCGGTTTTTCAAGCTTTTTGCTCTTCGTCCACCAGTTCTTAAACCCACGATTTTGTAGACCCTTGTCAGATTTTAACCCTAATCTTCTTTTGATGTGTCGATTGCTCTGTTGATCACCCCATGTAATTGGGCAGGTTTATTATACTTGACTTTAGCGTAAATGTCCATAGTCACCTTGCTGTTTT